>CALRMP020000009.1:0-54653 GCA_943369205.1 Gulosibacter massiliensis | reverse complement strand
CGTCGTCGCCGCGGTCGGCGCCCTCGGGGCCGAACATGGTTCCGACGCACGCGGGCAGGAAGATCGCGACGGGAGGGTTCTCGGCAGACGAGCCAGCAGCGGAGGAACCTCGCACGGCGGACGACGCGTCAGTGAGGCGCGAACGGCGTGCGCCGCCGCGCGGCAGGCCTGCTTCGTAGCGCGGCACGACGTCGGTGCCGAGCATCGCACGCGCGGCGGAGCTGGCGCCGCGCACGAGGGCGGTCGGAAGGGCATCCGCCACGGTGAGGGCGAGGGAGGCGACGCGCGTCGTGGTGTCCCACTGGCCGGCGGCCGCGTTCCACACGCCGCGACCGGGCGCGCGGCCCTCGGAGCGCAAGCGTCGCACGAGGTCGCCCGTGTTGATGTTGACGGGGCAGGCGATGCCGCACAGCCCGTCGACCGCGCAGGTCTGAACGCTCTCGTAGGGCTCGTCAACGAGCAGCGCTTCGACGAGAGCATGGTCGCCGCGCGCTTCGGCCGCGGCGAGTTCACGCCGCACGACGATGCGCTGCCGCGGGGTCAACGTGAGGGTGCGGCTCGGGCACGTCGGCTCGCAATAGCCGCACTCGACGCAGCGGTCGACTTCGGCCTCGACGGTCGGCGTGGTCTTCAAGTCACGCAAGTGCGCCTGCGCGTCGTCGGTAATGATGACGCCCGGGTTGAGCACGCCGGCCGGGTCGCACAGTGCCTTGAGCGTGCGCATGACGTCGGTGAGCTCGATGCCGTACTGGCGCTCGACGAACGGCGCCATGATGCGGCCCGTGCCGTGCTCAGCCTTGAGCGTGCCGCCCTGCGCGAGCACGAGATCGACGATCTCTTCCGTCACCGCCGCGTAGCGCGCGACGCCCTCGGGAGTGTCGAAGCGTTCGGTGAGCAAGAAGTGAATGTTGCCGTCTTTCGCGTGTCCGAAGATCACGGCGCTCTCGTAGCCGTGCCGCTCGAACATTGCCTCGAGGGCTTCGCAGGTGGGCAGCAGGTTGGCCACCGGAACGGCGACGTCTTCGAGAATCGCGGTCGTGCCGCTCGGCCGCGCTTCGGCGACGGCCGGGTAGAGGCCCTTGCGCACGTGCCACAGCGCAGCCCGCTCGGCGGGCTCGCGCGAGAACGCGAACGGGGCGGCGAGCGACAGCCCGGCCACGACCCGGTCAGCGGCGGCGAGGCCGCGCGTGAGCTCAGCATCCGTCGCCGCATGCACCTCGACGAGCAACGCCGCGTGCCGGTCGATCGTGAGCGCGGTGATCGCGGCCGGCGCGTCAGAGAGGGTTTGGGCGACGCGCAGCGATGTGGCGTCCATGAGTTCGATCGTCGCGAGGCCCGCGGCCACGAGCGCGGGCAGCGCCGCGGTCGCGTGCGCGAGGCTCTTGAAGACGAGCAGCCCCGTCGTCACGAGCGGCGCGACGGGCACCGTGCGGAACACCGCCTCACCCACCCAGCCGAGGGTTCCCTCACTGCCGATGAGCAGGTGCACGAGCAGGTCGATCGGTCGTTCGTGGTCGAGCAGGCTGTTGAGGCCGTAGCCCATCGTGTTCTTCATCGCGAACAGGCGACGGATGCTCTCCACCGACGCATCATCACCCACCACGCGCTCCCGCAACGCCGACAGCCCGGCCCACAATTCCGGTTCGGCGAGGCGCAACTGCTCATCCGCATCGCTGGATGCGGAGTCAATAGTCGTCCCGCTCGCGAGCACGAGGGTCATCGACTCAAGGGTTTGGTAGGTGTTCTGCTCGGTGCCGCACGCCATGCCGCTGGAGTTGTTGGCGATCACGCCGCCGATCGTGCACGCGATTTCGCTCGCCGGGTCGGGGCCGAGCCGGCGGCCGAACCGCGCGAGTCGGGCGTTGACCTGGCGCACGGTCGCTCCGGGCTGCACGCGAACGCGCTCGCCGCCGTCGAGCACGTCGATGCGGCGAAAGCTGGCGCGCGTGTCGACGAGCAACTCATCGGTGACGCCCTGACCCGAGAGGCTCGTGCCGCCCGAGCGGAAGGTCAGCGGGCTGCCCGTGCGAGAAGCGTGCGCGAGCAGTGCAGCAACCTGCTCGATCGATTCGGGCGTGGCGACGGTGTGCGGCCGCAACAGGTAGTGACTCGCGTCGTGCGCCATCGCCACGAGATCGATGGCGCGCTGCGTCGAGGGTGCTGCCACTGCGGTCACTGCGTTCCTTCTCTCGTTGCCACTGCCCAGTATGGAGGGCGAGCCTCAGTTCTGATTCGAGAAGGCGGCGTCGAACGACTGCTCGGGGAGATCCCACAGCAACGAGCGCACGAAGGTCACGGCTTCGGCGGCGCCGTGCAAGCGGCTCATGCCGGCGTCTTCCCACTCGATCGAGATGGGGCCGTTGTAGCCGATCGACTTCAGCGCCCGGAAGGAGTCTTCCCACGGCACGTCGCCGTGGCCGGTTGAGACGAAGTCCCAACCTCGCTTCGGGTCGCCCCACGGCAAGTGCGAGCCCATGACGCCGGCGCGACCGTTCTGCGGCCGAAGGCGCGTGTCTTTGCAGTCGACGTGGTAGATGCGGTCGGCGAAGTCGACGATGAAGCCCACGGGGTCGATGTTTTGCCACATCATGTGCGACGGGTCCCAGTTGAAGCCGAAGGCCTCGCGGTGGTTGATGGCCTCGAGGCTGCGCACGCTCGTCCAGTAGTCGTAGGCGATCTCGCCGGGGTGTACTTCGTGGGCGAAGCGCACACCCTCGCTGTCGAACACGTCGAGAATCGGGTTCCAGCGCTTCGCGAAGTCGTCGTAGCCGCCCTCGATGACACTCGCGGGCACGGGCGGGAACATCGCGACGTACTGCCAGATGCTCGAGCCCGTGAAGCCCACGACGGTGTCGACGCCGAGTCGACGGGCCGCGCGAGCGGCGTACTGCAGTTCGGTCGCGGCACGCTGGCGAACGCCCTCGGCTTCGCCGTCGCCCCACACCCGGCTCGACAGAATCGCCTGGTGTCGGAAGTCGATCGGATCATCACACACGGCTTGCCCCGCGAGGTGGTGCGAGATCGCGTAGACCTTCAAGTTGTGGCGCTTCAGAATCTCGAGTCGTTCGGCGAGGTAGGCGTCGTCTTCGACGATGCGCTGCACGTCGAGGTGCTCACCCGAGGCCGCGATTTCGAGGCCGTCGTAGCCCCAGCCGGCGGCGAGCTCGGCAACCTCTTCGAGGGTCAGGTCGGCCCACTGGCCGGTGAACAGGGTGACGGGATGCGTGCTCATCGGTGCTCCTTGGTTTCGGCCAGAACGGCAGTGTTCGAGGCGGGTGATGTTCAGGCGAGTGCTACTCAGGCGAGTGCGGGCAGGTCGACCCAGCTGCCGCGGGCCGATGATTCGAGGACGGCTTCGGTGAGCTGTGCGGCTCGAAGGCCGTCGACGAACCCAGGGAGGCCATCCACGGCGCTGCCCTGTTCGATCGATCGCACCGTGTCGGCGACGAACGCCGTAAACGCATCTTGATAGCCCAGCGGATGCCCTCCCGGCAGCACGCATAACCGCGCGGCGTCGCCCTGCAACTCTTCGGGGTTGCGCAAGTGCAGCAGGCTTTCGCGGCGCCGGCCGATCCAGAGCTCTTCGGGGCGCTCTTGCACGAAGCGCAGGCTCTCGGCCTCGCCGTGCAGTTCGAGCACGAGTCCGTTCTTGCGACCCGGCGCTACTTGCGAGACGAGCAGGCTCACGACCGCACCGCCCTCAAGTTCGGCGAGCACGCCGACGAGGTCTTCCGTGCTGACAGCCTTGCCGCCGCGTTCGGCGTGCACGGTGCGCGTTTGCGAGGTGAGCCGCGTGATGCGCTCGCCCGCGATGAACTCGAGCAGGTCGCACAAGTGGCTGCCGATGTCGGCGAACGCGCGCGAGGGCCCGCCCGCTTCGGAATCGACGCGCCAGTTGTTGTCGTCGGCCGCGAGCAACCAGTCTTGAAGATAGGCACCCTGCACCGAGAGCAGTCGGCCGGTCTGGCCGCGCGCGATGCGGTCGCGCGCCTCGCGCACCATGGGGTGGAAGCGATAGACGAACGGCACCGACGTGATGCGATCCGTTGAGGCCGCGAGTTCGACCAGGGCACGCGCGTCGGCGCTCGCCGTCGCGAGGGGCTTCTCGCAGACGACGTGCTTGCCCGCTTGCAGTGCCGCTGTTGCGAGAGCTGCGTGCGAGTCGTTCGGCGTCAGCACGTGCACGAGCGTGACCGACTCGTCGGCGAACAGCTCCTCGACGCTCGCGTAGGCGCGGTCGAGCCGAAGACGATCGGCGGCGCGCTCGGCGCTCGCCGCGGACGACGACGCAACGCCGACGATCGGGATGCCCGCCGCGCGCAAGGCGCGGGTGTGCACCTCGCCCATAAAGCCGCCGCCAATCAATGCGGCGGCGACGGACGACACAGTGCCGCCGCCGGTCAGGTCGGCCCGCTCACTGGCGCCACCGATCGACGCGCCGCCGCTCACAGCGTCGCCCCCCACGGGTCGAACTCGGCCGGCATCGCTTCAGGCTGCGTCGCCGAGGTGACGAGCGTGATCGCCTCGCGCGACTCCGTCGACTGCTCGGTGCTCTGCATGATGTCGAGCACGTGCAGGGCCAGCTCACCACTCGCGCGTTCGGGAACCCCCGCGCGAATCGCGCGCGCGAGTTCGACGACGCCGAGCCCCCGGGTCATGCCGTGGCCGACCGCGGGGTGACGCTCGGGCTCGTCGTCGGGCATCATCCCGGCGCGCCAGATGGTGAGCTCGCCATCGAAGCCGTTGGGGTCGGGCAGCACGAGGGTGCCCTCGGTGCCCGTGATCTCGACGACGCCGACACGCGGCAGGGGCGACTCGAAGCTGAAGGTGCTCTGCGCGATGTGCCCGGCGGCGGTCTCGTAGAGAGCGGCGACGTTGGTCGGAACCTCGACGGGGAATCGCGTGCCTGCCTTGGGGCCGGAGCCGATGACGCGTTCGGTGCGGGCGCGGGTTCCGCGAGCATCCACCCGGGCAATCGGCCCCAAGAGTTGCACGAGAGTCGTCAGGTAGTAGGGCCCCATGTCGAAAAGCGGGCCACCGCCGTGCGCGTAGAGGAACTCGGGGCTCGGGTGCCAGGTTTCGGGGCCCGAGACCTGAAACATCGTGAGAGCGCTGATCGGCTCACCGATCGCGCCCTGCTCGAGCAAGCGGCGCGCGGTTTGCACGCCCGGGCCGAGCACGGTGTCAGGCGCGCACGCCACACGGAGGTTGCGCTCGACGGCGCGGGCCAGCAGTGCACGGCCTTCGTCGCGATTGAGGGCGAAGGGCTTCTCTGTCCAGACGTGCTTGCCCGCCTCGACGCACGCTGTGGCGACGGGCGCGTGCGCGGCCGGAATCGTCAGGTTGAGCACGATCTCGATGTCGTCGCGCGCGAGCAGCTCGTCGACAGATCCGGCACCCGCAACGCCGTATTCGTCGGCACGCGAGCGAGCCCGGTCGAGGTCGAGGTCGGCGATCATGCGCACCTCGACGTCGCCCGCCTTCGTGAGGTTGTCGAGGTACTGCGTGCTGATGACTCCTGCGCCGATGATGCCGACGCCGACGGGGCCGCTCATGCGCCGACCTGCTCGGCGACCCAGCGTGCCGACACGGCGATGTGCTCGAGGTTGCCGCCCGGCAGTACGTCGAACTCGACGACCGGGCGGGCGTGCGGTGCGGCCGCAAGCACGTCGGCAAGGGGAACGGTGCCGTGGCCCGCCGAGACCTGTTGCTCGACCGTGCCGGCAGGGTCGCCGTCTTTCACGTGGATTGCGACGAGCCGCGCGCCGAGGGCGGTCGCAATCTCAGCCGGGTCGACCCCGGCCACGGCCGCCCAGTAGGCGTCGAGCTCGAAGACGACGCGGGGGTCGGTCAACTCGGCGAGGACGAGCAGCGGAAGCTGGCCGTCGACACTGCCCCGCAGCTCAAAATCGTGGTTGTGGTAGCCCACGGTGATGCCGTGTGCGGCAGCAGCCTCGGCGGCCGCGGTGAGCTCGGCGGCGACCTCGGCAATCGATGCCCGGTCGGCGAACCGTTCAGACGGTTGCCACGGTTCGATGATCACCTGCACGCCGAGTTCCTTCGCGGCGGCGAGCGTCTCGGCGGTGCTCCCCAGCACCGCGCCGTGTGCGGTCGGAGCCGTGAGACCGTTGGCCGCGAGCGCGTCGCGCACCGCGGGTGCCAGGTCGGGAAGGCCAAAGGGCTCAACCGCGGTGAAGCCCATCGCGGCGAGCGCCTCGATCGTTCCCGCAGCGTCGGCGTCGAGCAGGTCGCGCACCGTGTAGAGCTGCACAGACATGGGTGGTCGCGTCATCTGTTCCTCCGGTGATGATAGAGCCGAACGGCCCGCCCTGCAATCATATGATCTAAGCCCTGCGCCAGTCAGCGGCTGTTTTGCGCCCTCATGCCTCGGCTGTCGGGCAATCGCGTTGAGCGCGAGAGTAGCGTGGAGGCATGTCGAGCGTGCTGACTCCCGCGCTACTCGCACGCATTCGCGAGCGGGCGCCCGGCTACGACGCCGCGAATAGCTTCTTCACCGACGACCTCGACGAGTTGCGCGCCGCGGGCTATCTCGCGCCGCGCAGCCTGAGCGACGCATCCGCCGACCAGCGACTGCTTGCCGCGTTTGCGCCTGCCACGGCGCTCGGCCTCACGATGCACCTGGTGTGGATGGGCGTCGCGCGGGACCTGCTCGCCACCGGCGATGCGAGCCTGCAGTGGGTGCTCGACGAGGCCGAGCGCGGCGAACTCTTCGCCTTCGCGATCAGTGAGGCGGGCAACGACCGAGTGATGAGCGACTCGCTCACGCGGGTTGATCGGGTCGCCGGCGGCTGGGCCTTCACGGGCACGAAGATCTTCACGACCCTCTCGCCCGCGTGGACGCGCCTCGGGGTGCTCGGGCGGCACGACCCCGCCGACGGTTCTCCGGCGACGATCGTGCACGGCTTCCTGACGCGCGACACCGCGGGTATCGACATCACCCCCGACTGGGACACCCTCGGCATGCGCGCGACGCAGAGCCACACGACCCACCTCGACGGCGCGGTGGTGGGCGACGAACGCGTGGCGCGCATCCTGCCCGTCGGGCCCAGCGGTGATGTGTACACGCTGGCAATCGCCGCCAACTTTCACACCCTCATCGCAAGCGTCTACGCCGGCATCGCCGATCGTGCGCTCGAGCTCGCGGTCGAGAGTGCGCAACGCCGCGCAAGCCTGCGCAACGACGGATCTCCCCTCGCCCACGACCCCGACATTCGCTGGCGCATCGCGGATGCTGCGCTCGCGCTCGACGCGCTCACCCCCCAACTGCACGAGGTCACGCGCGACCGCGATGCCGGTGTCGATCGAGGAACCCGGTGGTTCCGCGACCTCGCCGGACTCAAGCACCGCAGCGTCGAAACCGCGCGGCACGTTGTCGACCAGGCCATGCGCATCGCGGGCGGTGGGGCCTATCGGTCGTCGGCCGAGCTCAGCCGCCTCCAGCGCGACGTGCTCGCGGGCATCTACCACCCGAGCGACACCGAGGCCGTGCACGCGACCGTCGCCGCTGACCTGCTGGGGCCGTTGCCATGACCGACGTGCACGAGTTCGACATCACGCTGCCCGACGGTCGCACGCTGCACGGCTACGACACGGGCGGCGGCCCGCACGCCCTCGCGGCTGCCGCGTTGCAGCCGGCGCGTGTCATTGCCGTCGTGGCACTCGCCGGGCTCGCACCTCGTGATGCCGTGGGCCTCGACTGGTTCGCGGGAATGGGCCCGACAAGCACGGCATCGCTCCGGGCCGCCGAGAACGGGCTCGAGGGCAAGCGCCTGCACGAGCGCGAGAACGCCGACGCGCCGATCGACTTCATCGCTCACGATTGGGTGGCTTTGGCCGGGCCATGGGGCTGGCTGGGCGAGGTGGCGGCGGCGGGAATCGCCTCGGGCATCGATGCGCTCATTCACGATGACATTGCCTTCGTGACGCCGTGGGGTGTCGACCTCGCCGATGTGATGGCACCCGTGTTGCTCATGCACGGCACCGACGACCACGTGGTGCCGCCGACGCATTCGTCGTGGCTCGCCACTCAGCTGAGCAGCGCCGAGCTCTGGCTCGTCGAGGGGGAGAGCCACATCTCGGCGCTCGCCGATGATGAGCACGGTGCCGACGCCGCGTTGCGCTGGCTCGCTGCGCACGTGCGGGGGTAGCCCTCCAGCAGGAGTAGTGTCTGCGCGTGGTCATCCTGCGCTCACGCGCCGTCCTCTTTCTCGCTTTCGCCTTCGCGGTCATGGCCGACCCGGTGTCGTCGGTCGCCTACGCGGTTGAAGCGGCCCTCCACGCTCTCGATGGTCGACTCGATCTGCTCGTCGCGACGATGGGCCTCGTCATCGTCATCATCGCTCTCGTGGTCGTCAACTACCGCGCGCTCATTGCCCGTTACCCCGAGGGCGGCGGCGCATCGGCTGCCGTGGGCGAAGCGTTCGGCGACGGCTGGTCGTTCGTGCCGGTTGGCTCACTCGTGGTCGACTTCGTGCTGACGATCGCCATCAGCGTGTCGGCGGCCGCCTCGGCGGTCATTGCCTACTTCCCGGCTCTCGAACCGTGGCGCCTGCTCATCGCGCTCGTTCTTGTCGCCCTCGTCGGCGGGCTGTGCTGGTTCGGACACCTCGGGCGCATCGTCTTTGCCCTCATGACGGTGGTGTTCGTCGTCGTCGCCGCCGCGGTGCTCGTGTTCAGTGCCTTCGCGGCTCCGGTCTCCGGCGAGGCTGCCGTTGCGGCCACGAGCACCGGCGCTGACCCGGGGATGCTCGCCGGACTCATCGCGGTCGTGTTCGCCTTCCCCGTGGCGATGGCCCTCGCCACGGGCGTCGAAGCACCCTCGACCGCGATCGCGCAACTGGGTGAGCTCGACGACGACGGGCGTCGTCGATTCGGACAACTGACGCTCTGGCTCACGCTGGGAATCGTCGGTGTCATCACGCTCGGGCTCGCGTCGCAAGCTGCGCGCCTGGGGGTCGGGCTGCCTGACGAGGGGTCGACGCTCATCGCCGACTTCGCGCGGCACGTGGCCCCCGCGCCCGTCTTTGCGCTCTTCCAGCTCATGACCGCGCTGCTGTTGCTCGCCGCTGCGAGTTCGTCGTTCCAGGCCGGGCCGGGGCTGCTCAAGGCCCTCGCTGTGCACCCCTCGAAGGTGCATTCGGTGGGAATCCTGCCAGCCGCTTTTGGGCGGGTGAACTCTCGACACACGCCCTACTGGGGCCTCGTGCTCTTCGCCGTGTTGTCGATGGTCGTCGTTGCCGCGGCCGGAGCCGACGACCAGAGGCTCGTGCTCTTCTACGCCGTCGCGGTTTTCTTGAGCTTCCTCTCGGGCCTTCTCGCCATGACCCGGTTCACGCACGTCGCGCGGCAGCGCAAGCGTTTCGCTCTCAATCTGTTCGGCTCGGTCGTCGTGGCTTTCACGCTCGTCGTGAACCTCGCGCGTGGCTGGCCGCTCGTGAGCCTCGTGGCCGCGGCACTCATCGCCGCCGCGCTGTGGGCACTGTGGGTGCGCGCGGGGCGCCCGGAGGGCATCCGTTCGATCGAAGCACTCGCCGAGAAGGCCGAGGCTGAAACCGACGCGATCACGCCCGATCAGTAGTCGCGGCAATTCTGTGTTCAGTCGATCCAGCCGAGCTCGCGCAGCCACTCTGCGCAGTCGCGCGTCCAGTTCGCGGCGATGCCGGCGAGCTCGCCGCCCTCGACGCCGGTAACGAGACCGAGCCCGTGCTCGCCGCGGGGATAGACGTGCATCGCGTGGGGAACACCGTGGCGGGCCAATGCCCGACCGAGGAGGTAGGGATGCTCGAGAGGCACCGTATCGTCTTCCGCCGTGTGCCAGACGAAGGTCGGAGGCATGCTCGGGGTGACGAGCCGCTCGACCGAGACGGCGGCGCGCGCCCACGGGGTGGCCCAACGCCCCAGCAGTTCCCGCCGAGAACCGCCATGGGTGGGTGTCATCATCGAGACCACGGGGTAACACAGCACCGCGGCATCGACGAGGCCGAGCGCCGCGGCGTGGCCCGCGAGGTGACCGCCGGCGGAGAAGCCCAGAATGCCGAGCCGCTCGACGCCGCTCGCCCGCAATTCGGCGGCGCGCATCCGTACCGCGTCAATCGGGCCCGGATGACGAGTGAGAACGGGGTAGTCGAACACACTCGCGTCGAGGCCGAGCGATCGCAGCCACTCGGCGACGGGCTCACCTTCGTGGTCGGAGCGGAAGGCGTAGCCGCCGCCCGCGAGGACGATGACATGGGGCCGATCGGTCATGATGCCAAGAACACCGCGTTGAGCAGTTGGTCGACGTTCATGCCAACGTCGGGCTCACTCGCGTCGAGGCGGTTCGTGAGCATCACGACCGCGCGGCCCGCGGCGGGCGACACCCAGAGCTGGGTGTTGGTCCAGCCCGAGTGGCCGTAGACGCTGTGGTCGAGCAAGCCCGGGCCGCGGGGCAGCAAGAATCCGAGACCGAACTGCTCGAAGCGCTTGAGCGGTTCAACGTCGATGACGTAGAGCCCGGCGGTGCGTGACTGCTGCATTGCGGCGAGGGTTGCCGGCGACACGATCGCCCCGTCGTTCATGAGCAGCGAGCGTGCGACGGCGAGCAGGTCGGCGGCGTTGGCGACGGCTCCGGCCGCGGGGTGGCGCAGCGGAAACAGCTGTGTGGGGTCGTGGTCGTAGCGCTCGTAGCCGTGCACGTGGTGGGCGCCCTCAGCGTCGAACGAGAGGTGGTGCGCGCCGACCGTCGCGGCCATGGCGGCGAACTCGTCGGCGAAGGCGTTGCCCGTGGCGTGCTCGACGAGGGCAACCGCACCCTCCCATGAGAGGTTCGCGTAGCGCCGTGCAGTGCCCGGCACAAACTCGATGGGGGCGCGCTCGACAGCCTCACGCAACGTCGTCGCGTGACCGTGCGAGCGCACGGCCCCGTCGTCCTCGAGGCGCACATCGGCGATGCCCGACGTGTGACTCAGCACGTGCTGCAGGGTGACGCCAGGGTGGCTAAACGCGGGCAGAGCTTCGCGCAGCGGGGTCTCGGTCGTGAGCAGTCCGCGCTCGACCGCGCGCATCGCCGTGAGCGCGACGAGGGGCTTCGTGATCGAGTAGAGCGCGAAGCGGTCGTCGACGTGCGCGGTGCGGCCACTCACCGAGTCAGTGCCGAACGCGGCCACGTCGACGACGCCGTTCGCGTCAACAACGCCAATGACGGCGACGGGCAGGCGGCCCAGGTCAACCTGGCGGTGGGTCCAGTCGGCGGCGGCGCCAAATGCAGTGGTGGTCATGGATGCTCTCTTCAGCTCAGCTGCGGCAGAACGTCGGCCGCAATCAGGTCGAGGTGGTCGAGGTCGGTCATGTCGACCGTTTGCAAGTAGACGCGGTCGACGCCCAGCTCCTTCAGCGCCCCCAGCCGGTCGACGACCTGTGAGGGGGTGCCAACGAGGCGCTCGTCGTGGTCATCCGGCGGGTAGTCAACCGCCGCGCACCGCCGCGCGATCTCGGCGGCGTCGCGGCCGACGATCGTCGGCCAAGCGGCCGAGAGTTTCAGGGTCGCCGGGTCACGATCTTCCTCCTCGCACACCGCACGCACGTTGGCGAACACCTCGGCGAAGCGCTCGAGCGTGTTGAACCCGATGTTGAACTCGGTCGCGTACCGCGCCGCAAGCTGGGGCGTTTTGCGCGGTCCGCCCCCACCGACGATGACGGGCATGCGCTCCTGCACGATCTTCGGAAGAGCAGGCACGTCGACGAGCCGGTAGTGGTCGCCCTCGAACGAGAAGGTTGCGCCGTCGGGCGTGGCCCAGTAACCGGTCACGATGGCGAGCTGCTCTTCGAGCATCCCGAACCGCTTGTCAGGAAACGGGATGCCGAACGCTTCGTGTTCGCGCTCGTACCACCCCGTGCCGAGCCCGAACTCGACGCGTCCGTTCGACATCTGGTCGACTTGAGCGACTTGCACGGCAAGGATGCCCGGGTGCCGGTGCGTGGCCGAGCTGACGAGGGTGCCCAGGCGAATCGTGCTGGTCTCGCGGGCGAGCGCCGCGAGGGTCGTCCACGCGTCGGTCGGGCCGGGCAGGCCGTCGCCGTCGCCCATGACGAAGTAGTGGTCGCTGCGAAACCAGGCGTGAAACCCGAGGGCCTCTGCGCGCTGCGCGTGCGCCAAGATCGTGTCGTAGCTCGCGCCTTGCTGGGGCTCGGTGAAGATGCAGTACTGCATGGGTCGAGCCTATGGCGCGGCCGAGCTCACACGAGTCACCACTCAGCGAGGCTGCCGTCGGCATGGCGCCAAACGGGCGGATACCAATCGTGTCCGATTTCGTCGGCCCGGCGAACCGCGGCCTCGTCGATCTCGATGCCCAGGCCTGCGCCCAGCGGGCGCTCAAGATGGCCACCAACCGGGGTGAGCACCGTTGTGTCGAGGAGATAGTCGAGCACGCCCCAGTCGCCGTTGTAGGCCATGCCTCCGCTCTGCTCCTGGATCAAAAAGTTGGGGGAGGCAAAGTCGACCTGGAGGCTTGCGGCCAACGCGATTGGGCCCAACGGGCAGTGCGGCGCGATGGTCGCGCCGTACGCTTCGGCCAAGGTCGCGATTCTTCTTGTCTCGGAGACGCCGCCCGCATGAGAGATGTCAGGTTGAACGATCGCGAGACCGGCGTCGAGAAGTTGGCGGAACTCCCAGCGCGAGAACTGCCGCTCGCCCATCGCCAAAGGGATCGTGGTGGAGTCGACGAGGTCGCGCAGATGGCCCGCTGCCAGTTCGGGAACCGTCGGTTCTTCGACGAACATCGGGCGGGAGTCTTCGAGTAGTGACAACAGCCGCTTCGAGTTTGCGGGGGTCACTCGACCGTGGAAGTCCATGGCGAAGTCGCGCCCAGGGCCGAGAGCTGTGCGCGCGCATTGAGCACGTTCCACAACCGCGTCAATCGATGCCGGGTCGGCGATCGCGGTCATGCTCCCAGAGGCAATGAGCTTTACTGCGTCGTAGCCACGTTCAACCTGCTCGAGAATGCGCTCGCCGAGTTCTTCAAGTGAGTCAGATTCTGCCCAGGAGTAGCTTCGCACCCGTTCACGCACCGGCCCGCCGAGCAGGTTGTAGATGGGGGTGCTGTAGAACTTCCCGGCAATGTCCCACAGCGCTTGATCGATTCCCGCCACCGCTGACGCGAGGATTGCGCCTCCGCGATAGAAGCCCGAGCGCCAGAGAAGCTGCCATGTGTCCTCGATCCGCAAAGGGTCGGAACCGAGAATGAGAGGTGTAACTTCATCGATCATCGTCCGAACCGTGCGCGCTCGACCTTCTACGACCGGCTCGCCCCAGCCAATCAGGCCGTCGTCGGTGGTTACCTTGACGAACAACCAGCGGGGGGGCACGAGGAAGGTTTCGATGGACTCGATCTTCATGGGGGGCACACTATTCCTATTTCACGACTAAAAAGAAGAAACCGCAGCGTCTCGTCGGTGAGCGCATCCATCATAGGCATAAAAAATAGTATAAAACTATTGACAGACACAATGGGCGATGCCTAGGTTGACAGAACGAGCCCCACGGTTCGCTGCTTTACCTTCCTTGCACCTCACAACGAATTGGAGTCAACGATGACCCGACGGCATCGCACAGCCGCAATTCTCGGCGTCGCAGGCACAGTGACCCTGCTCCTCGCCGGCTGCCTCGGCACTGGAACACCTACAGAACCTGTCGTGGAAGACGCAGAAGGCCCCTTGACGGTGCAGTCGCGTCTCGCCACCGACTCGGGCGCTCACCTCGCACTCGTCGCAGCCGTCGACGCGTTCAACGCGCAGGGCGGCGGACAGGTCGAAATCAACTCCGTCCCTAATGAGACCTTCCGTGACCAACTCCCCTCGTACCTCACGTCGGCGAATCCTCCGGACGTACTCACTCTCTTCGGCGGCGCATTCATGCGCGAGCTCGCTGATGAGGGCCTCGTGCTCGACATCTCTGACGTCTGGGAAGACTTCGAGTTCTCGGAAGGTCTGCGTCAGCTCAGCACGGACTCAGCAGGCAACGAGATTTTCGTGCCCACGTCGTACTACTGGGTGGCTGCGTACTACAAGAAGTCGGTCTGGGAAGAGGCGGGTGCTGAAGTTCCGGAGACCTGGGACGAACTGCTCGAGGCTGCTGAAACCCTCAAGTCAGCTGGTGTGGAACCCGTCGGCATTGCGCTCGGCGACTCGCCCTGGCTCGCCTCGGCCTGGTTCGACTACCTGAACCTTCGCATTAACGGCGCGGAGTTCCACCTCGATGTACTCGCGGGCGAAGAGAGCTTTGACGACCCTCGCATCGAGGCCGTGTTCGAGCGGTGGGACGAGATCCTGCCTTACTTTGACCCGGAAGCTTCTGGAATCACCTTCGCTCAGGCGGCAACCGACCTGACCCAGGGCCGCACCGGTATGTTCCTCGCCGGTTCGTGGTTGCAATTCAGCCTCCCGCCCGAGGAACTGGATGAGTACGACTTCTTCCGGTTCCCGATCATCGACGAGAGCGTCCCGCTCGCGGAGGAAGGTCCGACGGAGGGCTTCTTCGCCAGCTCGCGCACTGACCAGCCCAATCTCGCGAAAGAGTTCCTGGCCTTCCTCGGCTCGGCCGAGGCGCAGGAGATCATGTTCAACGCCAACCCCTCGTCGACGGAGATCCCGGCCAACCCGAACGTCGATGTTGAGTTGACGCCCGTGCTCTTGCAAGGCCAGGAGATCCTCGACGCAGCGGTCGGCGGGGTGACGCAGTTCTTCAACCGGGACTCGTCCGACGCCCTCCAGGCCACGGCCGACCAGGCGCTCACGCAGTACCTTGCGGGAGTCAAGCCACTCGATCAGATTCTTGAAGAGTGGCAGGCCGAGGCGGAGCGAGTTCGAGCAGGCTAATGACAAAATTCGCGCCTCGCGCGACGACCAACCGGCGGCGTGCGTTCGTCACGCCGCCGGTTGTGTTTGCGCTCGTTCTGGTTCCGTTCGTCATTGAGTCACTCGGGGTGTTTTACCCCGCGATCCAGGGCATCCTTCTCTCATTCGTGCGATGGAACGGCATTGGAGTTGCTGAGCCGGTGGGGCTCGACAATTACGTCCGGCTCTTCACGGACGACCCAGCCTTCTACGGAGCACTGGGCAACACGGCAATCTGGCTCGTTCTTTTCGGGGGCCTGTCGTTCGTGTTTGGCCTGGCGATCGCGCTACTGCTTCAGGCAGACCGGAGAGGCGTCGGCATCTATCGCACTGCCATCTTCTTGCCGATGGTTTTTTCCCTCGTCGTGACCGCCCTGATGTGGAACTCAATCTTCCAACCCCGCGGAATCCTGAACGAGACGTTGCGGGCGATGGGTCTCGACGACTGGACGCGCATCTGGCTGGGAGACCCCAACACTGCTCTATACGCGGTCATCGTGGCCGCACTGTGGCGCCAGATCGGCTACGTGATGGTTCTCTTCATCGCAGGCCTCAAGGCGATCGACCCGACGCTGCATGAAGCAGCCCGCGTTGACGGCGCAAGTGCCTGGCAACGCTTTATCCACATCACCCTTCCGCAGCTGCGCGGGGTGAATCTTGTGATCATCTCTCTGCTTGTCATTGATTCACTTCGTTCTTTCGACATCGTGTGGGCCATGACTCGCGGAGGGCCGTTCCGGTCAAGCGAACTCCTGAGCACCTTGATGTTTTCGACGGCGTTCACCGACCGACAGCTCGGCTATGCGTCGGCGATAGCTGTGGTGATCTTCTTGCTCGCAATCGGCGTGATCATCTCCTATCTCGTTCGAGCGTTTTCCGATGCCAAGGAGGACAACTGATGACAGCGACTCTGCCGGACACCGTCACTTCGTCAGGGGCGCCTGAGCCAACTCGCCCAGGCCGATCGCGTTGGCGTTCGCGCGTTCACACCTTGAGCTTTCACACGGTCGCGATAGTTCTCTCCTGCATCTGGTTCTTCCCCATCGCGCTCGTCCTCATTACGTCGTTCCGCACTAACTCCGACGTACTCCGCAACGGAGTGACCGCGTGGCCCGAGACGTGGTCACTTGAGTCATACGCACGCGCGTGGTTCAACGCGGACATGGCGCAAGCGATGGTCAATAGCCTGATCATCACCATTCCGACCGTGGTGCTGACACTCCTGCTGTCATCGTTCGCGGCCTTCGCCCTGAGTCGCTACCGAGTCCCTTTCCGGCGCACACTGCTGATTGTGATGCTTGCCGGCAACCTCTTGCCCGCTCAATTGATGCTCATTCCGTGGCTGAAGATCTCAGAAAATGCCGGTCTTTACGACACTCTCCTTGTCGTGATTCTGTTCCAGACGGCGTCTGGCCTCGGCTTCTACACCTTCGTCCTGTACGGCTTCATGCGCGCGATTCCGGTCGAACTACAGGATGCGGCAGCGATAGACGGTGCCGGCGTGCTGCGAACCTATTGGCAAGTGATTCTCCCGTTGACACGCCCCGCACTCGCAGCCCTCGGCGCGCTCGCCTTCACGTGGGTCTTCAATGACCTCCTACTAGCGATCACGCTGCTGAGAACTTCTACGCAGTTCCCCATCACCGCCGCCGTGCTGTCTCTTTTGGGTGAGTACAACGCGGAGTGGAACGTCATCGGCGCGGCTACGGTGATCGCTGCGATTCCCTGCGTCATCGTGTTTTTGGTGTTCCAGAAGCAGTTCGTCGGCGGACTTGCTTTGGGCGCGGTCAAATAGACGACAGGAGTTGAGTCGGTGAGGAAACGGCGCGAGCCGTGCATCGCGCCGACTCGCCACTGCTCGGCAGTAGAGTCTGTCAGGTGAGCACCTATTCAAGACGAGGCATCCACGGCCACGTCGTGAACGAGCTGGGTCTTCGCATCACGCGAGGCCACCTCGAGGCCGGTCAGGTTATCGATCCGAATGAACTTGTCCAATCGTTCGGCGTGAGTCGAACAGTGATCCGAGAGGCACTCAAGGTGCTCGCCACAAAGGGCTTGGTCGATGCGCGTCCCAAGAGGGGAACGTTCATAACCGAGCGAGCACGATGGCAGCTTCTTGATGGCGATGTGATCCGTTGGCGAGCCGGCGGAAACCCCGACCCGCTGTTGCTTGTTGAGCTTGGCGAAGTGCGATTGGCAATCGAGCCGGTCGCGGCCCGGATGGCTGCTCGCAGGCGCACCGATGCCCACCTCGATGAGATGGAGCATGCCCTTGGCGCGATGGGGTCGTGGGATGGCGTGAATCGCGAAACCGTGATCGCGGCTGACCTGGCATTCCACAGTGCACTCCTTCGCGCGGCCGGTAACGAGTTACTCGAGCAGTTTGAAGTGGTCCTTGAGCCAGCGCTCGAGGCACGAGATGCATTGGCCCACTCACACAGCGACGACCGCTCGTTCTACAGCACGCACCGTGCGGTGTTCGAGGCGATTCGAGATCGGGATGCCGATGGGGCGCAGGCGGCGATGCTCGACATGATGAAGATCGCCATGCGTGATGCTGAGGATGCTCTTCGCGCTGTTGATGGCGGAGCGGCGCTACTTGCCGCGCGCGAGGCGGCGGTCTGAAGCAACTCGATCCTGGTACTCCAGCAGGCGGGGCAACGGAGAGCTCGAGGGTTATCCCCGAATAGTCAGTCCACCGTCAACAACCAGGCTCGCACCAGTGATGTAGCTCGCCGCGTCACTCGCGAGAAAGGCGATCGCCGCGGCAACCTCGTCGGCAGTCCCGAATCTTTCGGCAACAATGGTCGCATTGAGTGCTCTCCGCCCTTCATCATCAATCAAGCCATCCCATGCTCTTGTCTCGATCGCCCCCGGGACGACCGCGTTGACCCGCACGGCGGGACCATATTCGACTGCCAACTGTCGGGTGAGCGCGAGTACGCCCCCTTTGGCTGCCGCATAAGCTGAATGGCCCGCCCACCCCGCGATCGCGTGAACGCTCGCGACGTTGACTACCGCGCCGCCGTGGGAAAGGTGATCATGAAAGGCGACCATTGACCGCCGTACCCCGCCGAGCAAGACGTCGATCTGTCGACTCCACGCATGGTCGTCCAGTTCATGGGCTGATCCTCGCGTGATCGTATAGGCGTTGTTCACGACCACAGCGACTCTCCGGCCAGCTGTCTCGCACTGCGCACGAAGTGCGCTCCAGGAGTCCGCGTCGGCGACGTCGAGACGAACTGCCTCCGCGGAAGCACCGCCGGCCACGAGCTGTTGTGCCTGTGCGGTCGCGCCAGCCTCGTCGATGTCGGCGATCACGATGTGATGGGGCGAGCTCGACGCAAGGAGCCGCGATGTGGCGGCCCCAATTCCGTGAGCTCCCCCGGTGATGATCGCTGCAGTGTCAGTCATGTCGGCAATCTTCTCGCGTGATTTGGCCTGTGGTCGGTCTTCGCCGCACACCCGCTCAACCGCACGACGCGCTGGAGGGTGGCTGCCATCACCGGTAGACCTCTTCTCGTGGGTCGACGAACGCATCGCCCGACACTGACCCACGATTCGTCGTCCTTCGTTCCTTCAGCATCAAGCCGGTGGGGGCGTTCGCAAGGCGTTTGACCGACACGTCGACACCTTCGCGCAGTCGGGGGAGCTCGTGGAGGGCATCCGGCGTTGTCAAGGTCAATTCAATGCATCCGATGCCCGGCTCGATGAGGCGCTCAACGACCGAGGCGGTCGCGTCGGGGCGGGGGGCGCGTAGAACAGCGACCAGCCGATCATCGATCGAGAGTCGCGGGAGGGGCCGGCTGTCCACCGCCGGATTCGTCATGACGGGGTGCTGACGAACTGGGGTGCCGAGACCGTGTCAAGAAACTGCCGTCCTCGCCAACCGATGGCGCCGGTGCCACTCGACCCGCCCGGCTGGTGCAAGGCACCGTCGGCGTAGGCGTGCCACGTGTTGTTCCAGAGGGTTCCGACGTCGAGGGCTCGCGCTGCTTCGAGGGTTTCGCTGTGGGGGCTGAGCACCGACGCTGAGAGCCCGTATTCGGAGTCGGCCGCGAGCTCGAACGCTTCGGCCATCGAATCGACGACCATGATGGGGGCGATCGGGCCAAAGGTCTCGGCCGTCATCACGAGCATGTCGTGGGAGACATCGGTCAGCACCGTGGCTGGGTAAAATGAGCCCGGCATGCCGGTGGAGTCGCCTCCGGTGAGCACGCGGGCACCCTTGTCCACGGCATCGGCGACATGACGTTCCACGGTCGACTTCTGGGTGTCGTCGATCAGCGGCCCCAGAGAACCGCCGGCGGTTGCCGGTTGCCACGCCGTCTGCGTGTACGCGACAAGGGCACGTGTGAAGTCGTCGGCGACCGCGCGATGCACATAGATGCGTTCCATCGACGTGCAGATCTGTCCGGTATTGGTGAAGCACCCGTCGGCCACGAGCCTGGCTGCCCACTCCACGTCGACTCCTTCGTCGACGATCACGGCGTCTTTGCCGCCGAGTTCGAGAAGAACGGGTCGCAAGAGGCGCCCGCTTGCTTCGGCAACGAACCGGCCGGTGCCGGTCGATCCGGTGAGGGCAACGAGGCGCACACGGGGGTCTTCGACGAGGGGTCCGCCGGCGCGGCCGTCTCCGAGCAGCAGGGTCACGACGCCGTCGGGAAGCACTCGAGAGATTGACTCCATTGCTCTGACTGCTGAGAGGGGAGTGCGCTCAGACGGCTTCCAGACGACGGTATTGCCCACCGCAAGCATGCCGGGCAAGAAGCGGAAGGCGATGAGCAGCGGAAAGTTCCACGGAACGATGAGCGCCGTCACGCCGAGCGGGCGGCGATGAATCGCACCGCCCTCGGGCAGCGGTTCGAATAGGTAGTCCTCGGTCGCCGCGTCGGCGAAGTGCCGCCAGTTGTCGATCGCTGCCGAGACCGCGCCGGTGACAAAGTCGATGGCCTGGCCTGTTTCTGACGACTCCACGCGCGCGAGCTCATCGAGGTCGGCCTGCAGGGCATCGGCGACCGCGTGGAGCAGCCGAGAACGTTCGGGCTGCTCGAGAGCGGCCCACGCTGCGCGGGCTGACTCGGCTTGATCGACGGCACCGCGGGTTGACTCGACATCTCCGGCAGGAATGCGACCGATTTCTTCTCCGGTGCGCGGGTCGGTAACGCTGATCTCGTCGGCCATGAGCAGCTCCTTCTCGTCTCAGCGCCCGACACGGTGCTTCGGCAGGGCGAGTGTCAAGGCTGATAATATGATAACACCGGCCATGCGGCCGACGCGGCGGGGGTGCCGTCAGAACCCACCCGAGAAGGGACGGCCCGATGAAGTCGGCGGTGTGGCGCGAGCGCCGACGCGTGATCATTGAAGACCGCCTCGTTCCGACACCGGGAGACGACGAAGCACTGATTCGCGTGAGCTACTGCGGACTCTGCGGCAGTGACCTCGAGGAGTACCTCGAAGGCCCCATCGTCGCAGTGCCACCTCGGGTACTGGGCCACGAAATCATCGGCGTCGTCGAGCAACCGGCTCGTGATGGATCAGGGCCACCGGTTGGTTCCGTCGTCATCGTCGATGTCGTAACGGGGTGCGGGTCGTGCATGTGGTGCTCGCGCGGCGAAGAGGGGCTGTGCGCTCAGCTCGTCGTGACCGGTCAGCACATCGACGGAGGCCTTACTGAGTTTCTCGTTGCCCGGGCCCGTCGACTCGTCGTCGTGCCTGACTCGGTGCCGGTGCGTGCGGCGGCGCTCGCCGAGCCTCTCGCTGTGGCAGTGCGCGTGCTCGCCAAAGCTGGCCCTCTCGACAGGAGTGACGTCGTCATCGTCGGCGGCGGCACGATCGGGATGCTCGTTGCGCAACTCGCTCGCGTGCGCGGGGCGCGACGCACTCTTGTCATCGAGCCGAGCCCCGAGCGCCGTGCGTTGCTCGCGAGCTGGGGGGTCGACACGGTGTGGGCAGACTCGGCGCATGAGCGTGCCGCAGCCGTGGCTAGGGCGGTCGACGAGCCCGGCGCCGGTGTCGTGATCGAGTGCTCAGGGCGCCCCGGGATGGTCGCGGAGTCGCTGGCCCTCACGGCTCCCGGCGGAACCCTGTTTGTGCTCGGAGTTCTCCCCGAGCCCGAACCGATCGACACATTGTCGCTCGTCATCGGCGAGAAGACCGTACGCGGTTCGGCTGCCCACATGTGGAACACCGACGTGACCGAGGCTGTCGACTTGATTGCCTCGGGCGCAGTCGACACCGCCTCACTCGTCTCGCGAGTCTTCTCCTTGGCCGATGTCGCCGAGGCCTTCGCCCTCCTCGCGTCGCCCAACAACGGCGTGATCAAGCTCCTCATCGACTGTGCCCCCGACCCCTCACGTGAAAGCGAGCACCTACCCTCATGAATCGCCGTTACGACCGCCCTCTCGCCATCACTATGTGGGACTTCTCCTGGCTCGAACGTCGCTGGCCCGGCGCTGGCTACGAAGACTGGGGCCTCGCGCTCGACGAGCTCGTCGAGCGCGGGTACGACTCGATCCGCATCGACGCGTACCCGCACCTCGTCTCACACGATCCGAATCGCACGTGGGAACTCGCGCCGGCGTGGAACCAGACCAGCTGGGGCGCCCAGTCGCGCGCATGGGTCACGGTCATGCCTGACCTGATCGAGTTCATCGCCGCTGCGCATTCGCGCGGGCTCGGCATCGCGCTGTCGAGCTGGTATCGGGAAGACGCGGACAACGTTCAGATGAGCATCCGTACCCCGCACGACCAGGCGCAGATCTGGATCGACACCCTCGGGCACATCGAGCGGGCCGGTCTGCTCGATGCCATCATCTTCGTCGACCTCTGCAACGAGTTTCCGGGCAACCCGTGGTCGTCATACCTCTACGAAAACCCCGATACCGACTCCATGCTCAGCCGCACCGAGCCCGCCCTGCGCACCTGGATGAACGAGTCGATCCGGGAGGTTCGGGCTGCCTATCCGCAGCTCGACTACACCTACTCATTCAGTCGCGAGTACGACAACTGGCCCGAGCAAGATGTGTCTGAGTACGACCTGCTCGAGCCGCACGTCTGGATGGCGCACCCCGAGACCAGTGACTTCCAGGAGAAGATCGGGTACCACTTCGAGCGCTTCGACCCCGTGGGCTTCGACAACATCGTGCTCAACGCCGAGCGCGAGTACCGCGAGAACCGCCCGAAGTACGACGCCGCACTGTTCGCCGAAATCGACCAGATGGCCGACTGGTCGCGTGCATCGGGGCTCGGACTCATCACGACCGAGTGCTGGAGTCTCGTCGACTACAAAGACTGGCCGGGCCTCGACTGGGGTTGGATCAAGGACCTCACCGAGCTCGGTCTCGTGCGGGCTGCGGGAACGGGCCGGTGGATCGGCATGGCCACGAGCAACTTCTGCGCGCCCCAGTTCGTGGGCATGTGGCGCGACGTCGAGTGGCACCAACGCCTCACGACTCTCATCAAGAACTCGCCGATCGACGACGACCTGCGCTTGTAGCGGTCGGCGCCGATCGGCGTGGCTATCTAGTCGGCGCTCGCCAGGAACTCGTCGTTCAGTCGGCGCTGGAACTCGACGTCAGCCCACGCGGGGTGCACCGGCGCGCGATTCGAGCCAGTAAGAGTGCCCCAGAAGCCGAGCTCGATGCACTTGCGGACGGCCGCTGTTGCGATCTCCTGACCGATCGGCCCGTCTTCGAAGTCACAGTCGAGCGGGGTGTAACCGATCCAGCCTTCCCCGATCACAACCGGAACCCCGTGGCGCTCGGCCCAGTACGCGATGCCGCGCAGGCGGTTGTCGATCGCCTGCTGCATGGCGAGCTCGTGGCGGGCGTAGTTGCGGTAAAGCCAGCGATCCCACTTGATCGGGTCAGCCCAGTCGTAGGCGTAGAGCTGCTCACGACGGATGATGGTCGCCTGCAGTCGCCAGGGCTCGATCTCATTGCCGTAGTCGGCGAGTTCGGGGGCATCGGGCAACAGCAGGCTGCGAAGTTCGTCCGTGGGATAGTTGTCGGCTCCGTACAGCTGCGACCAGTCGACGAGCTCGCGAAGAACGCCGTAGGCGTACACGTGCTGGTGGGCCACCTGCACGTTCTCCGGAATCGACTCCATGTCGAGGTAGGGCGGCACGCCGTAACAGACAGTGCGCAAGATATCGGGATGCTCCGCCTCGAGAATGCGCAGGGCGTCGGCGGTCACCGGCTTCATGGCCCAGAAGTCGTCCCGCTTCCAGAAGCCCTTCGTGCCGAAGAGCGAGAGGTCGAGCTCGTTGTGCAGTTCGACGTAGGCAATCCGGTCGTCGAGTCCGTGCTCTTTCAGGAAGGAGATCAGTCGCGACTGCGCACGCGCCAGCGCCGCCAGCCGCGTGCCGGGTTCGATTGCGTCGAGCATGTCGAACCACTCGCGGGTTTCGAGGAATGCCGAGCTCTGCTGAAACTCCCACGACGAGACGATGACGTACACGTCGTGCTCACGAGCCTTCTCGAACAGTTCGAGGAATCGCGCCTTGAGGTCGATGACCTGGCCGCCGGCGGCGTCGTACCAGCGCGTCTTCTGACCGACCTCCCCACCGAGGTTGCCGAATCGCAAGGCGTCAGTCTTTAGATCGTGCTCGCCGAAGAGCAGAATCGGCGCGGCGCAGATGCGAATGGTGTTGTAACCGCGCTCAACCGACTCGGCGAAAACCTGATCGAGGTCGTGATAGGGCTCGCCGGGCGCGGTCTGGGTGTACCAACTGAAATCCCAGAGCGTCGTGGTCAGCCGGCGGGGCAGGTGTGCGGGAGTCGAGACGGGTGACGCGGTCATGCAGTGCTCCAAATCGGTGGGAAAAGGGGTGGTTCAGAACTACCAGTCGTGCATCGTGCCGTCGGTGAGCCGATTGATCGGCAAGTATGCCTGCTCGTAGGGACGTGCTTTCGCTGCCGCGACGTCGAACCCAACGCCGAGACCGGGCCGGTCACTGAGGCGGAAGACGCCGTCGGCGAAGGTGTAGCCGATGTCGAAGACGTCGTTCACCTCGGCGGGGTACTGCATGAACTCTTGAATGCCGAAGTTGTTGATCGCGAGGTCGAGGTGCAGCGCCGCCGAGAGGCCGATGGGGGAGATGTCAGAGGGGCCATGAACCGCCGACTTCACCTGGTAGAGCGCGGCGAGGTCGAAGATGCGGCGCACCCCGGTAATGCCGCCGGCATGCGACACCGCACACCGCACGTAGTCGATGAGTTGCTCGCGCATGAGCAGGTGGGCGTCATGGATCGACGTGAAGGTCTCGCCGATCGCGAGGGGCACGGTCGTGGCGTGACGAACAAGGCGCAGTGACTCAGGGTGCTCGACCGGGGTGACGTCTTCCAGCCAGAACGGCCGATACGGTTCGAGGTCGCGGCCCAGTCTGCCCGCTTCGGTCGGCGTCAGTCGATTGTGTGCGTCGTGCAGCAGGTCGAGCTCGTCACCGAACTCAGAGCGCACGGCCTCGAAGACCGACGGCATGTGACGAAGGTAGGCGGCCGTGTTCCACGACTCTTCAGCGGGTCGGGTTCCGCCTTGCGCCGGCTCGTACGGCCCGCGCGAATCGGAAGACCCAGTGCCATAGGAGGTGGGCAGGCCGGGCACGCCGGTCTGCAGTCGCACGGCCGTGAATCCCTGAGCGAGTCGTTCGCGAACCGAGTCGATGAGCTGCGCAGTCGTGCGGCCTGTTGCGTGGCCGTAGGCACGAATGGAGGTGCGGCTAGCGCCTCCGAGCAATTGGTAGAGGGGCATCCCGGCCCGTTTCGCCTTGATGTCCCACAGGGCGATGTCGATCGACGAGATGGCGGCCATCGAGACGGCACCGCACCGCCAGTACCCGCCTCGGTAGAGGTATTGCCAGGTGTCCTCAATTGCGTGCTCATCACGACCGACGAGGAGCGGAGCCACGTGGTCGCGCAAGTAGCTCACCACTGAGAGCTCTCGGCCGTTCAAGGTGCCATCGCCCAGACCCACGATGCCGTCGTCGGTCGTGATTATGACGGTGACGAAGTTGCGCCCGGGCCGCGAGACAACGACCTCAACGCTGGCGATCATGGGGGCTTCCGATCTTTTTCGACCGCGCATCAGTGCACGGGGGCCATCGCGGCCCGTTCAACTATATACTCCTATTTTAGTATTTACGAAGACATATGAAAGGTGGCCAACATGGCGCACATGTCGCGCAACGAGCCGTTCGCGATCACGATGTGGGACTTCTCGTGGCTCGAACGACGATGGCCGGGTGCGGGCTTCGAAGACTGGGGACAGGCTCTCGACGAGCTGGCCGAACGTGGCTACAACGCGGTGCGCATCGACGCGTACCCTCACCTCGTCGCTGCTGGCGCCACCGAGACCTGGGATCTCACGCCCCAGTGGAACCAACAGTCGTGGGGCGCGCAGTCGGCGATCTCGGTGCGAGTGCTGCCCGAGCTGGCGGAGTTCATCGCCACGGCTCGCGACCGCAACATCTCGGTGGCACTGTCGTCGTGGTTTCGCCACGACAGCACCGCGCAGCGCATGAAGCTCACCACACCACAGAAGCTGGCCGATGTGTGGCTCACCACGCTCGACCTGCTCGACGCAGAAGGGGTGCTCGACAACGTGCTCTACGTCGACCTCTGCAACGAGTTTCCGATGCCGTACTGGGCGCCGTTTCTCTATGGCGTCGCACAAGGCCTCGGCTACGATCGATCGCACCCGGAAGTGACTCGGTGGTTCGACGAAACAATCGGGGCCATGAAGGCCCACCGCCCTGAGTTCGAATACACCTTTTCGTTCGCGATGCAGCTCGACACGTGGCGGCAGCAGAACATCACGAGCCTCGACTTCATCGAACCGCACGTGTGGATGTCGGGATGCACGGGGTCTGACTACTACGACCGTGTGGGTTACAACTTCGAGCAGTTCACCTCGACGGGCTACGACAACATCGTCAAGCGGGGAGCCGAGGTCTACTTTGCCGACCAAGAGCGCTACGACGGCCTGCTGATGGCCGAGATCGACCGCATGGCCGACTGGTCACGCGCGACCCGCAAGGCGCTCGTGACGACCGAGTGCTGGTCGATCGTCGACTACAAAGACTGGCCGGGGCTCGACTGGGGCTGGGTCATGGACCTCAATGCGCGGGCGGTCGAGTATGCGGTCTCGAGCGGCCGGTGGCTGGGTGTTGCCACCTCCAACTTCTGTGCGCCCCAGTTCGTGGGCAACTGGCGTGACGTGGAGTACCACCAGCGACTCACCTCGCTCATCCGGTCGTCACGGCTTGACGCCGACCTCGTGCGCTCAGAAGCGTGACGTCAACACCGGTGCCCCGGCAACGGTAACGCGGGCAGTGAACACGGCCCCGGCCGTGGGCTGAGCGGCTCGGTCGACGCCGAGCGCCGAGGTTGTGATGAAGAGCGTGCGACCGTCGCTGCCGCCGAGCGCGCACGCCGTCACTTGCGGCACGGGCAACGCGACGACGTCAGTGAGCTCGCCCGTCGCCGCGTAGCGGTGCACGGCTGAGCCATTCCACAGCGCCACCCAGATGCCGCCCTCAGCATCGACGCACAAGCCGTCGGGGGTGCCGACCGCGGGGTCAATATCGACGACGACGTCGTAGTCGAGCCACCGGCCATCGTCGGCCGGGAGGTGGTAACGGCGCACCTGCTGCGTCATCGAGTCGACGAACACCGCGCTCAAGCCGTCAGGGCTGAATGCGAGGCCATTCGAGATGGTGAGGCCGTCGAGCACCGTCGTCGTTGACCCGTCGAGCTCGAGGCGGTGAAGGGAGCCCCGCCCGGCGGCGGCGTCCTAGGCCATGGAGCCGCACAAGAACCGACCCTGGGTGTCGCATGCACCATCGTTCATGCGCACAGTCGGGTCACTCCACACCTCGGGCAAGGTCGTGAGCTCGCCCTCGCCCGAGAGCAGGGCGAAGCCGCGCTCGACGGCGATGACGAGCCCGCCTGCGTCGCGCGGGCGGAAGGCGGCGGCGACCGTGCCGACCGACCGGCGCTCGACGAGCGCGCCGTCGGCGTCAATCGTGACGATGTCGCCCGCAAGCATGTCGACGAAACGCAGCTGCCCGGCATCGGCGAACCAGACCGGGCCTTCGCCGTGGTCGGCGAGGGGTGCGGTGAGCTGGTGTGCGGGTGTCGTGGTGACCATGGCTGCGACCCTAACTGCGCTCAGCGAGCGCGTCACGCCCGGCGAAGACGCTTCGCCCGGCTGCGCGTGACTCGATCTCGAGCACGCGATTCCACTTCGCGGTGCGTTCTGACCGCATTGTTGACCCGACCTTGATCTGCCGCGCTCGCCAGCCGATGGCGAGGTCGGCGAGCCAGGTGTCTTCGGTGTCGCCCGATCGGGCGCTCACAACCGTGCCGTAGCCGGCCGCGTCAGCGCGACGCACCACGGCAGCCGCGCGCGAGACAGACCCTGCCTGGTTGGGCTTGACGAGCACGGCGTTGGCGACACCCTCGGCGACCCCGCGCTCCACGCGTGCGTCGTTGGTGGCAAAGAGGTCGTCGCCGAGCAATTGCCGCCCGACCCCGATCGAGGTCGACGCGCTCGCCCAGCCCGCCCAGTCGTCTTCAAACAGGGCGTCTTCAATCGAGCTGATCGGAAACCTCTCGCACCAACCGGCCACCACCGCGAGCCAATCGTCAGCGGTCAGCTCTCTCTGCTCGACGCGCAAGGCGTAACGCTCGCCTGTCCACAACTGATTGGCCGCGAGGTCGAGCGCGAGGCTCACATCGACGCCCGGTCTGAGGCCAGAGCGGGCGATGCCGTCGGTCACGAGCGCGAGGCCGGCCTCGTTGCTGCCGAGCGAGCCCGCGAGCCCGCCTTCGTCGGCAACGAGAGCCGAGGAGCCGCCGCGTTCGTCGAGCAAATCGGCGGTAGCTTGGCGCACGCGTGCCACCCACTCGATCGCTTGTGCGAACGACGTGGCCCCTTCGGGCACGACGAGCACGTCTTGAATATCGAGCAGACCACGCGCGTGGGCACCGCCCGACACGATGTTGACCATGGGCATTGGAATCAGTGGCTCGGCGCCGGAGTCGAGCTGTTGCCACAGCGGGCGCGCGGTCGAGTCCGCTGCCGCGACCAGCGTGGCGAGCGAGAGAGCCAGCACGGCGTTGGCGCCGACCGTGCCGAGATCAGGTCGGGGGTCGCACGACTCGAGAGCGGAATCCACCGCCGATTGATCCGTGGCATCGAGGCCGATGAT
Organism: Gulosibacter massiliensis; assembly: GCA_943369205.1. Taxonomy (GTDB): domain Bacteria; phylum Actinomycetota; class Actinomycetes; order Actinomycetales; family Microbacteriaceae; genus Microcella; species Microcella massiliensis_A. The sequence continues at coordinate 26,551 of CALRMP020000009.1, read as the reverse complement.
GCGATCGCGCAGTTCTCCGTTTGCCGACGCGACCGCGCCGAGCACGCCATGGCCACCGTAGCGATCGCCCCCGTCGCGCCGTTCGACGGCTTCGTGGCCGCCCGTGGATGCGCCCGAGGGCACCACGGCTCGCCCGCGCGCGCCATCGGCCAACTCGACCACGGCGGCGACGGTCGGCTTGCCGCGCGAGTCGAGGGCTTCCCACGCGTGAACATCGCGAATGGCTGACAAGGTCATGAACGGGTGTCCTCTCGAGTGCGGAAGAGATCGTCGAGGCTCGCGATGCGACCCTCGAGCGCGGGGGCGGCCAGTCGCTCGACATGAGCGCGGCCGTCAGGGGTGAGGTATTCGGCGGGTGATTTGCCGTACACGCGAGCGAGCAGCAGCGCACCAACGTGCCGCATCGTCCCGGCGACATCGGGGAGGAGGTCAGGCCCGGCCGATGCGGCGTAGGCGTCGATGAACGATCGCGCCGCGAGGTCGAGCGCGCCCGCGTGCACCGGCAGGTGCACCGCCTTCATCGTCAGGTGCGTGAGCAAGAAGGCGAGGTCAAACCGCGGGTCACCGCGGTGCGCCACCTCGAAGTCGATGACCCACGCTCGATCGCTGCGCGGGTCGGTCGGCGCGAGGATGTTCTTGGGCGAGAGGTCTCCGTGCACGAGGCAACGCCGGTTTGCGCGCAGCTCGTCGGCGAGCTCAGTGAGCACCCCGGCCCACTCGGGCTTCATGCGCGCGGTGTGCTCGTAGTACGGCCGCAGGCGCAGCTGCTCGAACGGCTCGGTCTCGCGCAACAGCGGGCTGAGTGTTGATGCGTCGAGCGTTGCACGGTGCACGGCACCCGTGATCGTGCCGATGCGCGCGGCAACGCGATCACTCACGGTGCCCGCCATGAGCTGGGTCTTCCAGTCGCTCCAATCGGCGGGCGCGGCGTGCATGGCGAGCACGAATGCTGCATCGTCGCTCAGCACGATCGCCGGAACCCCGTCGTCGATCACCGTCGCCGCGAGCACCATGGCTTCGGCTTCGGTGATCGTGCGCTCTTGCGGGGCAAGCCACTCTTCGGCCACGCGCAAGCGAGGCAACGACTGCTTCACGACTAGATCGATATTGCCGTCACGGATGCGCAACACCACATTGCTCACGCCTCCACTCAGTTCGGCGGCGGTCGCGGCCGGCCCCACGATTCCGCGTGCGGCGAGGTAGGGCAGCACACTGCTGGGGGTCAGGAGCTCCGCCGGCGCTGCACCTTCGTGCGCGCTGCTCGACGGCTCAGTAGGTGGCACGGCCGCCTGACAGGTCGAAGGCAAACCCGGTGGTGAAGCTGCACGCCGGTGAGATCATCCACCCCAGCATTTCGGCGACCTCGTCGACCGTGCCGGTGCGTCCCATCGGAATCTTCTCGGTCATGTACGAGATGACCTCGGCGGGCTGCGTGTCGAGAAACGGCGTCTGAATCACGGCGGGGGCGAGGGCGTTGATCGTGATTCCGTCTTTCGCGTACTCCTTGCCCTGCGCCTTGACCATGCCAATGAGCCCGGCCTTGGTGGTCGAGTAGGCGATCATGCCGGGGTTGCCCTCTTTGCCGGCGATCGAGGCCACATGCGCGATGCGCCCATAGCTGTGGGGCAGCATGCGCCGAATGGCAGCTTGGCTCACGGCGAGAGCGCCCCGCAGGTTGACGGCGTAGACCCGGTCGACGTCGTCGAGCGTCACTTCGTGACTGCGCACACCGAGCGGGCCTTGAATGCCCGCGGTGTTGATGACAGCGTGCAGTTGCCCGAAGCGCGACTCGACAGCGTCGAAGGCGGCCTCGATGCTCGCGGCATCGGTGACGTCGGCGGCGATGCCCGTCGCGGTGCCGCCCGCGGCGACGATCGAGTCGGCGACGGCCGTGGCCGAGTCACCGTCGCGGTCGAGGCACGCGACCGCCCAGCCCCGGGGGGCGAGCAGTCGGGCGACTCCGGCACCGATGCCCGAGCCGGCGCCGACGACGATGAGGGTCTGCGGAGCATCCGTCATGAGGGCGCCCCGTCGACGAAGACCTGACGTTGCGCGCCCAGCCGGTCGATAAACACCTCGACGACATCGCCCGCGTGCACAAACTTGGGTGGAGTGAAGCCTGCACCGACGCCCTGCGGCGTGCCCGTGTTGATGACGTCGCCGGGGTACAGGGTCATGAACTGACTGATGTATCGCACGAGCTCGGCGACGGGGAAGATCATGTCGGCAGTCGTCGAGTTCTGCCGCGTCTCGCCGTTGACGCGCGAGCCGAGGTTAAGTGCTTGCGGGTCGCCCACCTCGTCGGCCGTCACGAGCCAGGGGCCGATCGGGTTGAAAGTCTCGCAGTTCTTGCCCTTGTCCCACTGGCCGCCGCGCTCCATCTGAAACTCGCGCTCCGAGACGTCGTTGCTCACGGCGTAGCCGGCCACATAGTCGAGCGGGTTGTCGTCGGGGTTGAGGTAGCGAGCAGTGCGACCGATCACGACGGCCAGCTCAACCTCGTAGTCGGTCTTGACGCTCGCGCGCGGAACCCGCACCTCGTCATGCGCGCCGACGACCGTGTCGGGAGCCTTCATGAACAGAATCGGCTCGTCGGGAATCGGCAGTCCCGCCTCGGCGGCGTGTTCGCGATAGTTGAGCCCGACGCAGACGATCTTGCCGATGCGCGCAAGCGGTGGCCCGACGCGCGTGTCGGCGGCCACCACCGGCAGCTCCCCGGCCGCAACGGCTGCTCTGATGCGGCCGAGCGAGTCGGGGGACAGGGCTTCGGGGGTGAGGTCGTCGATGACGCTCGACAGGTCGACGATGTCGCCGCCGTCGGTGAGGGCGGCGGGACGCTCGGCCCCGGGGTCGCCGACGCGCAAGAGTTTCATGGGGTGCTGTCTCCTGACTCTGCCGCGCCGTTGTCGACGCGATTCGGGTGGATGCTCGTGCTCAGCGATGCGCGGATATCCCGCTCCGACACCGCGAGCAAGGTGGTCATGGCCGCCGTTGCACCGCGGTCGTCGCCGGCTGCCACCAGCTCGGCAACGTGCTCGTGGAGTCCGAGCCGATCGGCCAGGGTGCTGCCATTGGCGAACTGCCCGCGGAAGCTGTGCTCGAAGCTTGCGCGCATGGCGTCTTCGAGGCTCGTGAGCATGACCGCGAGCATCCGGTTGCCACTCGCGACGGCGAGCGCCTCATGAAAGGCAAGATCCGCCTCGTGGTAGGCCTGCTCGTCACCGGTGCCGGCGGTGAAGTTGGCCGCGGCGACCTGCATGCGGCGCACTGCGCTAACGAGCGAGTCGAGGGTTTCGCGGCGCGCGCGCTGTGCCGCCAGCCCTGCTGCCTGCACTTCGAGGGCGTGCCGCACCTCGGTGAGTTCGAGCACGGTGTGCGGGTCGCGGCGAATGAACACATCGAGGTGGCGCGAGAGCGCTCGGCTCGACGGAGCCTTCACCGTGGCGCGAGCGCCGGCGCGCATTTCAACGAGGTCTTGCCCCGCAAGCACCTTGAGCGCCTCACGAATCGTGAGTCGGCTCACACCGAAACGTGTGGCGAGCGCGCCCTCGGCCGGCAACTTCGCACCGGGAGCGAGCTCATCAATGATGAGCCGGTCGAGTTCTTCGAGCACGTGGTCGAGCGGAGCGACGGCTTTGTCGCGCGGAGCAGCCGGGGCAACCATGTCGTCAACCTATCTGACAAGTTTGGCGGACGTCAACCGGACCGATCGTGCGCGCACAGTCGGCTAGCGTCGTTGGCGTAGTTGGCTTGATCTGGCGACGATCGGAGGCCCTCGGTGCGAGAACCCCACGAACGCGAAGAGATTCGCGGATACCAAGCAGTGCGTGCTGCCGCAAAAGACTTCGAGGCGTACTCGAGCGATCTCATCGGTGACCGCGATACGCGCGTCTACAAGCAAGTGCCCCTCGAGTACGACCCTCCGCGGCACACGCGCTTTCGCGACGCGGTGAACCCGCTTTTCCTCAGCCAGAACATCGAGCCGAAGGCGCCGCAGTTCGAGCGCATTGCCCGCGAGCTCATTCAGGGCATCACGGCGCGCGGCGGGGGTGACCTCACGACCGACCTCGCGTTGCCCTACGTCATGGGGTGCCTCACGGTCATCTACAACCGGCCGCACGACCTCGACGAGTGGATCTCGTGGGGCCCCGACGTCTGGACAGCGGATGCACACCGCCAGGGTCTCGTCACGCCCGAGTCACGCCGTGCCGCGCGCGAGCGCTCGTTCACCGGGCCGAGTTTGCGCAGCGGCGACGTGCTGCAGCAGTACCTCGAGCGCGTGTTCGACGCGGCGACTCCGGCCCCGGGGGCCGACCCGGCGATGACCGACGTCTGGGACTGGATCGCCGGGCTCGAGATCGACGGCGAACGCCTCTCGCCCGACGAGATGTTTGGCATTGCCAACGTCTTGCTCGCCGGCGGGCGCGACACGGTCATCAAGCTCATCACGGGCCTCACGTGGCACCTCATCGCGAATCCGGATGACCGGCAGCACCTCACCGACAACCGCACAGCCTTCGCCGCCACGGTCGCCGAGCTTGTGCGCTTCTTGACCCCGCTGCCCAAGATCGAGCGCGTGCGTGCTGCCGACCGAGAGACACCGATCGCCGAGCGCGACCCGCGGCGCTACGTGCTGCTGAACTACCTGTCGGCGAACCACGACCGCTCGATCTGGCCCGATGCCGACGTGCTCGACATTCGGCGCGATCGCAAGCCACACCTCGCTTTCGGCTTCGGGCGCCACTCCTGCATGGGCATGAACATCACCGAGTACGAGGCAAAGGCCTTTCTCACCGTGCTGCTCGACGAGTGGCCCGAGTGGCAGTTCGACGGAGAACCCGACATTGAGTGGTCAACCGAGGGTGAGGGCGACGCGGCGTTCACGGCGCTGGAACGATTCGCGGGTGTGCGCGTCAGTTGCGTGACGTCAACACCGGCGCCCCGGCAACGGTAACGCGGGCAGTGAACACGGCCCCGGCCGCGGGCTGCGCGCCCCGGTCGACGCCGAGCGCCGAGGTCGTGATGAAAAGCGTGCGCCCGTCCGGGCCGCCGAGCGCGCACGCCGTCACTTGCGGCACCGGCAACGCTACGGCGTCGGTGAGCTCGCCCGTTGCCGAGTATCGGTGCACGGCTGAGCCGTTCCAGAGCGCCACCCAGATGCCGCCCTCGGCATCGACGCACAAGCCGTCGGGGGTGCCGACCGCGGGGTCGATATCGACGACGACGTCGTAGTCGAGCCACCGGCCATCGTCGGCGGGGAGGCGGTATCGGCGCACCTGCTGCGTCATCGAGTCAATGAACACGGCGCTCGAGCCGTCGGGGCTGAACGCGAGGCCGTTCGAGATGGTCACACCGTCGAGCACCGTGGTCGTTGACCCGTCGAGCTCGAGGCGGTGAAGGGAGCCCCGCCCGGCGGCGGCGTCATAGGCCATGGAGCCGCACAAGAACCGACCCTGGGTGTCGCATGCACCATCGTTCATGCCCACGGTCGGGTCGCTCCACACCTCGGCCAAGGCCGTGAGCTCGCCGTCGCTCGAGAGCAGGGCGAAGCCGCGCTCGACCGCGATGACGAGCCCGCCTGCGTCGCGCGGGCGGAAGGCGGCGGCGACCGTGCCGACCGACTGGCGCTCAACGAGTGCGCCGTCGGCGTCGATCGTGACGATGTCGCCGGCGAGCATATCGACGAAGCGAAGCTGCCCGGCATCGGCGAACCAGACCGGGCCCTCGCCGTGGTCGGCGAGGGGGGTGGTGAGTCGATCGGCTGCGAGCGTGCGGATCATGGTGACGACCCTACCGACACCCGCTAGCGCTCGGCGGGCGTGATCTGCGACCGAGCGACGATCGACACAATTGACTCGCCGCGCTTGAGTCGAACCTGCAAGCGCAGCGAGCCTGAGCGCGCGATGAGAACACCAATGACGATGGCAGCGAGGGCGGGCACGGCGCCCGAGATCACGAGCGCTGTCTGGGGGCCGAGCAGTTCAGCGAGTCCACCCATCAGTGGCCCACCCAAGGCCTGTCCGCCGACCATGATGATGACGTAGAACGACATGACGCGCCCGCGAATGCCGGGGTTGCAACTGAGTTGCACGAGCGAGTCGGCCATGATCGCGTAGACAAGCCGGGCGATGCCCACACCGACCAGTAGCGCGAGGAACGCCGCGTACCAGGGGGCGAGGCCAGCGAGCGCCTGCAGTGTTCCGTAGATGAGCACTGCGGTGATGATGGTGCGGAGTCTCAGCGTGCGCAGACGGGTCGAGAGAAGGGCGCCGGTCAGCGCTCCGATGGCAACGAGTGAGCTGTACAACCCATAGCCGGTCGACCCTGTCTCGTAGACCTCGTTCGCCATGCCGGTGAGAATGACGGGCAGCGACATGCCGAAGACGGCGACGAACATGAGCATGATCATGGGCCAGAAGATCGTCGGCTTCGACCGGGCATAGCGCAGTGCCGCACGAATCTGTCCGCTTTGCCGCGGTTGCACGGGAACAGTGCGCAGTTCGTCTTTGCGCAACGTCGCGAGAGTGGCAACCACGACGAGTGCCGCGAGCGCATTCACGCCGATTGCCCACCCCGACCCTGCGACGGCGATGATGACGCCGGCGACGGCGGGCCCGATGAATCCACCAAAGTGAAACGCCGAGGCGTTGAGGCTGATCGCGTTTTGCAGCAGGCGCGGCTCGACCATTTCGCTCACCAGCACGACGCGTGCGGGGCTTTCGACAACGAAGACCAGACCGATCACCACCGAGATCAGATACACGTGCCACAACTCGACCACGCCCGTCAGCGCAAGCGTGGCGAGTAGCGCGCTGAGCACGCCGAAGATCGCATACACCCCCATGAGCAGTGTGCGCTTCGAGAAGCGGTCGGCGATGACGGCTCCATAGGGGCCGAGCAGCAGCATCGGCCCCCACTGCAAGAAGATCGTCAGCCCGACGGCGGCGATGTTTCCGGTGATCTCGAGCACGAGCCAGTCGGTGGCGATGCGCTGCATCCACCACGCTGTGTGGGCAAGCAGCTGCGAGGCTTGAAACCGGCGATAGTTGCGCACCTGCAGCGACGAGAACGAATCGCGCAGGCTCGGCGTTCCACGGTGCACCGGAATCGGCTCGGTGGGCGGAAACGCTGACGCGGTGGGGCTGGGCACAGTGCCTTCAATGAGGGCGGTCGGATGCTCGGCGCACGCCGCCGGCAGGGCTCCAGCCTACGCCGGTGCCCGTCGGCGCATGATCCGGAAGGGGGCCCCGCGCACCACGCGAGGTCGGAAATTGGAATTACTGGTATTACCAGTATTGACGCAGACGGGGACTGGTCTCTAGTCTGGTCATACCGGACAGTCCAGTCAGAGTGGATCAACTTGTCGAAGGAGACAACGTGACCGAGAACATCACATTCCGGCGGAGCCGCACCCAGCTCCGCACTTTCGTCCGCAGCGGACTTGTCGGGGCCACCGTGGTCTCGATGCTGGCCGTCACGGCCTGCGCGCCCGGGGGCCAGAACATCGACTCCAACGCCGGCGGCGAGATTAGCAAGGTAGTGCCTACCGACGAGGAGATCAACCTCACGTTGGCGCACTGGGAGACCGGCGGCAACGGAGAGGCGATCGAGGCTCTCATCGCCGCCTACGAAGAAAAGCACCCGAACGTGTCGATCGATGTGAGCTTTGCGTCGTTCAACGACTACGGTCAGCGCATCAAGTTGCAGATGTCCGACGCCGACGCACCCGACATCGCGCAGGCGGGGCAGGCCTTCACGATGATGGGCCCACTCGTCGAGGGCGGCCTTTTGCGCCCGCTGGACGACTATGCAGAGCTCTACGGCTGGGCCGACCGCTTCGGGCCAGGCCTGCTTGACCAAGCTCGTTTCGAAAGTGATGGCTCAAAGTTCGGCACGGGGGACCTTTACGGCCTTGCCCTCGGCGGCAACATGGTCGGTGTCTTCTACAACCGTGCTGCGATGGAAGAGCTCGGGATCGACCCGAACTTCGAGTCGCTCGCCGACTTCGACGCCGCGTTGGAGACCGCGAAGGCGGGCGGGTACATTCCAATGGGTCTCGGCAACGCAGATGCCTGGCCCGCGAACCACACCCTGTCCATCCTCATCTCGCAATACGTGGATAACCGGGACATGCTCGCGTGGATCTTCGGAAATGAGGGCGCTGACTTCACCGACGAAGGCTTCGTAGCCGCCACCGAGCATCTCGAGCGCTGGGCCGACAGCGGCCTGATCGATCCCGCGGCCAACGGTCTGAGCTTCGACGATGCGATCGCTCGTTTCGCTGCCGGCGACTCGGCCTTCTTCGTCACCGGCAACTGGGCCCTCGCTACTATGCAGGACCAGATGGGTGACAACGTGGGCTTCACGGCGTTCCCCGGTACCACCGCGGATGCTCCAGCTCGTGCAACGGGTGCGACCACATCCCCCTTCACCATCTCTGCACAGACGGAGTACCCGGATGTCGCGGCCAACTTCCTCGACTTCATGACGGGCCCTGAGGCGGCGGATGTCTTGTCGAACGGTGGCTACGCACCTCTCAGCCCCGGCGCCGAGGTTGCGGGCGACACGCAGCTGATCGCGGACTACAACGCGGTCTGGTCGGAGGTGCTCGCTGACGATGGCCTTACCCTTTTCCTCGACTGGTCGACGGTCGGCATGGGCAACACCCTGTTCCCGGCAATCCAGGAGTTGCTCGCTGGACGCATCTCGGCGGCTGACCTTACGAGTTCTGTGCAAGCAGAGTGGGAGAGCGGTCGCCAGTAGGCCCAACTTCCCGCATTAGCAGCTCCCCTCCTCTTCCGGTCCGGCGTCGTGAGGCGCGGAAGAGGAGGGGAGCCCCACTGGCTCCCGAGCGAAAGCGCAACGCTATGACAAACTCCCCGACGGTCTCCGCGGGACCGCGGACTACCCGCGATCGCGAGGTCAAGCGGATGTCCCGCGTGACTCTGCGGTCGCTAGTGCCCTATCTGTACCTTGTGCCGGCGGCGTTCTTTTTCATATCGTTCGTGCTCCTGCCCTTGGGCCAAACGTTTTATCTATCCTTCTGGGACTGGAACGGCATTTCGGCGGGAACCTGGGTCGGCATCGACAACTACGTTCGTGCTTTCCAGGATCCGGACACCTGGTCCGCGCTCAGCCACTCACTCGTGTTCATCATTACGTTCTGCGTGATTCCGGTGATCCTGGGCGTGACCTTCGCAGCGATCCTCAGTAAGCAGAGAATTCGCGGACTCGCGTTCTTCCGCACCGTGATCTTCCTGCCTCAGGTCATCTCGAGCGTGGTTATTGGTGTTGCCTGGCGCTGGATGTACCAAGACACCGGAACCGTTAATCAGATGCTCGGGCTGTTCGGCATCGAGTCGACGATTCCGTGGCTCGGCGACTTTACCTGGGCGCTCCCCGCCGTCGGCCTTGTCGGCACGTGGGTGATGACCGGTCTCTGCATGGTCCTGTTTCTTTCAGGCGTTGGCCGAATCGACTCTGACCTGTATGACGCGGCCAAGGTCGATGGTGCCGGGCCCTTCCAGGAGTTTTTCGCGGTCACACTTCCGGGTCTCCGCCCAGAGTTCATCGTCGCGACCACGATCACGATCATCGCAGCTTTACGAACCTTCGACTTGGTGTTCGTCACGACGCAGGGAGGCCCGGGCAAGTCCACGATCGTCCCCGGCACCGAGATCTACCGAACCGCCTTCCGCGAAGGTGATATCGGCCATGCATCCACGCTTGCAGTGTTCCTCGCGGTGATCATCTTCGTGCTGGTCCGCCTCGTCAACGTTGTTCTGAGAGAGGAGAAGGCCTGATGTCCATTAGCACTCGCACCTTGGTTCAGCACACCGGCATCCAAACGCCTTCGTCGACGCGCCGGCGACAGCGGTCTGGCCGGGCGGTCACGAGAGCTGTCTTCGCCGGCATCGGTACCTACGGCTTCCTCGGTTTGTCGTCCATCGTCGTTCTTCTGCCCCTCGTTAGCATCTTCTCCGTATCCCTGCAGCCAGCAGGGACCTCCGTTGGCGGATTGAAGTGGCCAGCGGAGCCGCAGTGGGACAATTACATCGCTGCATGGACGACCGGATCTTTCTCGCAGCTCATGCTCAACTCCTTGATCGTCGCTGCGGTGGTGGTTCCGGTCGCGGTCACCGTCGCGGTCCTTGCAGGCTATGCCTTCGGAACGATGAGATTTCGCGGGTCGAGTGTGCTGTTCTACATGTTCATGATCGGGCTGGTCATGCCGTTCGAGTCGACGGTGGTCCCGTTGTATTACAACCTGCGATCACTTGGGCTCGTGAACACGCACCTTGGCGTGATCCTGCCCCAGATCGCCCTCTATACGGCCTTCGGCGTTTTCTGGATGCGCTCCTTCTTCCGATCTACCCCCACCGCTCTAATCGAGGCCGCGAGGATCGATGGGGCGTCGAGTATGAGGATTCTGGTCTCAGTGCTCCTACCATTGGCACGACCAGCAATCCTGACGCTCGCGACCTTGTATTTCATCTGGAGCTGGAACGAGTTTCTTCTGTCGCTGGTGGTTCTAACGTCACCGGAGATGCAGACGGCACCCGCGGGACTGGGCCTATTCGTGGGAGAGAGACTCTCAGACATCCCAGGACTCTCTGCCGGCGCGATCATCATTTCGATTCCCACGGTGATTCTCTACGTTATCCTCAACCGCAAGATCATCTCGGGAATCTTGCAAGGCGCGGTGAAGGGATGACGGTTACTCACGCTTCTGCGTCGAGCCGACGCACCGGAAATCACCGAACAGCTGAGGGGGCCTGAATGTTCACCAGCACACTGACAGCGCCCGCCAGGAAGAACGACATCTCCGACGACCTGGAGCGGCGAGTAGTACAGGGTCTCTGGTCGCCTGGTGACCAGTTGCCATCCGAACGCGAACTGTGCCTGGCCTATGGGGTGAGCCGACCCGTCATCCGCGAGGTGCTGGCTGGACTCGTTGAGCGAGGGTTCATCGAGATACACCCGGGGCGAGGCTCGTTCGTCCGCGCTGTGGCAATTGATGATCTATCGAGCTCGCTGACGCGCGCCGCTACCCGTGCGGGAATCACCGCCCGCGACCTAGTGGTCGCCCGTGTATCGCTCGAGTGTTCGGCGGTGGAGCTTGCGGCCCAGCAGCCCAATCGGCCGATCGAGGGACTGTGGGAGGCGCTCCGCGCTCACGAGTCTGCAGAGGGTGTGGGGAGCATGGCGCAGTCGGACCTCGATTTTCACGAGGCGATCGTTGCGGCATCCGGAAATCCTGTGCTCATGCTGATGTTCGGCGCGATTCGCTCCCAGGTGTACGCGTTGATGCTCCGAAGCCACAGCGATGCCACCGTGCGCGAAATCGGCGATCCCATGCACTCCCGCATCGTGCAGGCTGTGGTCGACGGCGATTCGGCGCGCGCGCGCGACCTCATGCGCGAGCACCTCGAGCTTGCACTCGAGTTGTACGGCACCGACTTGGATCAACCGATTAGCGAGGTCCTCGAAGCCCGCGGTATTCGTGACGCCGCGTCTTTGCCTAACTCGCCCGCACTCGTGCCGGTAGCCATCCTCTAGCGCGCCTCGGGCGACGTGCGAAGTCACCTCACGCCTTGCTTTCCCATCGAACCGTTTAGCCCGGGCATCGTTCTGGCGCCAGGCGCCATTGCTGCCATCTCTTTTCTCCTGGAGGGTTTCATGTCATTTCTTCACACCGTTTCGAGCCCGGAATCACCGCTCGAAGTCGTGCTCGAGTCAACGACCGGCTTGCCGACTGCACTGCTGCTCCCTCGATCGACCATTAGTAGGAGCATCCGCGTATCGATCTCGGCTGATCTTGGTGGGACCGAATCGCGGGGGTGGACAGGCGGTGTTCGCTACGACGGCACGACGACCGTCGATGAGCTCCGCGTCAATGACTCCACCTGGCGGCGAAATCACCGTGGGCGGTGCGATGAGTACACCGTTGAAGCGCGTCTCGGCGACCTCGCTCTGCAGCTCAGCTACCGCCTGTATCCAACGTCGCCCTTTCTCGAGTTCGTCGCGGTGATTAGTGCCGAACAGGAGGTACTCGTCCGTAATCTCCGTGCTGTCGTCGAAGTGGTCGGCGAGCCTGCCCAACAAGGCCTCCACACCCCGGGCAATGCGATCCATCGCGGTCTCACCGTCGATGAGCTCGGCGACCAGCCCTATGGCATTTCGCAGATCGGCGGCTTGCGTGGTGCGAGTGGACTCGTGTCGGTGGCTGACGACGGGTCGGTCTTGACCGTATGGCCGAATCAGGACTCGGAGATCCCAGACGTCACTCTGACTCGCCAGCCGTCCGGTCTCCGAGTGCACATCGAGACGAACTTCGCCGCCGCTGTCGGGCCACGAAGCTCTGCGGAGCTGACCCTGGCGACCTTCGATCTGCAGCCGGGCGACTTTGAGCGCGTGCGCGAGCAGTGGCCAGACTGGGCTTCCCGCTACGCGCTCACGACTCCTCCGGTGAAGCCTGACTGGGTGCCGTCGTCGAGCATCTACGAGGTGCAGATCGGCACCTCTCACTTCTGGGGCGGCAACGCGTACTGCCGTTATCCCGAGATCGCTGATCTGACTGCCGACATCGAGCGCGTGCAGAGCCTCGGCTTCTCGGTGATTCAACTCATGCCACGTCAGCCATATCCCAGTTACAACGTGCACGACTACGCCGATATCACCACTTCGTACGGTGACGAGAGCCAGCTGAAGGAACTCGTCCGCATCGCTCATGACCGCGGCATGAGGGTGATCCTCGACGTGCTGCTCCACGGAGTTCTCGACAACGAGTCGGTCGATATGGCTCTCGCGGGCATCGCCGAAGGCCCCCTCGCCTCGCGGTTGGAGGAGGAGACAGGCGACAGCTTTACGAGTGACCTCTCAGACGACACGAACTATTTCATCGCATGGTCACGGCACATCCACGACTTCGCCGAGCACTGGAAGGGCGGGTCGCCCCTTCGTAGTCCGCTGATTGACGAGCATCCTGAATGGTTCTTCCGCAACAGCGATGGAGCTGTCACGGGTGTCTATACGAAGGCGTTCGACGCTCGCAATCCCGAGTGGCAAGAGTACTTCCGCGCCGCCATGCTTCACCTGGTGAGCGCTCTTGACGTCGACGGGTTCCGGTTCGACGCTCCCACGTACAACAATTTCCCGAACTGGGCGGAGTGGTCGCGGGCCCGCGCCGGACTTTCGCCGCTCGGTTGCGTGCCTCTGTTCGTAGACCTGCGGCGGGAGCTCAAGGAACTCAAGCCTGAGGCTCTGATGTACACCGAACCATCCGGACACTTGCTTCGACGCTCGATGGACCTCAACTACAACTATGACGAGCAGTGGCTCGTCACCGGGGTGTCGAGCTCTGAGGGGAGCCCCGAACGCGGAGTGCGCACGGCGCGCCAGTTCATGCAGTGGATCGAGGACCGCGACCACTTCTTGCCTGTGGGCGGTCAGACGGCCCATCACATTGACTCGCACGACACCTTCTGGTGGCCGCAGTGGGGCAAGAAGTGGCGGCGTGAGCAATTCGGTGTCGACAAGGTGAGGGCATTGGTCTGCACGTTCCTCGCGCTCGACGGGCCGTACATGATGTTTACCGGGGGAGAGGAGGGCATCGAGCAAGAGTTGCGACTGCTCAACGGCCTTCGACGTAGCCGCCCCGATCTCTGGGCTAGTCCCCTTACTTTCGACACGGCCTCCGATGGTTCAGGGGATCTGTTCATCGCACGGCGCACATCGGATCACGACCAGCTGCTCGTTGTGGTGAACCTCACCGGTCTTGGTCCGGTGGAAATCCCAGACACTCTCCGGGAAGAGACCTGGCAACTACTTGGATCGCGCGGATACGTCGCCGGTGAGCTTGAACGCGACGGATACTTGGTCGCGCAGCGCTCTGCGGGTTAAGCGCCACGAGAGGGCCGCGAACGGGGGGGCGTTTCGATCGGGACGCCCCCCGTTCGTAGCCCGACTGCCTATCCGATGGTTCCCAGGGTGCAACCACCATCGACCAAGAGCACCGAGCCGGTCATCGAAGAGGCGGCGTCTGATGCCAGAAAGCCCACCGCATCAGCGATTTGCTGCGCCGTCTGCGGGGCACCGAGCGGAATCGCGGCCGAGGCACGGGCCGCGTACTGCGGCTCGGTCTCAAACTGCGTCTTTGCGAGTCCTGCCATCACGATGCCGGGTGCCACCGCGTTCGCACGGATCCCGAGCGGGGAGAGCTCGAGGGCGGCCTGCCGCATCAGTTGATCCATGCCCGCCTTCGAACTGCTGTACGCGGCAATCTCCGGCCATGGGCGATTGGCTACCCACGAAGAGATGAAGATGAGGTGTCCGCGCGTGCGATCGGAGGACATTCGTCGCGCAGCCGCCTGGCTGACCACGAAGGCGCCAGTGAGGTTCACCTCGAGCTGACGGCTCCACGTCTCGAGGTCGATGTCGAGGAACGGCTGCGCAGTTACGGTTCCGGCGCACATCACCGCCACGTCGATGCGGGGCAACGCGTCGATGATGCCCGACATCGCTCCCGCGTCGACCGTGCTGGCGCGGTGGAAGCGCACGGGCGCAGAACGGGCGAGTTCCTCGGCGCGAGCCGTTCCATGCTCATGATCAAGCACGTCGACGATGACCACTTCGATACCGGCTGCAGAGAGAGTTGAGGTGATCGCCCCGCCGATGTCTCCGGCTCCGCCCGTCACCAGTGCAGTGCGTATGGAATCAGACGACATGGGGCGCCCTCCTTGGATCGTTCTGCGGTGCCGACGTGCGACGTGCCACCGGTTGACGGGGGCTCCCCGCCTCTGGCACGATGATACTGGTATTACCACTCATACCGGTACGAGCGCACCCCGCGCCCACAGCATTCGAGGACTGGCCCGTGACGACAACGACGACGATCAGCCACGCTCAACCGATCGTGTCCGAACGCGGCGTTCCGCGCATCGTTGCAATCGAGACAGTGCGGACGCCGCGTCAGTCGAACACGCTTTTCGTCCGGCTACACGCGGACGACGGGACCATCGGCCTGGGAGAGACCTTTTACGGCGCGAGCAGTGTCGAGAGCTACATTCATGAGACGGCGGCGAGTGTCCTTGGCGCGATGCATGACCAGGCGCCGACCCGCGTTGCACGCGCCCTATCCAGCTACGTCGGATACGCCGGGTCAGGTGCTGAAGTTCGGGGGAACTCGGCCATAGATATCGCCCTCTGGGACCTGATGGCAAAGACAGCCGGCCTGCCTCTGCGCGTCGTGCTGGGCGGGCCGTTCGTCGACCGAATCCCGGTCTACAACACGTGCGCCGGGAACGACTACGTTCGTGCCGAGTCGCGCCAGTCGTCGTCAAACTGGGGGCTGGAAGCCTCTAGTGCAGAAGGGCGTTACGAGGATCTCTGGCGGTTCCTGAACGAACCTGCGGCTCTGGCTCGCGACTTGTTCGATCAGGGGTATCGAGGAATGAAGGTCTGGCCCTTCGACCTCGCGGCCGAGGAATCGCGAGGTGACCACAGGGCCGATCTCCGCTTTGGCCTCGGAGTGCTCGACGCCATTCGCGGCGAAGTGGGCGACGCGATGGACCTCTACGTCGAGCTTCATTCTCTCTGGCAGCCGAAGGGTGCTCAGCGCGTTCTCGAGGCGCTCCGTCCCTATGGAGTCACGTGGGCGGAGGACCCTGTTCGCTCCGATCACCACCGCGTCCTCGGTGCCTTGCGTGCGAGCACGGGTGTGCCGATCGCGGTCGGCGAGAATCTCGGGGCGGGCTTCAACGGCTACCTCCCACTCTTCGAGGCTGGCGGCACCGATATCGCAGTCATCGACATCGGCTGGAGCGGTGGCATCACCCAAGCGGTGAAGACGGCGGCGCTCGCTGAGGAGTATGGACTTCCGGTTGCCCCGCACGACTGTACGGGGCCAGTATCGCTCGCCGTTGCTACGCATTTTGTCACCGCCATCGGCAACGGTTACGTTCAAGAAGTCGCCCGTGCCTTCTACCACGGCTGGTACAACGAAGTCTCGGAGGGTCTTCCCGTGGTCGCCGACGGGACGATCGTTCCCGCCACTTCCCCAGGCCACGGCGTCCGGTTGACGGATGACTTCCTCGCCGACGAAACGACCACACGGCGCATCACGAGATTCGATGCCTGAGCGTGAGGCTCACCGCCCCAATGGAGGCCTGGTCGATCTGCTGAGGGCAGAGCGTCTTGTCGCGGTACTGAGATCGGCGACATCGGAACACCATTCGAGTGTGATCGACGTGTTGCTGGCGGGGGGCATCCGTCTCATCGAGCTCACGCTGACGGCAAGCGACGCTCTCGAGTCCCTCCCGCGTCTGAGCGCCCGGTTCGGTGACCGTGCCGTTATTGGTATGGGCACGGTTCTCCGGGCAGAGGATGCTCGAGCCGCGATCGACGCCGGTGCGCGGTATATCGTCACCCCCCTCGTCGTGCCCGCCGTCATCGATGTTGCCGCAAGCCGGGGGATTCCCGTGATCGTCGGAGCGCTCACGCCGACCGAGATTCACACTGCGCTGTCGCACGGCGCCGACGCGATCAAGATCTTCCCAGCCTCCGCGGTCGAAACCGGTTACCTCCGTGAGCTCGCTGGTCCGCTGCCCGGTCTCGCCGTCATGGCGTCCGGGGGAGTCGGCCTCGACGACGTTGGCCCCTGGCTGGCCGCGGGCGCTACTGCGGTGAGCCTCGGCGGCTCGCTCATCGGGCAGGCCGCGCGCGGGGAGCTCGCCGGACTCGAGAGGCGCGTGGAGCGCGCCGTGCGTGCTGCTGCGGTGCCCCGATGACGATTACCGGTCGTCCGGTCGACATTCTCACGGTGGGTGAGTCGCTCGGGCTCATCGTTCCCGACGACGTCGGTCCATTGGTGAGCTCCGAACGCGCGCGTGTCCGGTTCGGTGGCGCGGAGTCGAACGTCGCCATAGCGGCCGCGCGCCTCGGAGCGTCAGTCACTTGGGTGAGCCGCCTCGGTTCCGACGGTCTCGGCGACACGATCGAACGAACACTGAGGGGCGAGGGCGTGACGGTTCTCGCCGCGCGCGACTCGTCGCGACTGACCGGCCTCATGCTCAAAGAGCGTCCGGTTCCCGGGAAATCACGGGTTCGCTACTACCGTGCGGGCAGTGCCGCATCGATGCTGACTCCCGAGGACGTGCCAGATCACCTGATTGGTGCCACGCGCCTCGTCCACCTGACCGGGATCACTCTTGCCCTCTCGATCTCGGCACGCGACACTGTGCGCAGCGTCGTCGCTCGCGCACAGGAGGCGGGCGCTCTCGTCAGCCTTGACGTGAACTATCGGTCTGCTCTCTGGTCAGTTGAGGAAGCTCGTCACGCGTTGCACGAGGTGTTGCCGCACGTCGACCTCCTGTTTGCCGGACTGGAAGAGGCCGCTCTTCTTGACCCGCGCATCAGCACCCCGGAAGACGCCGCGTCGCTGATCGATCAGTTCTCGCTGCAGCAACTCGTCGTCAAGCTCGGCTCTGACGGTGCCGTCGCGCTTGCGGACGGCGTTACAGCAAAGGTCCGCGCCCATACCGTTGACGTCGTCGACTCCGTCGGCGCGGGCGATGCTTTCGTCGCGGGGTACCTGTGCTCCTTCCTCGCCGGCGCCTCGATCGACGAGAGCTTGGCTCAGGGTGCCGCGGTCGGCGCATTCGCATGCATGGTCGCCGGAGACTGGGAAGGCGCGCCGGGTCCCGGTGAGCTGGCGCTGCTCGGCCCGTCCGACCCGGTCACACGATGACCCCGGCCCGACCGCGCAACGTCGCCGATAGACGAGGAGAGGGACGATGAAGACCATCAGCCTGGAGGGCGAGACTATTCTGATCACCGGCGGCGCTGGTTCGATCGGCGCAGCCATCGCTCGAGATGTAGCGAGTGCCGGCGCTCAGGTCATCGTGGCCGATCTCTCGCTCGAGGCGGCCGAGCGGGTCGCTGACGAGATCAGGGCGGCGGGCGGCACTGCGCGCGCGGTGCGAATGGATGTTCGCTCCAGCGCCTCCGTCGACGAGGTCGTCTCGACCCTGTCCGAAGAGGGATTTCTGGTGACGGGGCTTGTCAACGCGGCGGGCATCCTCCGCACAGGCAGCCTTGCGGCCATGACCGATGAGGCGTGGGATGAGATCGTCGACGTGAACGTCACCGGTACGTTCCGGACCACGCGCGCTGTTGCACCGCTGTTGCGTGCCCGAGGGCGCGGCTCGATCGTCAACATGTCCTCGGTCTCTGCCTTCATCGGGTCGAGCGAAGGAGCCGCCTACACGTCGACCAAGGGGGCTGTGCTCAGCTTCACCTACGGCACGGCAGGCGAGCTGGCGCCCTACGGAATCCGCGTGAACGCCGTTTGTCCCGGGTGGGTCGATGGCGGGTTCACGCACCAAGCGATGGCGTCGTCGGATGATCCCACCGCGCTCTCCGAGATGGCCCGCCGCCTGCATCCCCTTGGCCGCATGGCCGCGCCAGCGGATGTCGCCGATGCCGTCACCTGGCTGATGAGCCCCTTGGCGTCGTTTGTGACCGGAGTACCCATCTTCGTCGACGGTGGCTTCATGGTTCACCGAGGATTGACCCCGTGACGGTCGGCCTCCATCTGCTCGACAAGTAGCCCCTCACAAGAGCCAAGATAAGGGGCCCGCCGCGTAGACCACCACTGCCTCGCGACGGGACCCGGCCTTGATCAGTGACGGGTGAAGCGTCCCATCACGAGCGAGTCGGCTGGGGGCTCACGCGGCCCACTGCGCGGTCGTAGGTCGATGTGTCTTTGCCGGCGTACCACGAGATCCATCGTGCAGCGGCGATCAAGAAGTTGCCGCGATCGGGATGAGTCGAGGCCCGGAACTCTTCGAGGCACGAGTGCAAGTGCTTGACGTTGTGCATGAGGGTGCCATCGTCGGTGCAGGCGGCGCGCACCAGCACAGTAATGAGAACGTCGGTATTGCCGCCTCCCCGCACATAGGCAGCGACAGCGGCCGTGGTCGTGCGCTCGTCATGGGCAAACATCGCCGTTTGCAGCGTGTCGAGAAGCTTGTCTGGGCTTGTGCCGACCAGGGGCTCGAGATCTTCGGCGTAGGGGTAGGCGCGGTCAGGTTCGAAGGGCACGAACTCGAACTCTTCATTGAGCACGCTCGGACCGCGTTCGAGTAGGCAACCGCCCATGACGACAGCGAGCGCCTTCGTGCGGCTCTTCATGCGAGGCAGGGATGCTCGCAGAATGTTGAGCGTCGTGCCGATGTGTACCGGCGCGACCTCGCGGCTCACGGCGTCGTAATCATCGTGCGGAACCGGGCGCACCTGCAGGTACATGTCGCAAGCTGCCAGCGAGAGCGCCGACATGATCGTCTGGGCGTTGAGCTGCCGATACTTCACGGCTTTCGCGACGAGCACAGGTCGTTCTTCTGGTGCAGAAGCGAGTAACTCGGTGCGTAGCAGTGCGGCTTCGGCCGCGTCGACGTCGCCTTCGGTGATGCTGTCGGCAAGCCCGAGGTCGTCGACGAGGTGGGTCGCTCGGCGGTACGGCTCAAGATTGCGGGGGAAGGTGCACGAGTACCGCATAGTCCCGCGGAGCATGGCGAATCCTGCCTCCCAGCCGGTGAGCTCCATCATGTCAAGCGACAACGCGGGCGTGATGAGCGTGTGGTCGTCGGTCACGATGCCCTCGAGGCCAATGTCGAGCAGGAGATCGACCAGGTCTGCGCGGTCGATGCGACGCTCGAGGCCAACGATGCGGTGATCGGCGCGCATCCACTCGCCGAACTTCACGTCGTTGCGGAGCTGCACGACGCTCTCCTCGACGGTGGCTTCCTCAATGCCCCACACATCAAGGAGTTCGTAGGGAGCGAAGCACGGGTCGTGCAAGTCGACCACTACTTGAGCGAGCGCCTGCACCAACAGGAGCCGTTGAATGTCATCGGGTTGGCCCAAGGCCGCTTGGCGAGCGTCTTCGCACCCGATCATGGCGTGCGACACGAAGCCGAGCAGGTTTCTGGCCTGGTTGCTGATGTGCTTCGATGCGGTGAGAGCGCCGGCCGCCCAGAGATCGTCAATGTCGACCCCCGCGTCAAGCTTGTCGATGACCTCGTCGACCACCCGCTCGGGAGTGGTGTGCCGAAGCCAGCGGATCAGGTCGTCGCGCGTCATGGACATGGGAATGCCTTCCGTCGGGAGAGTGCGGTCATGGTGCGGAAACGTTCGAGGTGAAAGGAAGAGGGAGGCCACGGGGGGCGAGGCTCGCGACACGAGGGGGCAGGCCCCGCGTGCCGTGCAGCGGTGCTGCGACGCTCCAGAGCCCACCAGCCCCCGGAGTGCTCGTGCGCTCTGACTCACTCAGCACGACAGAGGCAGTGGTGATGAGGAGCGCGTTATCGACGTCGAAGGCGACCGACGTCACGTGATCGACCGGGAGAAAGACCGTGGCGTCGACGGAGCCCGTCGCGTCGATGTGGATCACCCGCGCGCCGCCCCACATCGCTACCCATACGCCACCGCTGTCGTCGGAGCACAGCCCATCGGGCACGCCCCACTGCTCAGGCAGGCTGACCCACGCGCGCGGTGTGCCGAGGCTGCCATCGGCAGGGTCGATCGCGAGCCGCATGAGCGTGCGGGACGGGCTGTCGACCCAGATCAGAGCACTGCCGTCGTCGGTGACGTCGATGCCATTGGGAATCGTCGCACCGTCAACGACGCGGATGCTCTCGCCATCACCGAGCACCCTGACGAGCGATCCGCGGCCGGGCGTCAGGTCTCGATCGACGATTCCGACGGCAACCGTACCGTCGGGCAGCACCGTGCCGTCAGAGCAGCGCACGGAGTCGTCCCCGCCGGTCAGGTCGAGAGTCCACGCCACCGCGCCGTCGGGGGTGACGGCCTCGAGTCCTGCGCGGGTGAGTGCGATGTGCCCACCGAACCACGGCAGAACCTTTGATACTTCGTGGGGGTAGGTGGCGACCAAGCGCGAGTGATCACCGGAGCGCACGTAGACCTCGCCCCGGAGCAAGTCGACCCAGCGCAGAGAGCCATCGGGAAAGAGTTGCGGGCCCTCTCCCAAGAGCGCGCACACGGGTTCTCGCAACTCAGCGTGCATCGACCGCCCGCCGCACTGTCTCGAGGTAGATGGGCATGAGGTCGTCGAGCACCGCGTGGCGCCGCGCACGCTCCGCAGCATCGCGCAGCATGGCCTCGGCGATGCGGTTGCGTGCCTCATCGACCTCGTGGCGATTGACCAGCGAGCTGTCGGCCACGCGCTCGACACCCTCGATGATCACTGTGTGCGGCACCTCGAGGCCGTCGTCGGTCCATTCGACGCGGTCGAGGCTGCTGTCGACTCCGGTGGCGCGGGTGCCGCCGACGGTCAAGGCGTGCTCAGCATCCGTTGCCGTCAGAGCGCGCAGCGCCACCGACATGGGCGTTGCAGCGCGATCAGCACTGTCAAGCCCGACCCCGAACGACACCCCGGCCGCGCGCCAGCCCGAGACGTTTGCCGTGCCGGCAGAGAGCAGGTGGTTCGAGAGCGGGCAGGTGACCAGGCTCACGCCGAGGTCGGCGAGCAGGTGCAACTCGACGTCGGTGAGCCACACGCCGTGAGCCAAACTGGTCTGCGGCCCCAGTAGCCCGGCGCGCTCGAGTCGCGTGATCAGGTCTCCCGCCCACGATCGCTGGCTGACGCTCTCGGCGGCATGGCTGTGCACGCGATAGCCCTGTTGACTGATCTCGCCGATGGCGTGAAGCAGTGCGTCGCTACACCACTGCGGGCCCACGGGTCCGACACCGAACGTGATGTCGGGGTACTGCTGTGTTGCCTGCGCGACGACACCCGCGAAAACGTCGGCGCTCAGGCGCCGCGGTGCTTGCGCCACGCTCTCGAGTCCGGCGGGCGCCACGCTCGTGGGCGGAAAGTACTCGGCCTGGTCGGTCGTGCCCAGCACGATGAGTGCGCGGATGCCAGAGCGACGCACCCCAGCGAGAGTGGCGTCGAGCGCTTCGAGATAGTCATCTCCATCTCCGAAGGTGTGGAACATGACCTGCACGCCGGTCACACCCTTGGCGATGAGCTCGCAACAAGCCACGAAGGCGTCGTCTTCGATGTCAACCGATGTCATCGCGGTCATGCGGAGCAAGCCCTCTTCAAGAGTTGCCCCGCCGATGCCATGCTCGGCATACGAGGTCGCCCGTAGATGGCTGTGCGCATCGATGAACCCCGCGGTTGATCGCCGAGTCGTCTCGGGGGCTGGCGTGTCGTGGGTCGTCATCGTGGGGTTCTCGTCGTCAGTTCGCGAGGCCCAGCAAGCGGGCGAGGTTGCCGCCCTCGACGAGCGCGCGATCTGCTTCGTCGGGAATCGCCCGCGCGATCTTCGCGCGCTCGAGATCGAAGTCGCTGCCGGGCCAGTCGGTTCCCATCACGATCTGTTTGGCGCCGACACCGCGGTAGGCGAGCTTCACGTCGAGCAATTGAGCACCCGACGTCTCGAGGAAGATGTGTGGATTGCGTTGCGCGACCAAGATTGCCTCGTTGACGTTCCAGATTGTGCCCATGTGAGCGATGAGCACTGAGGTGTTCGGGAAGTTCTTCGCGATCTCTTCGATCGAGAGGGGTGCGCAGAAGGGGTCGTCGAGCGCGTTCACGAGTACGACGAGGCCGTTACGATCAGCGGCCTCGAAGATCGGGTCGAGAAGCCCGTGGTCGGCAAAGTGGTAGCCGTGCATCGTGGGGTGCAGCTTGAGCCCCTTGAGGCCGAGCTCTTGCGACAAGTGGTCGATCGAATCGACGGCATCGGCGTGGCGAGGGTTGACTTGGCCGAAGCCGATGACGCGGTCGGGGTAACGCTTGACTGTCTCGGCGATGAAGCTGTTGTCCACCATCTGGCCGAGCGAGCATCCGACCGCCATATCGACACCAGCCTGATCCATCGACCGCAGCATGTCGTCGGGTGTGTAGGACTCAGCGGTCAAGTAGTCTGAGGTGCCGGCTGCCTGCCAGACGTTGTTGTAGGCGTCGATGATCATGATGCGTTCTCCTTTGATGGTGCGGACCAGTCACTGACCATGCGCCAGATGACTCGCGAAACCAGATCGAGGTCATCGATCGGCACGAACTCGTCGGCCGTGTGGGCGCGGTCCGTTGAGCCCGGGCCGAACACGGTGCACGACGTGGAGCCCGTGAGGGCCGCCACCATCGATGCATCGGTATAGGCCTCGTGACCGTCGTCGTCACCCTGGGGTAGCGAGCTTCCGACCTGTGCCTGGTAGGCGTTTCGCAGCCCACGAATGATCAGCGAATCCTCGGCCGCGCGAACCGGTGGCCGCGCCGCGCCCCGTGGGCTGATTTCGCACGTCGCTCCAGGAAAGTCAGCGAGCACTTCGTCGGCGATAGCGCGAACCATCGGCACCACCTCGTTGATGTCCATCGGCGGAACGATGCGCACATCAAACGAGGCCTGCGCGGTCGGTGGCACAACGTTGGTAGCGACACCCGCGGTGAAGGTTCCGCACGTGAATCGCGCCCGCCCGAGGATCTCGTCGACGTGGTCGAGGCCTGCGACGTGGCCCTTGAGGCGATCAACGATGCGCGCCATCACGTGGGCAGAGTCGATGCCGAGGTGCGCCCGCCCAGCATGCGCCATGCGCCCGGTCACGGATACGTCGAGCCACCGCAGGCCCATCTGGGCGATGCGCAATTTGGTTCCGGTGGGCTCGAGGGCGATGACCTGATCGGTGGGGCGCAGGAAGCCGTTCGCGACCAGATGGTGTGCTCCAGCCATATCGGGGGCTTCCTCGTCGACGGTCGCGACGAGAATGACATCGCCCGCCGGGATGACGGAGTGCTTCAGGAGCGCCTCAAGCAGACCCAGTCCGACCGCCAGCCCGCCCTTCATGTCGCACGCGCCGCGACCGTAGATGTTTCCGCCATCGATCTCCCCGCCGAGCGGGTCGCGCGTCCAGCCGCTTCCGATGGGCACGGTGTCGAGGTGAGCGAGCACGACCAGCCGCGGCGCGTCGCCTCCCGAGACGGTGCCGACGATATTGCTCCTGGCGCCCTCAACAGCCATGACCGTGGGGCTAAGCCCCATGCCGGCGAGTCGGTTGTGCACCCACTGGCCGCACGCCGATTCCTGAAGGCCGGGGTTTTGGCTGTCGATGCGAATGAGCGCCTGTGTGTCGGCGACAACGTGCTCGAGCGAAATCATGGAGTCCTTCCTTATCGAACGATCGCGTATGCGGATCGTCTCGGATCAGCGCCGGCCGACAGGACGACCTCGCCGTCGGGGGTGTGCGTGCTCTTGACCATCTGCACGCTTCCGGCATCAAACTCCCAGTCGGGCCACTGGATCACGCGGTGACCCTGTTCTTTCAGTCGTGTGACCTCCTCCGACGGAATCCGACCTTCGGTGTAGACGAGCCGATCAGCGGTCGGATGCGGGTGGAACGCACTCGGGGCGTTGAAGGCCGCGATGCGCGGCGCCTCGACGGCTGCTTGCAGACTGGCTTCTTCGTTCAGCACTCGCCAGATCACCTGTGCCATGGCTTGCACGATCACGTCACCACCGGGGCACGCGATCGCCCAGGCGTCGTCGCCGTTGAGGCCGATCATGGGTGCTGGTGTGATGGTCGGGCGTCCGCCGGGGCGGAGCCGGTTAGGGTGGGTCGGATCGAGCCGGCTCTGCACCCCCCGCGGCGAGCACATGATGCCGAGCTCGGGAATGATGGGGCCACCGTCAAGGGTGTCTGACGGTGAGGTCGCGAACGTGGTGCCCGCAGCATCCATCGTCACGATCGACGTCGTGCTCGTGCGAATCTGGCCGAGCGCTTCGGTGTGCCCAGGGCGCCCGCCGAGAGCGGTGTCGCACACCATGCTGGCCAACTGGTCGAGATGATCGGCAGTGAGCAAAGCGGTGACGGGCTTCGTCATGAAGTCGGGATCGCCGAGGAAGTCTTCGCGGTCGTTGAAGGCCAAGGTGATCGCCTCGGTGACGTGATGCCACGAGTGGGGCAATCGAGACAGCAGCCCCAGGATGGAAAGGGCGACCGGCCCTTGACTCCACGATGGCGTAGTGAAGAAGTCCCAGCCTGTGACCCTCATCGAGACGGCCGGCGTGACCTCGGCCTCGAAGGCCGCAAGGTCATCGAGAGTGAGGTATCCGCCGTGATCGGTCACCCATGAGACAAGCGTCTGTGCGATATCGCCCTCGTAGAACTCGCGGTGAGCGACGCGGATGCGCTGCTTGCGACTCCCGGAGGCCCGGGCCTCCGCTGCCACGAGCCGCCGCAGCGTCTCGCCCAAGGCGGGTTGGCGCAAGCGCGCGCCCGGGGCCAGCGGCTCACCATCCTGTTGATAGACCGCGACGCTCGACGGCCACCGCCCGAAGCCCTTTGCCGACAGGCGAATGCTTGTCGCCGTCGCCTCGTCCAGCAAAAAGCCCTTGGTAGCGAGCGTGATGGCGGGGGCAGCGACTTCGGCCAGAGACATCGTGCCGAATTGCGCGAGGGCCTGGAGCCAGGCCGCGGGTGCCCCAGGAACGATAGCGGGCGCCCCGTCGAGGGGCAGGGTGCCTGCGTAGCGCTGGAGCATCGCGTCGAGGGAGGCCGATGTGCTCCACCTGCCGACGCCGGCGATCGACCACACGTCGCGGCCCCCAGCAGGCCGCACGACGATCGGGGCTATGCCCCCGAAGTTGGCCATGTCAACCTGCACGACGTTGCTAGCAAGCCCTGCCGCGACCCCGGCATCGACAGCGTTGCCGCCCGCGACGAGAACGTCGTGAGCCACCATGCTCACGAGGGAATGCCCAGCGACCACCGCAAACCGCTCACCGCTCAGGTCGGGGCGCAACGCACGGGGTGGCGGGTAGGTGCCGGGCACAAGGCCGCCACCCATGCCGCCTGTAGTTGTTGACGTTGGCATCGTCGCCTTTCGCCCTTGCCGTTGACCGATTACTCGCTCTGACGGATGGCGAACAGGTCGACACCGACAGGCTTCTGGACTTACCAGTATTACCATCTTGGGCTATTGTAGCCATCGTGTCTACCTCGTCGTCTTCCATCGCTCGCGATGCGGGCATCGGCCTGCTTGTAGGGGTCTTCTCCGGACTTTTCGGACTCGGCGGCGGCGTGATTCTCGTGCCGCTGCTGGTTCTGCTCTTTTCGGTCGAGCAACGCCGGGCACAGGCCACGTCACTCGTCGTTGTCGCGATCGCCGCTGTCAGTGGCGCGGTCTCCTACTCAGTCGGCGCATCCGTCGTGTGGGAGGCCGTGCCGTTCCTCATCGTCGGTGGGCTTGTCGGAGTCTGGGTCGGCTCGATCTTGGTTCTTAAGGTCGCCGTACGGTGGCTGCAAATCGCGCTCGCGATCGTCATGGTGGCGGCGGCGGTTCGGCTCGTGTTCGAGAGTTTCGACAGCTCGGCGAGCGACGTGCCCGACCTCGGGGTCTGGGTTGCCCTGGGCTATCTCGGCGCTGGCCTCGTCATGGGGCTCTTTTCGTCGATGCTCGGTGTCGGCGGCGGGGTCGTGGTGGTGCCGATGCTCGTGACGCTCTTCGGCTTCTCGCAGCAGCTCGCGC
>CALRMP020000008.1:0-54822 GCA_943369205.1 Gulosibacter massiliensis | reverse complement strand
CCGCGGGAATCGGAGCCGAGTTCGCCCGCCAGTGGGCCGCGCGCGGCACCGACCTCGTGATCGTCGCGCGCGACGCTGACCGCCTGCGTCAGACCGCCGAAGCCCTGCACCGTGAGTTCGGCGTGGAGGTTGAGGCGCTCCCGGCTGACCTGCTCGAGGCAGACGGGCTCGCCGCCGTCGACGCACGGCTGGCCGACCGGGCTCGGCCGATTGACCTGCTGGTGAACAATGCCGGGTACGGCATCCGTGGAGAACTCGATGAGACCTCGTTCGACGACGAACGGCGCCATCTCGATATTCACGTCACGGTGCCGCTGCAGTTGTCGCAGACCGCGGTGCGGGGCATGCTCGAGCGGGGCCACGGGCGCATCGTGCTCATCGCGAGTGTCGCCGCCTTTGCGCCGCGCGGCACCTACTCAGCCGCGAAAGCGTGGGCCGTCATGTTCGCCCGAAGTGCGAACATCGTCTTTCGCCCTCGGGGTGTCAGTGTCACGGCAGTGTGTCCGGGCTTTGTGCGCACCGAGTTCCACGACCGCATGAAGGTGCGCACCGAGGGGATTCCTCGCGCCCTGTGGCTTCAGGCTCCGCAGCTCGTGCGCCTTGCCCTGAAGGGCATCGATCGCGGACGCTCCGTCGTCATTCCGACCGTGCGTTACCGCCTGATCGCGGGGCTCGTGCGGGTGCTGCCCGATCGCGTTGGTTCGGCGGGAGGCTTCTCCTCGCGCGACGGTGATTGACCGTCGGCGAGGGGTGACCGCCGACGTGAGGCGCGGCTACGCGGTCGCCGTCAGGTGCGGCACCGCGAGCTCGTCGCTTTCAGACGCGAGACGTGCCTTCCAGTCGACGAGCCCGCGCACCATCGCGCTCGGGTCATCGGCGAGCTGCGTCATCGCATCGGCCGGAACAAAATAGTTGAGAGCGACGAAACCCCGTACGCGCTCGTCGGGGTCGCTCGCAAGGCGTCGCAAGATGTCGCACGACACCCGTTCGTTCTTCGCGATACACGCGCGAACGCCCGGGTCGACGTCGCGTGAGAGCGCCTCGTAGACCTCGTCGGGTGCGTGGTACGACGACGCCGCGCTCTCGCGAATCTTGGGGTTCGCGTCAGACGCGAGCCGGCGAATACGCGCGACCTTCGATGCGGTCACCGCAGGCGACAGAAACCGAGCGACCGGTTCATCGCCGATGGATGCTGCGCGCATCTCCGGCGCATCGGCAGCGAGCTGGCGTCTCTGGGCGGGGGTGTTGAAGCGGATGCACGACATGCGCGCGAGAGTACTCAGCCCGCCGTGGCATCCGCCGCAGCGGCACGCGACTGTCGGGGAATCCACGGGATCAGCATCGAGGTGCGCCGCTGGTACTGGGCGTACTCGGGGTACCGCCCGAGCGTGATCGACTCAGTGAACACGGTCGAACCCACGAAGAGGGCCGTGAGGAGCACGGGGCCGACGAGCGTCCAGTGCACGAGCGATCCGAGCGCGACGGCGCCGAACCCGAAGAACACCCACCACTGGGCCTGCTCGAAGAAGAAATTGGGGTGACGGCTGTACCGCCAGAGACCCGTCGTCACAAACCGCTCGTCCGGCTCCTTGCCCGCCTCGACCGCCGCGGCCTTTGCGCGCTGGAAGTCCCATTGCTGCTGGTCAGCAACGAACTCGCCAATGAGGAAGGCAAGGAACACTGCGGCGAGCGCGAGATCGATCGGGCCGACAGGGGTCGCTTGATTCTGGAACGCGACGAGCGCCGGCAGGGAGATCAGCAACAAAAGGGCGTTCTGGAAGATGACGATGAAGAGCACGTTGAACACCTGGAACTGGCCCGGCGTCATCCGCTCGCGCAAGATCGGCCAGCGGTAATCTTCGACCCCGTTGTAGCCGCCCTTGCGAGCGAAGTTGAACGTGAGCCGCGCGCCCCACAGGGCGACGAGCACCGTCATGATCGCCAGTCGAGGGTCTGCGAAGCCGCTGGCGACCCGGAATGCCGCCACGTACACGACGGGCACGATGGACCAGATTCGGTCGACCCATGAGTAGTCGCGGGTGATGAGCGACGCAACCCACGTGAACAAACCGATAGTGGCGGCAATGCCCAGCACGACGACGACGATGTCCACGGCGATGAAGGTACCGCTAATGGGCCCGCCGTCGAGCGCGGGCACGTCAGTAGACTGACGGTGTGTCAGCAGAGTCGAACGAACCTCGCGCCTCAGAACCGGCGGTGAGTGATCGGGTGTTGACCGTGCCCAATGCGCTGAGCGCCTTGCGCATTGTCCTCGTGCCCGTCTTCCTCGTTTTGGTTCTGCTCGAGTACGACCTTGCAGCGTTTCTCGTCATCGTCGTCTCGAGCCTCAGCGACTTTCTTGACGGGATCATCGCTCGCCGATTCGGTCAGATCACCAAGCTCGGTCAGCTCCTTGACCCCGCTGCCGATCGGCTCTTCATCTTCGCGGCCGTCATCGCACTCGCGGTGCGGGAGGTTGTGCCCTGGTGGGTCGTCGTGGTCATCGTCGGTCGCGACGTCTTCCTTGCCGTGCTGGGTCTCGTCCTCGCCCAACATGGCTACGGCCCGCTCCCTGTGCACCATCTCGGCAAGGTCGCCACCTTTGCGTTGTTCTACGCCCTGCCACTGTTGGTGCTCGGCGAGGCGTTCCCTGAGCTCCAGGTGGTCACTGATCCGATCGGCTGGGCCTTTACGTTGTGGGGCGCGTTCCTCTATTGGTGGGCAGGGTTGCTCTACCTGCGACAAACGCGCGAATTGACCGCGAATCGGCCGCAAGCCTCGGGCGGGGCATCGGATACGCTGAGTCACTGAAGGAGGCCACCGGATGCCTGATTCCCCGCCCACTGGCAGCGAGAACCCGAACGAGTACCGCCCGCACGAGACGACCGTGCACTACGGTCCGGAGTTCGCCGCGCAGCTTGCCGCGCTCGAAGCGGGCGTTAGCCCCGACGAGAACGAGGTCATCGGGGCGCTTCCGTCAGGCTCGGCGCTGTTGATCGTGCGTCGCGGGCCGAACACCGGTGCACGGTTTCTCCTCGACGCTGACGTGACGGTCGCGGGCCGGCATCCTGATGCCGATATCTTCCTCGATGACGTCACTGTCTCGCGCAAGCACGCTGCTTTCCTCCGACACGGAACCGCGTTTTCCGTTCGCGACCTGGGGTCGCTCAACGGCACCTTCATGAGTGGCGACCGGATCGACGACACCGTTGCCCTGAGCGATGGCACAGAGGTTCAGGTGGGGAAGTTCCACCTCACGTTCTACGCATCGCGCCTCGATCTCACTCCGAGCTCCTGATGGCGGCTCGCTCCGCGGCCGCACCGGCCCGTTCGAGCACGAGCGGCGCCCTCTTGAGCATCGGGCAGGTGCTCGCCAAGCTGAATCCTGAGTTCCCTGACCTCACGCCGTCGAAGCTCCGGTTTCTCGAAGAGCGCCACCTCGTGTCGCCCTCACGCACCGAGTCGGGCTATCGGAAGTTCTCGGCCGCCGATGTCGATCGGCTTCGGTTCATTTTGTCGATGCAGCGTGATCACTACTTGCCACTCAAGGTCATCCGCGGATACCTCGATGAAATCGAAGCGGGTCGCACTCCCGTGCTGCCATCGGGGGGCGCCGTTCTTCCATCGATCCTGGCGACCGAACGCCGATACACCCGGGCCGAGCTTGTTCGCGAGGCAGGGGCGACGCCCACTCTCTTGAGTGACGCCGTCTCAGCGTCACTCATCGGGGCGGCAGAGACCTACGGCGACGACGCGGTGGGGGTGCTCAAAGCCTTGGTCGAACTTCAGCGATCGGGCATCGAGCCTCGTCACTTGCGAGGCTTCCGAGCAGCAGCCGAACGCGAGCTCGGGCTGATCGAAAGTGCGCTCATTCCTGTCTCGCGGCGCAATGACCCGTCGAGCAGAGCGAAGGCGGCAGAACTGGCGCGCGAGATTGCGGGGCAACTCGAAGTCGTGCGCTCAAGCCTGATCCGTTCGGCGCTGGGCAGGCTACAGTCGTAGGTGAGCGACGACACGCCGGAGTGTCCGTGCGGATGTCTGCGGTGGTCGTGCACCGGATCGCTAGGGTGAAGGACGTGACGTTAACTGTCACGTTCAACGTGAAGGTTAGGTAGGGGCCATGACCGACAACCGTCGCAGCGACGATCGCTATGACCTGGGGCTCCTGTTTACCGACGGAATGCCCGAGATCGACGACGAAGCGGGTTACCGCGGAGCAGTCGCCGCCCGAGCTGCGGGCATCTCCTATCGCCAGCTCGACTACTGGGCCCGCACCGAGCTCGTCGAGCCCACCGTGCGCGGCGCAGCAGGTTCGGGCACGCAGCGCCTGTATGGCTTCCGCGACATCCTCGTGCTCAAGCTCGTCAAGCGTCTGCTCGACACGGGCATTTCGCTCCAGCAGATCCGCACCGCGGTCACGCAATTGCGGGAAGCGGGCGTCAACGATCTTGCCCAGACGACTCTCATGAGTGATGGGGCAAGCGTGTATCTCTGCACGAGCGATGACGAGGTCATCGACCTGGTCAGTCGCGGACAGGGCGTCTTCGGCATTGCGGTTGGGAAGGTTCTTCGCGAGGTCGAGACGTCGCTCGTCGAACTTGACTCGACGCCGGTTGCCGACCCGAGTGATGAGCTTGCGGCTCGTCGGGCTACGCGCGCGTCGTAGCGGCACGACCTAGAGGCCTGCGTACTCGCCCATCTTCGCCGTGCGCATAATGCGGTCGAGCAGTTGGTCGAAGTTGCGCGCCATTTCTTGCGCGCTGTCACCGGGCCAAACGTGCAGCGGCTTCGCAGCACCCTGAGCTTGTTGCAGTGACGTGCGCTCGGGAAGCTGCGGAGCGAGAACCAGCGGCCCGAACATGTCGCGCAGTTCCTTGATGCGGAACTGGTGCTCGAGCGACTGAACGCGCGCGCGATTGACGATGATGCCGAGAGGTTGCAACCGGGGGGAGAGCCCGCGGCGAATCTCCTCGATCGCGCGCAAAGCACGGTCGGCGGCAGCCACCGAGAACAGGCCGGGCTCGGTCACCACGACGACGCGATCGCTCGCGGCCCAGGCGGTTCTCGTCAAGGCATTGAGCGACGGAGCGCAGTCAACGAGCACGAGGTCGTAGTCGGCTTCGACGTGGGCCAGGGCTTCTTCGAGCTTCCAAATCTCGCGGATGCTCGGGTGCGGTCCGTCGAAGTTGATTGCGCTCGGGCTGCCGATGAGAACATCCACCGTGCCTGGACGGCCCCTGGTCCACCCGCTCGGAGCGATCGCTTGGCGCACGGTGCGCTCTTTCGGAGCCGCGAGCACATCGGCCACCGTGAGGTGCCCGGCAACCTGGATATCCATACCCGTCGAGGCGTCTGACTGAGGGTCAAGATCAACCACAAGGGTGCGCAGACCGCGCGAGAACGCCGCTGACGCG
Organism: Gulosibacter massiliensis; assembly: GCA_943369205.1. Taxonomy (GTDB): domain Bacteria; phylum Actinomycetota; class Actinomycetes; order Actinomycetales; family Microbacteriaceae; genus Microcella; species Microcella massiliensis_A. The sequence goes on along the minus strand of CALRMP020000008.1, from coordinate 49,408 downwards.
AGTCCTAGCGTCACCGTCGTTTTGCCCACACCCCCCTTGAGGGAGCTGATGCTCAGTACGTGCACGAATAACGACCCTACCTTCACTAGTCTGGAAAGGCGCGCACGAGCATCGACCTCGGCCTGCCACCACCTTCAGCGTTGTCGACCCCCATCTGGGCCGATTCCGAGAGGACACGATGTTCCGCAAGATTCTTGTCGCCAACCGCGGGGAGATCGCGATCCGAGCTTTTCGCGCCGCCTATGAGCTTGGCGCGAAGACGGTAGCGGTCTTCCCCTACGAAGATCGCAACTCGATGCACCGCCTGAAGGCCGACGAGGCCTACCAAATCGGCGAGCCCGGTCATCCGGTGCGCGCCTACCTCGATGTCGATGAGATCATCCGCGTTGCGAAGCTGTCGGGTGCCGACGCCATCTACCCCGGGTACGGCTTCTTGAGCGAAAACCCTGACCTCGCACAGGCCGCGGCCGACGCGGGTATCGCGTTCATCGGCCCCCCTCGTGCGGTGCTTGAGATGGCCGGCAACAAGGTCACCGCGAAAGAGAAGGCGATCGCTGCCGGTGTTCCCGTGTTGCGATCGAGCCCGGCGACGACCGACATGCAGGTTCTCCTCGACGCCGCTGACGAGATTGGGTTCCCGGTTTTCGCCAAGGCCGTTGCTGGAGGCGGAGGGCGAGGCATGCGGCGCGTCGAGAAGCGCGAAGACCTCCAAGCCGCGCTCGAGGCGGCCATGCGCGAGGCCGACAGCGCCTTCGGCGACGCCACGGTGTTCATTGAGCAGGCCGTCGTGCGGCCCCGTCACATCGAGGTGCAGATTCTTGCCGATGCGACGGGCGAGACGGTTCACCTGTTCGAACGTGACTGCTCGGTGCAGCGTCGTCACCAGAAGGTCATTGAGATCGCCCCCGCCCCGAACCTCGATGAGTCGGTGCGTCAAGCGATGTACCGCGACGCGGTTGCGTTCGCACGATCAATCGGCTACATCAACGCCGGTACCGTCGAGTTCCTCCTCGATACGGCGGGAGAACGCGCCGGCGAGCACGTCTTCATCGAGATGAACCCGCGCATCCAAGTGGAGCACACGGTCACCGAAGAGGTCACCGACGTTGACCTCGTGCAGTCGCAAATGCGCATCGCGTTCGGACAGACGCTTGCTGAACTCGGTCTCCTGCAGCATCAGATCCACTTGCGTGGTGCGGCCCTGCAGTGCCGAATCACGACAGAAGACCCGGCGAGTGGTTTCCGGCCGGACACGGGAAAGATCACGACGTACCGCTCGCCCGGCGGTGCCGGCGTTCGCCTCGACGGCGGAACGATCGCGTCGGGTGCCCAGATCTCGCCGCACTTCGATTCGATGCTCGCGAAAATGACGTGTCGCGGTCGAGACTTCGCCTCTGCCGTTTCTCGATCGCGTCGCGGGCTCGCCGAATTCCGAATCCGCGGAGTCACGACCAACATTCCGTTCCTGCAAGCGGTTCTCGATGACCCCGCGTTTCAAGCGGGCGATCTGAGCACGTCGTTCATTGACGAGCGCCCGCAGTTGGTGAAGTCAAGCCCGTCGAAAGACCGAGGCACCAAGGTTTTGGCCTGGCTCGCCGACGTCACCGTGAATCAACCGCACGGTTCGGGTGAGGGAGTGATTGACCCGGCCCTTAAGCTTCCCGCCGTTGACCTCGCAGCGCCCGCTCCCGATGGTTCACGTCAGCGTCTGCTTGCCCTTGGCCCAACAGGCTTCGCAGCGGCACTTCGCGCCCAAACCGCACTTGCCGTAACTGACACGACGTTCCGGGATGCCCACCAGTCGCTCCTCGCGACGCGGGTTCGCACGACCGATCTCGTGCAGGTCATGCCGCATGTGGCGCGACTGACTCCTGGCCTGCTGAGCGTCGAAGCCTGGGGCGGAGCGACCTACGACGTTGCCCTGCGATTCTTGGGTGAAGACCCGTGGCAGCGCTTGGCAGCGATGCGGGAAGCGCTCCCGAACGTGGCCATCCAAATGCTTCTTCGTGGTCGCAACACGGTCGGGTACACGCCGTATCCGACGGAGGTGACCGATGCCTTTGTCGCCGAGGCGACGGCGACCGGTATCGATATCTTCCGTGTCTTCGATGCGCTCAACGATGTCGATCAGATGCGCCCGGCGATCGATGCAGTTCTGACCACGGGTACCGCAATCGCCGAAGTCGGAATGTGCTACTCCGGCGATCTCTTGAACCCCGGGGAAGACCTCTACACCCTCGACTACTACTTGCGGTTAGCCGAGCAGATCGTCGAGTCAGGCGCGCATATCCTCGCTCTGAAAGACATGGCCGGACTCTTGCGCGCGGGCGCCGCAGAGAAGCTAGTCGCGGCGCTTCGCGAGCGATTCGACCTTCCTGTCCATGTGCACACGCACGACACGGCAGGCGGGCAACTGGCGACTCTTCTCGCGGCGTCTCGGGCCGGTGCAGACGCGGTTGATGCGGCGAGTGCGCCGATGGCCGGAACCACGTCACAACCGTCGCTCTCGGCTCTCGTGGCCGCACTCGAGCACACCGAGCGCGACACGGGCCTCGGGTTGTCGTCGGTGGCCGATCTGGAGCCCTACTGGGAAGCAGTGCGGCGGGCATACGCCCCATTCGAGTCGGGGCTTCCCGGCCCGACGGGTCGCGTCTACACGCACGAGATTCCCGGCGGGCAGTTGTCGAACTTGCGACAGCAGGCGATCGCGCTCGGCCTCGGAGATCGGTTCGAGGTCATCGAAGACTGGTACGCCGCGGCGAACCGAATCCTGGGCCGCCCGACCAAAGTGACGCCCTCGTCGAAAGTCGTGGGCGATCTCGCTCTCCAAATGGCCGCAGCGGGCGCAGACCCGGTCGACTTCGAGGAGAACCCTCAGAACTACGACATTCCCGATTCCGTGATCGGTTTCATGGCGGGGGAGTTGGGCGATCTTCCCGGCGGATGGCCAGAGCCGTTCCGCAGCAAAGTGCTAGCGGGGCGCACCGTGAAGATCGGCACTACGCCCGTCACGGATGACCAGCGGGCGAAGCTGTCAGGGAGCAGCGATGAACGGCGCTTGATGCTCAACCAACTGCTGTTCCCGCAGCCGACGCAGCAGTTCTTGCAGGTGCGTGAGCAGTACGGCGACCTGTCCGTGCTGGCAACGCCCGACTATCTCTACGGACTGCGGCCCGGCATTGAGCACACCATCGACATCGAGCAGGGCGTCAGCCTTCTCGTGAGCCTCGAGGCCATCGGCGAACCCGATGACAAGGGCATGCGCTCGGTCATGGCGACGCTCAACGGCCAACTCCGTCCGATCACGGTGCGTGATCGCTCGATCGCCGTCGACACGGTCGCCGCCGAGAAGGCAGACCCGTCTCAGCCTGGCCAGATCGCTGCGCCGTTCATGGGCGTTGTCACACTGCAGGTCAGTGAAGGCGACGTTGTCTCCGCGGGCCAGACCGTCGCGACGATCGAGGCCATGAAGATGGAGGCGGCGATCACGACACCGGTGGCGGGCACGGTTCGTCGACGAGCGACCCCCGAGACCCAGCAGGTAGAGGCGGGTGACCTGCTCGTTGTGATCGAGGGAGGCTAGACTGAGAAGTCGTCTGATCTCAGGGAGTCTCTACTGTGGCTGTGAAGCGCGCGAAGTCGTCGAGCGACACCCCTGTCGAATCAGCCTCGGTCGCACAGGGCCTTGAGCCCATCGCGGACGCCGGGCTCGCCTCGGCGATCCCGAGCAATCTGACGATCGACGTCGAGCTCCCTGCGCAGGTTCGCGAGCAACCTGAGGATGAGCGTGCCGTCGCCCTCGTCGAGACGGGCGTTGATCCGTCGATCGTGACGGAAAGCGATGTGTCAACGACCGTCATCGAGCTGGCAGACGATGACCTCCATGCGATGGCGACGCAGCCGTCGAACGAAGAGGAACCACCGGTCGAGATCTCGCCACTTCCGCGCGCCGACGGCGTCTACAGCCGCCGTGATGTGCTCGACGGTGCCCACCAGGGCCCCGAGTCGGCGGCCATGCTGACGGCGGATCGCCTCATCGAGTCACGTCGCCGCGCCAAGATCGCCCCCGAGGGCCTCTGGCCATCCGTCGTCTACGCCCTGACCTTTCACCTCGTCAACCTCGGCGATTCGCCGCGCGTTCGAGCCCGCAAAGAGCTCGACGCGCGCATTGCGACGTCGTTCGAGGGAGGTGCTCGTTTCGTGCCGGTGCTGACCCGCAAGGGCGGAGTGGGCAAGACCACCATTGCGACGCTGCTCGGCATGGCGATGGCTTCCGTGCGGGACGATCGCGTTATCGCGATTGACGCCAACCCCGACCGGGGCACCCTGTCAGAGCGGGTCGCGCGTCAGACACGCGCAACGGTGCGCGACGTCGTGAATCGTGCGGCGAGCATCCAAGGCTTCACTGACTTCACGACGCTCATTTCGCGTGACGCGACGAGACTCGACATTCTCGCTTCCGACACTGATCCGATGCTTTCGGAAGCGTTCGACGAGAACGACTACAACGTGGTCGCTGACCTTGCTGCACGCTACTACTCGATCGTGCTCACCGACTGCGGCACGGGCATCGTGCACTCCGTGATGCGCGCGACGCTCCAGCGGGCCGACGCGATCGTCATCGTGTCGGGCGGGAGCGTTGACGAGGCGAGATTGGCGTCCGAGACCCTGACGTGGCTCGAGGCCAATGGCTATGGCGAGCTCGTGCGCGAGGCCATCGTCGCAATCAACACCGGAACCCAGGGCACCAATCTCGTGAAGCTCGAAGAGATTGAGGCACACTTCGCCTCGCGCGTGCGCGACGTTGTGCGCATTCCCTACGACGAGCACCTCGCGGCAGGCTCGGTGATTTCCTGGGACGAGTTGCGCCCGCTCACGCGCTCAGCCGCGCGCGAACTGGCTGCGCTCGTGGCGGAGAACATGCCGGAGCGCCGAGGCGTCTGACAGCAATGGCAGTGCGACCGATCCGCCTTTTCGGCGACCCCGTTCTCCGCAGTCGCGCGGATGAGGTCACGCGATTCGACTCGTCCTTGGCGGCGCTCGTGACCGACCTTCTCGATACCGTGGCCGAGCCAGGGCGCGCCGGTGTCGCGGCACCTCAGATCGGGGTGTCCCTGCGCGCCTTTAGCTACAACATCGACGGCGTGATCGGCTACGTCGTGAATCCGGAGCTGGTTGAAGTGCGAGGCGAGCGCGAACTCGTCGATGAGGGATGCCTGTCGGTTCCGGGGTTCGGCTTCGCTCGCTCGCGGTTTCCGTGGGCGCGCGTCGTCGGCGTTGATCGAGTTCAGCGGCCGGTCGAGTTGAGCGGCGGGGGCCTCATGGCGCAAGCCTTGCAGCACGAGTGTGACCACCTCGACGGAGTGCTCTACCTCGAGGGGCTCGAACCCGAACTCAAGCGCGAGGCCATGCGGGCGGTTCGTCAAGCGGAGTGGTTCGCGCGCGGCTGAGGTTGCACGCGCGCGAACCGTGCACGCTACTGGAGTGAGATTCCCTGGGTTTCGGCCGTCCCGGAGTACATGCCTTCGATGACATCGGCGAAGTCGGTCGTGATGACTTGACGCTTGATGCTCATCTTGGGAGTGAGGTGACCGCTAGACTCCGTGAACTCGGTGGCGAGAATCGTGAACTTCCGAATCGACTCCGCACGCGACACCCGCGAGTTCGCTGCGTCGATGGCCCGCTGCACTTCGGCAATGACCTTGGGGTGCGAAGCAGCCTCGGTGAGCGACATCTGCGCGTCGAGCTCGTTGTTGTTGAGCCAGACGGGCAACATCTCGCTATCGAGGGTCACAAGCGCGGCGATGAACGGCTTCTGATCGCCGACGACAACCACCTGGCCCACGATCGGGTTCGAGCGAATCGGGTCTTCGAGACCAGCGGGTGCGACGTTCTTGCCGCCCGCGGTGACGATGATTTCCTTCTTGCGCCCCGTAATCGTGAGGTAGCCGTCGTCATCGAGAGCGCCGATGTCGCCTGTCCGGAACCAGTCGCCCTCCATGACCTCGGCGGTCGCCTCCGGCTTCTTCCAGTAGCCAGCGAAGACGTTGATGCCCTTGACGAGAATCTCGCCGTCCTCGGCGATCTTGACACCGACGCCGGGGAGCGCGGGCCCGGTCGTTCCGATCTTGAACTTGTCGACGAGGTTGATGGTCGCCGGCGCAGTCGTTTCGGTAAGGCCGTAGCCCTCGAGAATGCGAATGTCGAGGCTGCGGAAGAAGTGTGCGAGGCGCAGGCCCAGCGGGGCCGAGCCCGATACTGCGTAGACGACCCGTCCGCCCATGGCGGTCTTGAGCTTGCTGTACACGAGGCGGTCGAAGAGAGCGAACTGAACCTTGAGGCCCAGGGGCACCTTGCCGGCATCGAGAGCCTTCGAGTGCTCGATCGCGACGTCGGCGGCCTTCCGGAAAATCTTGCCCTTTCCGCCCGCCTCAGCCTTTTGCTCGGCCGAGTTGTAGACCTTCTCGAACACGCGCGGTACCGCGAGAAGGAACGTCGGCTTGAACGACCCGAGCGACGGAAGCAACTGCTTTGTGTCGGCCTGGTGACCGATCTTGACGCCGCCGTGCACACCGAGCACCGAGATAAAGCGGGCAAAAATGTGCGCGGTCGTGATGAAGAGCAGGGTCGACGACTGAGAATTGACGATCTGGCTCATCGACACGGCGGCGTTGCGGCACAACTCGACGAAGTTGGAGTGCGTCAAGATGCAGCCCTTGGGCACACCGGTCGAGCCAGAGGTGTAGATGAGCGTGGCGAGGTCGCTGCCCTTCGCCATCGTGCGCCGCGCTTCGAGGTCGTCGTCGCTCACGCTGTCACCCGTGGAGGCGAGCTTTTCGAGGTCGCCCAAGTGCATTTGCCAGACGTGCCCGATGTTGGGCAGATCACCGGCAACTTCGTCGTAGCGCGAGAAGTGGTCGGCCGTCTCCACGATCATGTGGTGGGCTTCTGAATCGTCGAGGATGTACTGCACCTGCGACGGGGAACTCGTCTCATAGATCGGCACGAGCGCCGCGCCTGCGAACCACGTGGCGAAGTCGACCAGGGTCCACTCATAGCGCGTCTTGCACATGAACCCGATCTTGTCGCCGGGCCGCACGCCAGCAGCGATAAAGCCCTTCGCGAGAGCCTTCACTTGGCGGTGGAACTCAGAAGCCGTGACGTCAGACCAGCCGCCGTCGGACGTCGGGAGGCTGAACAGTGGGCCATTCGGGGTGAGGCGAACGCGGTCGACGAGCAGGTCGCTGGCGTTCGCGTTGGGGTCGGCTGTGACGACCGCCGGGACGAAGAACTCTTTCACGGCATCTCCTTTGGTACCGAATGGTGCAGATGGATGCACACACTCTAGTCCGGCTCTTCTCGCACCGACCCTGCCCCGCTTCATCACTAGACTCGACGCTCGTGCACTCCATCGGAATCGACATCGGCGGGACAAAGATCGCCGGAGCATTGGTGAGCGACGAGGGCGTCATCATTGCCGAGCTCCGCGAGCCGACACCAGCAGGAGACCCGGCCGCGATCACCGACGTCGTTGTGTCGATGATCGACCGCCTTCGGTCGGGGCAGGAGGTCATCGCCGCAGGCGTCGCAGCGGCGGGCTTCATCGATGCAGCGCAGTCTACGGTGTACTACGCCCCCAACATTGCGTGGCGCAACGAGCCGTTCCGCGAGCGCCTTCGTGAGCGCCTCGACCTCGACGTCACGATCGACAACGATGCCAACGCTGCGGGGTGGGCCGAATTCCGTTTCGGGGCCGCGCGTGACGTGCACGACATGACGATGCTCACGATCGGCACCGGAGTTGGCGGCGCCATCGTCGTCGGTGACCGACTGCTTCGTGGTGGCTTTGGCACCGCTGGCGAGCTCGGGCACCTGCGGGTCGTTCCCGATGGCTTGCCCTGCGGATGCGGTGCGCGAGGGTGCATTGAGCAGTACGGGTCAGGTCGTGCGCTGTTGCGCATGGCGAACGAGATTGCTGACGCCGGAGGAATCGGTCTGCGCCTCGCCGCCGAGCGCGAGCGCGCCGGAGGGCTCACGGGTGATCTTCTCGCCCAGCTTCTCGTTGACTCCGACCCCGGGGCCCTGCACGCGCTGCGCCAACTCGGAACGTGGCTGGGTCAAGCGTGCGCGAGCTTGAGCGCCGTTCTTGATCCTGAACTCTTCGTCTTTGGTGGGGGAGTCTCGGTGGCCGGCGACCTGCTGCTCGACCCGGTGCGCGAGGCGTACCTTGCGCACCTGCCAGCGCGCGGCTACCACCCCGAACCACGCTTTGCGGTGGCGGAGTTGGTGAATGACGCGGGAGTCGTCGGTGCTGCCGACCTGGCGCGCATCCACGCCACGGGTGTCATGCCCGTGACGACCTGATCACCATTCGTGACCCGTTCGAAACAGCTCTGCGCCGACTAGGCTGAAGCGCGCCACCACCAAAGGAGTGCCGATGTTCTACTGGCTGATGAAGAACCTGGTGATCGGTCCGATTCTGCTGACCGCATTTCGGCCATGGGTTCGCGGAATCGAGAACGTGCCGCGGACGGGCGCGGTGATTCTCGCCAGCAACCACTTGTCGTTCACCGACTCGGTCTTCCTGCCTCTGGTTCTCGACCGTCGTGTGGTCTTCTTGGCCAAGAGTGACTACTTCACCGGCCGCGGAATTCGCGGGTGGCTCATCAAGATGTTCTTCGAGGCCAGCGGCCAACTGCCGATCGACCGCTCGGGCGGCAAGGCGAGCGAGGCATCGCTCAATACGGGTCTGCGTGTCTTGGCCGAGGGGTACGCCCTCGGCATCTACCCCGAAGGAACCCGCAGCCCGGACGGCGTGATGTATCGAGGCCGAACGGGCGTCGCGCGCATGATCTTGGAGTCGGGGGCACCCGTCGTGCCGGTCGCCATGATCGACACCGAGAAGGTCATGCCGATCGGAACGAAGATTCCGAAGGTCATTCGGCCTGGCGTGATCTTCGGAGAGCCACTCGACTTCAGCCGCTTCCGTGGGTTGGAGAGCGACCGCTTCGTGTTGCGATCGATCACCGACGAGATCATGTACGAACTCGGACGACTGAGTGGGCAGGAATACCTCGACGTCTACGCCACCACGGTGAAGGACAAGCGCCCGGCGAACGCCCGGTAGGCTGGAAAGTCGGGGCACGGACGTGCCGCGCATCCATTCTCATCGCCCGTAAGGACGTTACGACGTGGTCGACCCGTTCGAAACCATTGTGCAAGCCGACCCCGCTGTTGTCGCGGGCCTCGACCATTGGCGCACGCTGCCGATCAAGCAGCAGCCGCCGTGGCCCGACGCGACCGAAGCGGCAGCGGCCGCGGCAGAACTGTCGACGATGCCGCCGCTGGTGTTCGCCGGCGAGGTCGACATGTTGCGCGAGAGACTCGCCCGTGCGGCCCGCGGTGGTGCGTTCCTGCTGCAGGGTGGCGACTGCGCCGAGACCTTCGCCGGGGCCACCGCCGATCAGATTCGCAACCGCGTGAAGACGATCCTGCAGATGGCGGTCGTGCTCACCTACGGGGCATCGATGCCCGTCATCAAGATGGGCCGCATGGCCGGGCAGTTTGCCAAGCCGCGGTCGAGCGACACCGAGACCCGCGGCGACATCACGCTGCCGGCCTACCGTGGCGACATCGTGAACGGGTACGACTTCACCCCCGAGTCGCGCGAGCCTGACCCGCGCCGCATCGTTCGCGGTTACCACACGGCCGCGTCGACCCTCAATCTGATTCGCGCGTTCACCCAGGGTGGCTTTGCCGATCTGCGGATGGTGCACAGCTGGAACAAGGGATTCGCCGCGAACCCCGCGAACCAGCGTTACGAAGGCCTCGCGAAGGAGATCGACCGCGCCGTGAAGTTCATGGAGGCAGCAGGAGCCGACTTCGACGAGCTCAAGCGCGTCGAGTTCTACTCGAGCCACGAGGGCTTGCTCATGGAGTACGAGCGCCCCATGACCCGTATCGACTCCCGCACGGGAACGCCGTACAACACCTCGGCGCACTTCCTCTGGATCGGTGAGCGAACGCGCGATCTCGATGGCGCCCACGTTGATTTCTTCAAGCGAATCCGCAACCCCATCGGCGTCAAGCTCGGGCCATCGACGACTCCCGAGATGATGGAGAAGCTCATCGATGTGCTCGACCCCGATCGTGAACCCGGACGCCTGACGTTCATCACGCGCATGGGTGCTGGCACGATTCGGGATGCCCTCCCGCCGCTCCTCGACGCCATCAAGGGCCTCGACGCGAACCCCCTGTGGGTCACCGACCCGATGCACGGCAACGGGCTCACGACGCCCAACGGCTACAAGACGCGGCGCTTCGACGATGTCGTTGACGAGGTCAAGGGCTTCTTCGAGTCCCACCGTGCCGCGGGAACGCACCCGGGCGGAATCCACGTCGAGTTGACGGGAGACGACGTCACGGAGTGCCTCGGCGGCTCGGAGCACATCGATGAAGAGACGCTCGCGACGCGTTACGAGTCACTGTGCGACCCGCGACTGAATCACATGCAGTCGCTCGAGCTGGCATTCCTCGTCGCCGAGGAGCTCGGCCGTAGCTAGGCGCTCGCGCTCTAGTAGTTCGCGACGACCGTGATGACGGAGTTGCGGAGTACTCGATCGCCGGAAGCCGGATCCGTTGACTGAACGGGCGCGAGTGGCGAATCGCGCAAGCCCGGCGGCACATTGGTGTCGAGTTCCACCCGGAACCCGGCGGCTTGCAACTCCTCGACGGCATCGTTGATCGACTTGCCCACGACGTTCGGCACCGCCACGAGGTCAGGCCCGCGCGACACGATGATCGTGAGGGTCGCGCCGGGTCGCACGGGGCCCGATGCGGTGGCTTCCACGCGGAGCACGTCGCCCAAGGGCACCGTGTTGTCGAACTCGGAGGTGCCGCCGACGATTCCGGTCAGCTCTCGTGCCGTCAGTGCGTCTTGGGCGGCTTCGACCGTGAGGCCGCGCACCTCAGGAATGGGCCCCACGGAGACGAGGGGGATCACGGTCGTGCCCTTGAACGAGTCGGCGCCCGCGGCGAGAACCTGTTGATCGACATCAAGAACGGCAATCACCGAACCCTCGGCGATGTCGGGATCGAATTGACGGATGCTCTCGCCAATCTCAAACCCGGACGACACGAGAGCGGCGCGAGCATCCGCCTCGGGCTGACCGACCACGTTGGGGACGGTCGTCGGCTCGGGGCCGAGCGACACCACAATCGTGATCGGGGTTTCGCGATCGATGGTGGTTCCCGCTTCTGGATCGGTGCCGACGACGAGCCCCGCCGCTATTTCGAGGTCGTAGCGTTCGCCGAGAGTCTCCGAGACCACGGCACCCTGATCTTCGAGAATGACGCGCGCGAGCTCGACGGTCTCTCCGCGCACGTTCGCGATCGTCACCACGGCACCGGGGCCCGCGCCGAACCACCATCCGATGCCGACTGCAAGGCCCGCAAGGGCGACAACGGCGGCAAACAGGATCCAGCCGCGCCGCCGGCTTGCGGGGCCACGTCGGGTCAGCTCGCCGGTGGTCGAGGAGCCTGTCGATTCCGACTGCACCCCTCGAACCCCGATCACCTGGGTCTCACCCGTCGGCGGCGCCGTGGGAATAGGCGAGGTGAGCAGCATGGTGCGCTGCGTTTCCGTGGTCGGAAGAGCTGTCTGCAGCGAGCGGCCCATCTCGCTCAATTGATCGAGGAGGGCGCGAGCATCCGCAGGCCGGTCTTGGGGGTCTCGAGACGTGGCCCATAGAACGATCTCATCCCACTCAGCGGGCACGCGTGCGTTGAAGGAGCTCGGTGCCGGAACCGTGTCGTTGGCGTGCTGGTAGGCGATCTGCATGGGCTGCTCACCCTTGTAGGGCTGCTCGCCCGTCAGCATCTCGAACATCATGATGCCGACTGCGTAAATGTCACTGCGGGTGTCGGCGATGCCGCGCGTCACGAGTTCTGGCGACAAGTACGCGATCGTGCCGAGCAACGCTTTGCCGGTCGCGGTGTTCGCGCTTGCGGCGCGAGCGAGACCGAAGTCGCCGATCTTGATGCGTCCGTCATCGGCGAGCAAGACGTTCTCGGGCTTCAGGTCGCGGTGCACGATTCCGGCCCGATGCGCTGCGGCGAGGCCGGCGAGCACGGCTTCGGTGATGTCCATCGTCTGCTCAGGGGTCAGGGCGCCGTACTCCTGCAGCAGCTCGCGCAGCGTGATGCCCGGCAGATACTCCATGACGAGGTATGCCGAGTCGGCATCCTGGCCCTGATCGAAGACGTTGACGACGTTGGGGTGAGCCAAGCGCGCTGCCGAGCGGGCCTCTTGAATGAACCGTTCTTTGAACTGGCTGTCATCGGCGAGGTGCCCGTGCATGATCTTGACGGCGACGAGACGGTCGAGTCGTTGGTCCGTCGCCAAGTACACGGTCGCCATGCCGCCGCGGGCGATGCGTGAGCGCACCTGATATCGGCCGTCGATGAGACGCCCGATGAGGGGGTCGGTCGTCGAAGTGCTCACTCTTGCGAGTCTAGGTCGACGGTGTGAAGAGACGGGGGAGGCGCACCCAGTGCTGACGGCTCACGTGAGCTCGTAGTACCAGGACCAGGCGCTTGTCTCCCACTTCGCATAGGCGTCGGGGTGACCGGAGATCTGCACGGCCTGCGCGGCTCGAGTGAGCGTCATGTCCTGCCATCCGCGAATATCGAGGAGCCCCCGCGTGTAGCCCGCGCGCCCGACATAGAAGAGCCGAGATGCATGGCTGGGAATCTGAAGGTCGGCGGCGGTGCCCCACCCAGAGCTCGGTCGCTGCTGGAAGAGGCCCACGCTGTCACGGTCGCCCCATGACAGATTGCGGAGCGATGACTCTTGCATCGCCGTCGCGAGGGCGATCACGATGCCGTATTGCGGAACGCCCAGCTCTTGACCGACACGGACGATGACCGCGGCATTCGCGCGCATCTCGGCGTTCAAAGGCGTCACGCTTCCACCGCTCGGGGGGCGAGCCGGGGTATTCGGTGTGGTCGGAGCCGTCGACACGCTTCGCGCGGTGGGCAGCACAGGCGCTTGAGCGATCGGCATGGCGGCGACAGCCTCGATGCGCGACGTCGCCGATTCGCGACGGTGCGCGTCGGTGGTCGCCGATGGGGCCGGTGCACTGCGCGGCACAGCGGCCGCCATCCCGACTGCCGGGGCGGGCTGGGGTAGGGCGACGGGCTCGCGCCCCGGAATGGCCAGAGTCTGGCCGGGATAAATGATGCTCGAGCTCTCGAGGCCGTTGGCGTCGAGGATCGACGTCATCGACACTCCGAAGCGCATCGCGACGGTGGAAATCGTGTCGCCCTTGACGATCGTGTAGCGGCCGGCTTGCGTTCGTGCTGGCGGCGGGGCGGTCTTCTTGACCGGCGCGGTGGTGAGTGCGAGCTGTTGCCCAGGGAAGATCGCCGCCCGCCACGAGAGCCCATTGAGCGCGAGCACTGACGCCGTCGACAACCCGAAGCGCTGAGCGATGCTGCTGACGGTGTCACCAGGCTCGACGATGTGCACGGCGGGCGCGGCCGAGACCGCCACGCGTTGTGCAGCGAAGGCTCCCGGCACGATCGCGGTGCTCAGTTGCGCCAAGGCGGCGCGGAGTCCGACGGGGGTGGGCGCCTGTTCCGGCTTCGGAGGAATCGGCTTGCGGGCGTGAGCGGCATCAACCGGGCCGGTGAGCCCGATGCCGACGGCGATTGCGCTCGTGAGGACAAAGGGAATCGTGGCGAACGCGGCTGACCGCGCACGGTTCGGCACATTCGCCGAGCGGCGAGCGGTAACGGGCGTGGGGTTCGCGGGGGTGAGCCCCGCGAACACCGCACGTGCCCGTTCGTCCGTTGCGCCGGAGTCTCGAAGCACTCGCGCAGTGTCAGCAGCGCACTGAGTGTCGGTCATGCCATCCGGCCCTTCTGCCATGTCGCAGTAGCCCTGCGCTGACGCGCCCAGGCGAACGCTCGCGGACCCCCCGGGCCGCTGAGACACAGTATAACGAAAGTCAACAGAAGAGGAAGAAGTGATTTCAGTTAATCTGTTCGTAACATTTGAACAGGTCGCTCGATGGGCCCGGGGCATGGCACGCTAGAGGAGTGGCTGCAGAATCCGCTCGCTGGTTGACCGTTCCTGACCTTGTCGACCTTCTCGGGCTCAGCCCCGGGAAGGTGCACCGGCTTCTGGAAGACCGACACCTTCTCGCCGTGCGTCGTGACAACGTGCTGATGGTGCCGTCAGAGTTTCTCGACGGGAACGAACCGCACAAAGACCTGCGGGGCACCCTCGTGTTGTTGGCTGACGATGGCTTCAGCGACGACGAGGCGATGCGCTGGATGCTCGAGATCGACGACACCCTCGGGGCTACGCCAATCGCGGCATTGCGCGCGGGCCGCAAGGCAGAGGTGCGCCGCGTCGCTCAGGCGCTCGCCTTCTAGCAGCACCGCCGGCCGTGCGCCGGAAGGCGCGACGCTAGTGCGCGCGACGCGTGACGAGGTCGCTCAGGCCGACAAGTTCGGCGCGAGCTGATCGGCTCAGCGGAGCGTCGTCGAGCGCAGAGATTGCGGTTGCGACCGATCGCGCGATCATGTGCTCGACCTTCTCGACGGCACCGCTGTCGCGGATCGTCGCCTGCAGTGTCGTGATCTGGTGCTCGCTGAGCGACGCGTCGCCCAAGAGCTCATCGATGAGAGCAACCGGTCCCGGGGGCAGTGCCGCGCGCGCGAGCGCGATGATAACGGTTCGCTTCCCTTCGCGCAGGTCATCTCCCGCGGGTTTGCCGGTCACCTGTGGGTCGCCGAACACGCCCAGGAGATCATCCCGCAATTGAAATGCGACTCCGAGCGGTAGCCCGAAGGCCCTCACGGCAGACACCTGCTCGAGGCTGCCACCCGCCATCAGTGCGCCGAGAGCCAGAGGGGCCTCGATCGAGTACTTCGCCGACTTGTAGGTGACGACGCGGTGGGCGCGCTCAAGCAGCTCGTTTTCAGCAGCCTCGCGCCAGGCGACCTCTTCTCGGATATCGAGGTATTGCCCGACCGTAACTTCGGCGCGCATGGTGTGGAACTCGCTTCGCGCGGCGTAGGCGCAGGTGGGGTCGGCGAGGCGGGCGAGGCCGGAGTCGAGCATCTCGTCGCTCCACCCCAAGAGGAGGTCGCCGAGGAGGAGCGCGGAAGATGTCCCGTAGCCCGCTGCGTTGCCCGCCCAGTGGTGGTCGCGGTGCTCACGTTCGAAGCGACGGTGTGCAGCGGGCATTCCCCGGCGGGTGTCCGAGTTGTCCATGATGTCGTCGTGCACGAGAGCCGCAGCATGAAAAAGCTCGAGGGCAGCTGCCGCATCGACGACGCTGGAGAGATCAGGATGAGCGTCGAGTTCGGCGAGGAGGTCATCCTTGTCCGCCATTCCGGCGACGGCGTGCCACCCCCAGTAGCAGAACAGCGCCCGAAACCTTTTGCCTCCACCCAGGAGCTCGCGGCTGGCGTCGGTGAAGACAGAGAGCTCGTTGGCGATCACGGAAAGCTGAGTGGACCGCTCGTCGAGGAACTCTTCGAGCCGAGCGTTCACCAGGTCGACTAACCGCAATCTCTCAGGCACCTGCCTAGCCTATCCAGCACGGCAGTCCTACAATGAAGCCACGAGGACGAACCTCGCGATCGCAAGCCATAAAGGGGTCATCATGCCGCTCTCGGAGCACGAGCAGCGCCTTCTGGAAGAGATGGAGCGCAATCTCTACCAGAACGATGCCGATTTCGTCGCAACGGTGTCGGGTCGCCGTGGCAAGCCGAACTACCGCCTCATCGTGATCGGAGCGCTCTTGGCTGTTGCCGGAGTGGCCGGGTTGATCGCGGGCGTCATCGTTCAGCAGCCCATCATCGGGGTCGTCGGATTCGGCCTGATGCTGGGCGGCGTCCTCATGGTGATCTCCCCGGGCCGCGCGCCCGCCGACGCTTCCTCAGCGAGCTCGAATCGCGCTTCTGCCCCGCGCAAGCCAGCGCGGTCGTCGTGGATGGACACGATGACTGAGCGGTGGGAACGACGGCAGGACGAGCGGGGCGAGTAGCCCTCCACTCTTCTCCCTCATCGGGGTCGACCGTCAGGTCGGCCCCTTTTTTTGTGCCCGAAACGCCTGAGACGTGCCAAAACCCTCCACCAGGCGCCGGCGGCCAGATCGTTGATTTTTCAGGTCCTTCAGGGTGCGGTGGAGCCCGAATGGGGCTATTGTGCTCACGATGCTTCACTTGGTGGAGAAAAGTGGAGTAAAGTGGAGGACATCACCTAGTCTCGGGCCGGAGATGAAAGGGGGGCCAGGACGATGCTTCTCGGCACACACACCCCCAAACTCGACGACAAAGGGCGCATCATCCTTCCGGCCAAGTTCCGCAGTGAACTCGCCGGGGGAGTCGTGCTCACCCGTGGGCAAGAGCACTGCATCTACGTCTTCAGCGCGCCGAAGTTTCAGGAGCAGCTCGACAAGCTCCGTACGGCGCCGCTCACGAGCAAGCAGGGTCGCGAGTTCCAACGACTCTTCTTGTCGGGGGCGAGTGAGCAAGAGCCCGACTCGCAGCACCGCCTGACGATCCCGACGGTCTTGCGCGAGTACGCGGGCCTCGACCGCGAACTGACCGTGATCGGTGCCGGCGACCGTGCCGAGATCTGGTCGACCGAAGCCTGGAACGCCTATTACTCCGAGCGCGAAGAGGCGTTCGCCAACACCGAGGAGGAGGTGATCCCCGGACTCTTCTGATCGCGGGATCCTGACTCCCAGCCGTGAATCGCCCTGGCGCACCTTCCCCGGTGCCAGGTCCCACGGATGGGGATCAGGACCTCGCGCCGGACCCGGCTTGAACGATGGCACCCGCAGACCTCCACACCCCCGTCATGCTCGACCGAACGCTCGAGTTGCTTGCTCCCGCGCTCGAGGCCGAGGGCGCCGTTCTCGTCGACGCAACACTCGGGCTCGGCGGCCACGCCTTCGCGGCGCTCGAACGTCATCCACGACTGACCCTGGTCGGGCTCGACCGCGACACCGATGCCCTCGCACACGCTGCCGACCGCCTCCGCCCGTTCGCTGACCGCATTCACCTGGTCCACACCGTCTATTCGGGAGTGCGCGAGGCGCTCGACGGTCTCGGGATCGATCAGGTGACGGCTGTGCTTTTCGATTTGGGCGTGTCGTCGATGCAGCTCGATGAAGCAGAGCGCGGCTTTGCCTATTCGCAGGATGCTCCCCTCGACATGCGCATGGACCGCACGAGTGGAACCACCGCGGCGTCGATCGTCGCCGAATACTCCGAGTCGGAGTTGCGCCGAATCTTCTATGAGTACGGCGAGGAGAAGCTGGCTCCGCGCTACGCAAGCCGCATCGTCGCTGCTCGCGCGACGGAGCCGCTCGAGCGCTCGTCGCAATTGGTACAGCTGATCGTCGATGCCACCCCGAGGGCAGTACAGCGCACGGGGCATCCTGCCAAGCGCGTTTTTCAAGCACTCCGGATCGAAGTGAATCGTGAGCTTGAGGCGCTTGAAGGTGCGCTTCCTGCTGCGCTCGACGCGCTCGCGGTCGAGGGCCGAATCGTCGTATTGGCCTATCAGTCGCTCGAAGACCGCATCGTGAAGCGAGAGCTCGCGCGACGCACCCGATCGACGGCGCCGGCCGGTCTGCCGGTCGAGCTTCCCGAGCATCGGGCGGAGTTCCGCTTGCTCGTGCGCGGCGCTGAGCTTGCCGACGAGGCGGAGCGCGAACGCAATTCCCGGTCGATCCCCGTGCGGCTTCGCGCGGCCGAGCGGGTGCGGGAGGCACCATGAGCTCCCTCGCTGCCACGGCACCGATTCGGCGTGCGACCACGGCACCGACAATCGCGCCGCTCGAAATCGTCGCCACGAGGCCGCAACGACGCGCGCGTCCGCGCGCCGCTCACGCCGTGGCGATGGTGCTGGGGGTCTTCGCGATCCTGTTGACGCAGCTGTTGCTCAGCATCTCGCTCTCGGAAGGCGCGTACCGCATCACCTCTCTGGAGGCAACGCGTGCGGAACTCAGTCGCTCTGAGCAAGTGCTGACCGAGTCTCTTGACACCCTGCGTTCTCCGCAGCACCTCGCGATGAACGCCGAGTCGCTGGGCATGGTCGCGAACTCGAGCCCGGCCTACCTGCGCTTGTCTGATGGCCGAGTTCTCGGAGCACCGGTCGCGGCCGGATCAGGGTCTGGTCTCTTCGACGGCACCAGCGCGACGATCGGCAACGTCTTGCTCGCCGAAGCTCCCTTGGCGACACACGCGTCGACGCCTTCGCCGGCGACTCCTGAGGCTGCCGCGCCTGGCGCGGCGGCACCTCCCGCGGCGCTCGCAACAGTACCCTCGCCCCCGGGCGTGATTCCGTCCCCGGTGACGCGGTGACCCCGGTGCTCCCCGACGGAAGAGGACGGCGATGATGGCAGATCGACGCGCTCGTCGTCGCGTCGCAGCCTCGGTGCTCATCGTCGCCCTGGTGTTGGGCGGGTTCGTCGTGCGCTTGGTCGACATTCAGGTCGTTCGAGCCGAAGAGCTGTCGCAAGAGTCCGAAGCTCGACGATCGATCCCCTCACCGCTCTACGGTGCGCGGGGCGACATCGTCGACTCCAACGGTGTCGTCCTTGCCGACTCGGTGTACCGCTATGACGTCACCGTGTCGCCGCGCTTCGTGGAGGACTATCGGCTCGCTGACCCTGAAACGGGTGCGTTGACCCAGCACACGGTTGATGAGGCGCTCGCGGCTATTGGCCAGCTGGTAGGCGCAGACCCCATCGCCCTCCGCGCCGGCATCGACGCGGAACTCGCCGCCGATCCGGCTGACGACCACTCGTATCTCGCGCGGCGCGTCACGACCGAGACCTTTCAAGCGATCCGCGAACTTCGGGTGCCGTGGGTGTATTTCGAGCGTCAACCAAGCCGCACGTACCCGAACGGTCAAGTGGCCGGCAACCTCGTGGGCTTCTTGGGAACCGACGGGCCGCAAACGGGTCTGGAGTTCCGACTCAACGATTGCCTTGAGGCCACGAACGGATCCTCGACGTACGAGCGCGGAGCCGACGGAGTCAAGCTGCCGGGCACCACGGTGGTGCAGCAAGAGGCCGTCGATGGCGGCACACTTCAGCTGACGATCGACGCCGACGTTCAATGGTTTGCTCAGCAGACGATTGCCGAGCAGGCCACGGCGATCGGCGCCGACTGGGCGACCGCATGGGTTGTGCGCGTGACCGACGGACACGTCATCGCCGCCGCAGACTGGCCGACGGTCGACCCCAACGATGTCAACGGCACCGACCCCAGCAATCTGGGTTCTCGAAGCTTTAGTGAGCCTTTCGAGCCCGGTTCGGTGTTCAAGGCGATGACCTTCGCTGCGCTACTCGACGCGGGCCTGACGACGCCGGGGGAACAGGTGCTTGTTCCGGGTCGACTGCCCACGATCGCGAACTACTCGATCACCGATGCCTGGGCTCACGACGATTTGCGGCTGACGTCAACCGGTGTCCTGATGCGCTCCTCGAACATCGGGACCGCGATCCTCAGTGCGCGCATGACAGCTCAGCAACGGCATGACTATCTCGCCGCATTCGGTATCGGTGAGCAAACTGCTGTCGACTTCCTCGGTGAGTCGAACGGTGTTTTGAGGGATGCCGAGAGCATTGACGGTCACGGCACGCTCACGCAAATGTTCGGCCAGGGTGTCACCGCGACGAGCGCTCAGATCGCAAGTGCCTACCAAGCGCTCGCGAACGGCGGAGTGCGCATGCCTCTCACGCTCGTCGAGGGCTGCGAGCATCCCGATGGCACCGTGACGCATCTGCCCGCCACGGAGGGCGTCCGCGCCGTCTCGGAGTCCGCCGCCGACACGACGATCGCCATGCTCGAGAGCGTCGCCACGGACAGCGCGATCGCAGCTCGAGTGAGCATCCCGGGGTACCGCGTCGCGGCGAAGACGGGAACCGCTGAAGTCGCCGAGAACGGCCGCTACACCGACGAGCGCATCATCTCGGTTGCCGGCGTGGCGCCGGCAGACAACCCTCAGTTCGTCGTTGTCGTGACCTACGGCAGGCCCGATACGATGAAGACGTCGGCTACCGCGGCTCCCACATTCCGGTCGATCATGACCCAGGTCTTGAAGACGTTCCGGGTTGAGCCGTCGGCATCGCCGCCGCCGCGTCTTCCGATCACCTGGTAGGCGCGCACACGAAGAGAGGTCGCGTTGTCTGGTCAGGCCCCCGCTGTGCTTCGACCGGAACGACTCACTCCGCGATCGGTCGCCGAATTGGCGTCGGCGTTTGCGTTCGATGTGGTCGGCGACGTCGACACCGCGGCGGTCACCGGGGTCGCCGTTGCCGCCTCCCATGTGTTTCCCGGTGACCTCTATGTCGGTATGCGCGGGGCGAATGCACACGGTGCCGACTTCGCCGATGAAGCTCGTGATCGCGGAGCCGTTGCGATTCTGACTGATCCCGACGGTCAGGCGCGTGCCGCCGGTTCCGGGCTCCCCATGCTGGTGACACCCGCACCTCGCGCGCAACTGGGCGCGGTTTCAGCAGCCGTGTATGGCACGGCGGATGCTCACCTGGCCCTGTTCGGAGTGACCGGCACCAACGGCAAGACCTCGACGGCCTACCTGCTCGACGCAATTCTTCGCCAACTCGGTCGCCGCACCGGGCTGAGCACCACGGCCGAGCGGATCATCGACGGCACCGCGTATCCCAGCCGGTTAACGACGCCGGAGGCACCCGAGATTCACGCGATGCTCGCCCTCATGAGGGAAGACGGCATCGATGCCGCGACTCTTGAGGTCAGCGCGCAGGCGCTTCAGCGGCACCGCGTCGACGGGCTCGTGTTCGACATCGTCGGATTCACGAACCTCAGCCACGACCACCTTGACGACTTCGGCACGATGGAGAACTACCTCGCCATGAAGGCCGCGCTGTTTTCGCATGAACGGGCGCGGCGCGGGGTGGTGTCACTGGACTCGACGTGGGGCGATGCCTTTGCCGCCGCTGCGGAGGTTGACATCACGACCATCTCATCGCGGCCCACCATCGACGCTGACTGGCGCGTGCTCGTCACCGACGAAGAACCCGATCGCACGTCGTTTCGACTGACTGCCCCGAGCGGCGAGGTCATCGACACGTCGGTGCCGGTAATCGGCGTCCACATGGCGGCGAATGCAGGCCTCGCGATCGCGATGCTCGTTGAGTCGGGAATCTCTCTGACATCGATCGCGGCAGCGCTCGGCGATGAGCCGATCTCGGTCTACCTTCCCGGTCGTGCCGAACGCGTGTCCGGTGACCGCGGCCCGAGCGTCTACGTCGATTTTGGACACAGTGCTGATGCCTACGCGACCACGCTCGCGGCCGTTCGACGCTTCACGACGGGCCGATTGATCATCTTGTGCGCGGCGAATGGCAACCGCGACACGACGAAGCGGGCCGACATGGGTCGCGTCGCAGCGCTCGGCGCGGATGTCGTGATCGTGACCGATCACCACCCTCGATTGGAAGACCCGGCCGTGATCCGAGCAGCCCTTCTCGAGGGAGCGCGATCGGCAGGCTCTTCGGCTGAGCTCAGGGAGATCGCCTCGCCCGAGGAGGCCATAGTTGAGGCCGTGCGAATGGCCCGCGAGGGCGACACCGTGCTCTGGGCAGGGCCCGGCCATCTGGACTATCGCGATGTCGGCGGCACGAAGATTCCGTTCTTCGCTCGCGACCTCGCGCGCGCTGCGTTGCGCGATGCCGGGTGGTAGGCCAGGTGAGCGCTGAAGGCCTCCGCGTGCTCGATGTCGTGCACACGCTGGCGGGGTCGAGCATCACGGTTGCCGTGGGCTCCCTCGAACGAGAGCTCACGCTCAGCAGTCTCGGCGAGGCCGTCGTCGATCGCGCGGTACGCACCCTCCGCGACCGACTCGAGGCCGGAGCGTCGCTCGACGAAGCTCTTCCCTCGATTGATCTCGGCGATATCCCCGGACGAACGCAGCGTTTGCGCGGCGTCAACGGATCCACCGTGCTCGATGACACGCTCGCGGGTACAGCCGAGGAGGTGCGTGGGTCGCTGCGCGTGCTGGCCGACCTGGGGCGCGGTGGCCTGCGAACCGTGGCGGTGATCGGCCCGCTTCTCGTCGACGAGCGAGATCGGCTTGAGGAGCATGACGCGCTCGGTCGCATTGTCGTGCGCCTCGACATCTCTCAACTCGTTGTCATCGGGCAGGGTGCGCGGCATTTGTACATGGCGGCGAGTTTGGAAGGATCGTGGGACGGCGAGTCTGTGCTCTTCGACGATGCCGAGAGCGCGTACGATTTCGTGCGTGCGACGACTGGGCCGAACACCGTGATCATGATCAGTGGCGGCGCCACAGGCGCTGACCTTGCTCCGCTTGTGGCCCATCTTCAGGAGGTGTCCGCGTGATCGCCCTCTTGTTGGCCGGCGCGTTCTCGCTCGCGTTCACACTTTTCATGACCCCGCTGTTCATTCGACTGTTTGGCCGCATTGGCTGGGGTCAGTTCATTCGCGAGGACGGCCCGCAGTCGCACCACACGAAGCGCGGAACCCCGACGATGGGCGGCATCGTCTTCATTCTCGGTGCGGTGCTCGGCTACTTCTTCGGGCACCTCGTCACGGGGGAGCGCATCTCCGTGAGCGCCCTGCTGGTGCTGCTCCTGATGGTGGGGCTCGGCATCATCGGGTTCATCGACGACTTCACCAAGACGCGCAATCAACGAAGCCTCGGCCTGGGCGGGTGGGCGAAGATTGCCGGTCAAGCCATCGTCGCGTCGGTGTTCGCTGTTCTTGCGCTCTCGTTTCCCGACGAGAACGGCAAAACCCCGGCATCGACAGCGATTTCGGCGGTTCGCGATATTGAGTGGCTCGACTTCGCCGTTTTCGGAACGATCGGTGCGTTCATCGCTTTCGCCATCTGGGTGAACATCATTGTTGTCAGCACGTCGAACGCCGTCAACGTTGCCGACGGCCTCGATGGGCTGGCGACGGGGGCGTCGATTCTCTCGATCTCGGCATACATCTTCATCGGGTTCTGGCAGTTCAACCAGTCGTGCAACAACGTCTTGCTCGACCCCGCGGTGCGCGATCGGTGCTACGACGTGCGCGACTCGCTCGATCTCGCCGTCGTCGCGGCAGCGATCGCGGCAAGTCTCATTGGCTTCTTGTGGTGGAACACCTCGCCCGCTCAGATCTTCATGGGTGACACCGGGTCGCTCGCGATCGGCGGTGCGCTCGCGGCGCTCGCGATCCTGACCCACACGCAGTTGTTGCTGGTCCTCATCGGTGGGCTCTTCCTCATTGTTACCGGGTCGGTCATCCTTCAGCGGGCGTACTTCAAGATCACACACGGCAAGCGCATCTTCCTGATGAGCCCATTGCACCATCACTTCGAACTCAAGGGGTGGGCTGAAGTGACTGTTGTGGTGCGGTTCTGGCTGATCGGCGGATTCTTCGTCGCTCTCGGAGTCGGACTCTTCTATTTGGAATGGGTCAGTCAGTAGCCGTGAGCCGTGTTGATTCTCTGACGAGCTGGTACGACGATTGGTCGGGCGTGCGCGTTGTCGTGCTCGGTCTCGGCGTGACGGGCTTCTCGGTCGCCGATACGCTGGCCGAACTCGGCGCGACCGTGGTCGTCGCCACTCGTGACCCCGACCATGATCGAGCGCGCATCCTGCCCGTGATCGGTGTCGAACTGCGGGAGTTGGCCGATGATGTGACGGTTCCGGCCGAGCTCGACGCTTTCGACCCTGAGCTCGTCATCGTGTCGCCCGGCTACAAGCCCGATCACGCACTCGTGACCTGGGCCTACCAGCGTGGCACTCCGCTGTGGGGCGACATCGAACTCGCGTGGCGCGTGCGCGACAAGGTTGGTTCGCCCGCGGAGTGGATCCTGATCACGGGCACCAACGGAAAGACGACGACCACGCAATTGACGGCGGCGATGCTGCTCGCAGATGGTCGTCGGGTTGCGCCGTGTGGCAACATCGGCACCCCCGTGCTTGACGCCATTCGTGATCCGGGCGGCTTCGACTTCTTGGTTGTCGAACTCTCGAGCTTTCAATTGCACTGGATGCCCGAATCGGGCCCCGGTGCGGTGCAGCCCCTGGCGAGCGTCTGTCTGAACCTCGCCGAAGACCACTACGACTGGCACGGAAGCCCGGAAGCGTATGCCGCCGCGAAAGCGAAGGTGCACGCGGCAACGACGGTCGCGTGCGTGTACAACCTGGCCGATGATGCAACGATGCGCATGGTCGAAGACGCCGAGGTCGCCGAAGGGTGCCGGGCGATCGGGTTTGGTGCGTCGGTGCCGACCCCGAGCAATGTGGGAGTCGTCGACGAGTTCGTCGTAGACCGGGCGTTTCTCGATGAGCGCCACCGCAACGCTCTCGAGCTGGCAACTCTCGATGACGTCATGGCCGCGGGCCTCGCGACGCCGCACGGCCTCGCCAATGTTCTGGCCGCGTCGGCACTGGCACGTGCGGCTGGCGTCGAACCCCGTTCGATTCGGGATGCCCTCCGCTCCTTCACCGTCGACGCGCACCGCACCCAACTCGTGCTCGAGGCCGCGGACATTGCCTGGGTCGACGACTCCAAAGCCACCAACCCGCACGCAGCCGCATCGGCGCTCAGTGCCTACCGCTCGGTCGTTTGGGTCGTGGGCGGTCTGCTGAAGGGTGTCGACCTCGCGCCCCTTGTGCAGGCACACCGTCATCGGTTGCGCGCGGCCATCATCATCGGCACCGAGCGTGGTGCCGTGCGGGAGGCATTCGAACGACACGCCCCCGGGCTGTCCCTATTCGAGGTAGACGAGGGCAAGACTGAAGCGGTGATGCCTGCCGTCGTGCGGCTGGCAGCCGGAGTCGCGCTCGCTGGCGACACCGTGTTGCTTGCGCCGGCTGCAGCATCGATGGACCAGTTCGTCGACTACGCAGATCGGGGAAACCGGTTTGCTACAGCGGTGAGGCACCACCTGAAGGGAGAGTCGGATGACAGCGGTCCGACCTCCGCGCCGCGACGGAGCGACTGAGCCCGCACCTGATCGGCGGCCACGGCGAGTTGTTGTCGCCGTGCGGGCCCTCTTCGGGGCCGATCGACCGGATGTCATGCTCGTCCAGGGCACGACCATCTTCCTCGTGCTGTTCGGCCTCGTCATGGTGCTGTCGTCCTCCGCCGTCACCTCGAGCCAGGCCAACGGCGGCGACTTTTTCGCCGTTTTCGCTCGGCAAGGGCTGTTCGCGTTGATCGGTATTCCGCTCATGCTCATGCTGTCGCGCCTGCCCGCAGTCTTCTGGCGGCGCTGGGCGCGCGTGGCCGTCATGGTGGCTCTGGGTCTGCAGCTGTTGGTCTTCACCGGACTCGGGTACGACTACGGGGGCAACCAGAACTGGATTTCCATTGGCGGTCTGACCGCGCAGCCGAGCGAGTTCCTCAAGTTCGCTCTCGTGATCTGGCTCGCGACAGTGCTTGCCGATCGGGCAGACGGCTTCACTGACTGGCGTAGTGTGCTCGTTCCGGCGATTCCCGTGTCGGCCGTGGCCATCGCGATGGTGCTGGCGGGCCAAGACCTCGGTACGGCATCCATCATGGTCGTCATCGTCTTTGCCGCGCTGTTCTTCGCGGGGGCTCCGCTCGGAAAGCTCCTGGTCATGCTGGTCGCCGTGATCGCGGGTGCCGTGGTGTTCGCATTCTCGAGCTCGTCGCGGTCGGATCGCATCGACGTGTGGCTGAACGGCTGCTCTCCCGAGGACTATGAGCTCACCTGCTGGCAGTCGATTCATGCGCTGTGGGCGATGGGGTCGGGGGGTATTTTCGGGCAAGGCCTCGGCAACTCGGCAGCAAAGTGGCGCTGGTTGCCGCACGCAGAGAGCGACTTTATTTTCGCCATCATCGGTGAAGAGCTCGGGCTCCTCGGCGCACTCGTCGTCCTCGCTTTGTACGCCGTGTTGGCGATCGGCCTCATCCGACTCGTGCGGGGTCACGATGATCCGTTTCGACGGATTGCGACGGGCGCTGTGCTGGCCTGGATCATCGGGCAAGCCTTCGTCAACATCGCCGTCGTGCTCGGGCTTCTTCCCGTGCTGGGCGTGCCGCTGCCCTTCATTTCCGCGGGAGGTACAGCGCTCGTGTCGTCGCTCGTCGGTATCGGCATGGTGCTCTCGCTGGCGCGCAGCCGGCCGAGCCCGCAGCGCGCGGTCGGAGTGGCATGACGACCGTTCTTCTCGCGGGAGGCGGTACGGCTGGCCACGTGAACCCGCTTCTCGCCCTCGCCGAACGCTGGCAAGTAGACGAGCCCCGTGCGTCATTCATCGTCCTCGGTACGGCGGAAGGGCTCGAGTCACGGCTCGTGCCCGCACGCGGCTTTGAGCTCGTCACGATTCCCCGGGTACCGTTTCCTCGCCGGCTGAACGGCGCGGCTCTGAGGTTTCCCGCTCGGTTTCGCCAGGCGGTTCGGCAGACCCGGGCAATCATTCGCGAGCGGGGAATCGATGTCGTCGTGGGCTTTGGCGGATACGCTTCGGCTCCTGCCTACGTTGCCGCGTGGCGCGAACACGTTCCGATCATCGCCCACGAAGCGAACGCGCGCCCCGGCATCGCGAACAAACTCGCGGCCCGGCTCGGTGCGGCTGTCGGGGTGACCTTTGCCGGAACCCCTGTCCGGGGTGCCCGAGTGGTCGGCATGCCGCTCCGGCCAGAGATCTCTGCGCTCGATCGCGTGGCAACGAAGCCCGAAGCCTTGCGCCACTTCGGGCTCGACGCAGCGCGACCGGTGCTTCTCGTGACGGGAGGTTCCACCGGCGCGCTCCGCCTCAACGACGCGATCAGTCATGGTGCTGCGCAGATTCTTGATGCCGGCTGGCAGGTGATCCACTTGACGGGCACCGGTCGGGGTGGCGACGACCCCCACCTTCCGGGCTTCGTGAGTCTCGAGTACTGCGATCGCATGGACCTCGCTTTCTCCGCCGCCGACCTTGCGCTGTGCCGAGCGGGTTCGGCCACCGTCAGTGAGCTCACGGTTCTGGGTCTCCCTGCCGTTCTCGTTCCGTATGCGGCCGGGAACGGTGAGCAGCGGCTCAACGCGCGGGGGTTGGTGTCGGC
The DNA here is from genome assembly GCA_943369205.1 of Gulosibacter massiliensis. Lineage (GTDB taxonomy): Bacteria > Actinomycetota > Actinomycetes > Actinomycetales > Microbacteriaceae > Microcella > Microcella massiliensis_A. The sequence continues at coordinate 22,303 of CALRMP020000008.1, read as the reverse complement.
GGGCGCCGCGCGACTCGTCGACGACGATCGCGTGAGTGCTCAGTGGGTGGCCGACGAACTCGTTCCGCTGCTGAGTGATCGGGCCGCTATCGCGCAGATGGCCGCAGCCGCCCAGTCGCTCGAGCGCCTCGACGGTGCCGCCGAGCTTCTGGCTCTCGTGCGCGAGCACGTCGCTTCGTCGAACCGCGTAGGGTGAACCGCGATGATCAAGCCTGACCCCTCTCTCGTTCTTCCCGATTCGCTCGGACGCGTTCACTTCGTCGGCATCGGCGGTTCGGGAATGAGCGGCATTGCGAGCATGATGCACGCGCGCGGAATCCCGGTCACGGGGTCCGACCGTTCCGATTCCGCGGCGGTGCAGGCTCTGCGTGACCTCGGCATCGAGGTGCACATCGGGCACGACGCCCACCATGTGGGAGATGCCGACACTCTCGTCGTAACCGGTGCGCTCTGGCTCGATAACCCGGAATACCAAGAGGCACTTCGCCGTGGCCTGCCTGTGCTCCACCGGGCGAACGCGCTCGCGTGGCTCGTGCGAGACGAGCGGTTGATCGCCGTCGCGGGTGCTCACGGCAAGTCGACGTCGACAGGGATGCTCGTGACCGCACTCCGGGCACTCAAGCGCGACCCGTCGTTTGTCAATGGCGCGGTGATCCAAGGCGCCGACACGAGCGCGGCGTGGGGGTCGGGCGACCTGTTCGTGGTCGAGGCTGACGAATCAGACGGCTCGTTCTTGTTCTATGACGTGGCGATCGGGCTGGTCACCAACATCGACACCGACCATCTCGATCACTATGGCGACCACGAGGCCTTGGAGCGTGCCTTCGAGGACTTCGCGCGCGGCGCACACGAACTCGTTGTGCTCTGGGCAGACGACGGTGCACTCCGGCGACTGCACGCGCGACTGACCGATCAGGGCGTGGCCGTTCCCGTCGTCACCTTCGGTGAGGCTGACGATGCCGATGTGCGACTGGTGGAGATTTCAGAAACGGGCCCCATTCGCTATCGAGTGGTGATCGGCGGCGACGAGTTCACCGGGGAACTCGCCATCCCCGGTCGACACAACGCCTTCAATGCCGCCGGCGTGATCGCGGTGCTCGTGGGGATGGGGATTCCGGCACGCGATGCTGTGCGCTCGCTCGACGGGTTCGCGGGCACACAGCGCCGCTTCGAATCGCATGGACTCGCCGACGGGGTGCGGCTCTACGATGACTACGCGCACCACCCGACCGAAGTCGCGGTGGCGTTGCAGACGGCGCGGTCGGTCGTTGGGGAGGGGCGAGTGATCGCTATCCACCAACCGCATCTCTACAGTCGCACTCAGGCAATGGCCGGGGAGTTCGCCGAGGTGTACGAGCGCGGCGCCGATCACACGGTTGTGCTTGACGTCTACGGCGCCCGCGAAGACCCAATCCCTGGGGTGACCGGAGCTCTCGTTGTCGACAGTTTCGATGACGCAACTCACGTCGACTACCGTCCCGACTGGCAGGCCGCTGCGGCACGCATTGCCGAAATCGCTCAGCCCGGAGACATCGTCATGACCTTGAGCTGTGGCGACGTGTATCGCATTCTCCCCCTGGTGCGGGCGGCACTGGAGGGTCGGGGCGCCGAAGCAGTCGCGCCGTGAAACGACCGGAGGGTCATGACCGAGCGGAACGCCCCGGGGCGACGCCCCCGACTCGTCCGCCGCGCGGCCCGACTCGCGACAAGCCTGCACCCCGCGAAAAGAGGGAGTCGTCGACATCGATTTCTCCGTCGTCGCCGACCACCCCGCGCCGCAACCCTCGACCCGCACAGGCGGAGTCATCTCAGCGAGATGCGCGAGCGGCGACGCGAATTCGACGTGCGGCAGAAAAAGCCGAGCGCCGACGATTCACGCGACGCAGTCGCCGCCGGAGACTCATCGCGGTCGCGGCGGGAGGCACGGTCCTCGCGCTCATCGGCGGCGTCGCGCTTGTCACTCTCTCGCCCCTCATGTCGCTGTCCACGATCGTCGTTGCCGGTACGACTCGACTCGACGCGGCCGAGATCGAGTCAGCGCTCGATGATCACCTCGGCACTCCGCTCGCGCTTCTCGACGACGCCCAGATTCGAGACGACCTCGCCGGCTTTGCGCTGATTCGGTCGTTCTCGACCGAGGTGGTTCCTCCGCAGACTCTCGTCGTGCGGCTCGTCGAGCGGCAGCCGATCGGAGCGGTCTCGCGCGGGGCGGGTTGGGATCTCGTCGACGCCGCGGGCGTCGTCGTGGAGTCGTCGGCGGAACGCCCGGCGGGCATCCCGTCGATCCTGGTCGACACCGCTGATCCGGATGCCCTGCCGTTCCGCAGTGTGGCAGCCGTGTTGCTCGCGCTCCCGCCGGAGCTGCTCGGCCGCATCAACGAGATCTCCGCGACCACGCGCGATGACGTCACCTTCACGATGGCCGGAGTCGGCCACCGCGTGATCTGGGGGAGCGGGGAGAGGTCGGAGTACAAGGCGCGCGTGCTCGAAGCAGCGATCGTCGCCACCGACCAGAACGTCGCGTGGGAGTACGACGTGTCGGCTCCGGACAGCTTGGTCGTGCGCCGCCTCTAGCGATGCAGCCGGTCTCGAGTGCGTGCTCGCGACACGCGGCGAGCCTGCGCGGTCGTTCTGGGTGTGACCTCTACCGTCGAGTCAGCAGTACATACTGAGCATAACTTTAGCCTTCAACGTGAAGGTTAAGGTTTACCGCGGAAGGCTCCGACGTGACCACGAACCAGAACTACCTTGCCGTCATCAAGGTCGTTGGCATCGGCGGCGGGGGAGTCAACGCCGTGAACCGCATGATCGAGCTCGGCTTGCGCGGTGTCGAATTCATCGCGATCAACACCGACGCTCAAGCTCTGCTCATGAGCGATGCTGACGTCAAGCTCGATGTGGGCCGCGAACTCACGCGCGGACTCGGAGCCGGTGCAGATCCCGAAGTGGGTCGTCGCGCCACGGAAGACCACGCGGAAGAGATCGAAGAAGCGCTCGCGGGCGCCGATATGGTCTTCGTCACCGCTGGCGAAGGCGGCGGTACCGGCACCGGCGGCGCCCCCGTGGTCGCGCGCATCGCTAAGTCGATCGGCGCACTCACAATCGGCGTCGTGACCAAGCCCTTCGAATTCGAAGGCAAGCGTCGGCAAGCTCAGGCCGACGCCGGCGTGGCTGCCCTCAAGAACGAGGTCGACACGCTCATCGTCGTCCCCAACGATCGCTTGCTCGAGATCAGCGACCGCGGCATTTCGATGCTCGAGGCCTTCGCGACGGCCGACCAGGTGCTGTTGGCCGGTGTGCAGGGCATCACCGATCTCATCACCACACCGGGGCTCATCAACCTCGACTTCGCCGACGTCAAGAGCGTCATGCAGGGCGCGGGTTCGGCGCTCATGGGCATTGGCTCGGCGCGCGGCGCCGACCGTGCGATCAAGGCGGCAGAACTCGCCGTCGCAAGCCCTCTGCTCGAAGCAAGCATTGATGGCGCTCACGGGGTGCTGCTCTCGATTCAGGGTGGTTCAAACCTCGGAATTTTCGAGATCAACGATGCTGCTCGACTGGTGCAAGAAGCTGTCCACCCCGAGGCGAACATCATCTTCGGCGCGGTGATCGACGACACCCTGGGCGACGAAGTGCGGGTCACCGTCATTGCCGCTGGCTTCGACGGCGGCGAGCCGACGACGGTGCATCGCGATCGCCGCACCTCGTTCGTGCAGTCGGGCGGGCAGCGGGCGCCCGAGCCAACGGAGCCCTCGGCTCCGGTCGAGAAGCCGTGGTCTGACGGTGCTGATCTCGGGGCGACCGCGCCGATCGACCCGGTCGCGCTCGATGATGACGACGACCTCGACATTCCCGACTTCTTGCGCTGACCACGCGCCCCAGTGACCGAAACGGTGGCTTCACGATGACGACCGTCGACGCCGGTCTCGCCGAACGGTACGCGAGTGTCATGCACGGCATCGACAGTGCGTGTGCGCAAGCGGGTCGCGCGGCTGACGAGGTCACGACGATCGTCGTGACCAAGTTCCATCCGGCATCGCTCATCGAGCAATTGGTCGAGTTGGGCGTGAGCGACGTGGGCGAGAGCCGTCATCAGGATGCTGCGCCGAAGGCTCTCGCGCTCACGCACCTGCCCCTCACCTGGCACTTCGTCGGGCAACTCCAGTCGAACAAGGTGCGCGCCGTCACGGAGTATGCGCGCGTCATCCATTCGGTCGATCGTCCGTCGCTCGTGGGCGCACTGGGGCGACTTGATCGGGCGATCGACGTCTTTCTCGAGATCAATCTGACCGATGACCCCGCTCGCGGTGGCGTCGCACCGTCGGAGGCGTTGGCGTTGGCCGAAAGCGTTCTCGAACATCCGACACTCCGCCTACTGGGCGTCATGGCGGTTGCGCCGCTCGACGAGCCAGCGCGCGCCGCCTTCGCTCGACTGCGCGATGTCTCCGACAGCGTTCGTCGACTGGCTCCTCGCGCGACCAGTATCTCGGCGGGGATGTCGGGCGACTATGCCGACGCCATTCTCGAAGGCGCGACACACCTCCGCATCGGCGCGGCAATCACCGGAAAACGGCCCGCTCAGGCCTAACCTCGACAGTGTCAAGACCGGTTAGGACGGAACATGAGCAACCCGCTGCGCAAGACCATGGTGTACCTCGGCCTCGCCGATGAAGAGGTTGAGTACGAGCATCCCGCCGCCTCCCCGGCAGCGGCTGCCGCCGCGCCCGCCGCACAGCGCTCCTCGGTCACGCCGTTGCGACGCCCTGCGCCCGCCCGCGCGAGCGCGCAGCCCGAGATGAACGAGATCCTGACCGTGCACCCGCGGGCCTACAAAGACGCGCAGCAGATCGCCGAAAGCTTCCGCGAGGGAATTCCGGTCATCATGAACCTGTCGCAAATGAGCGAGCCCGATGCGCGTCGTCTGGTCGACTTTGCGAGCGGCCTCTCCGAAGGTCTCTATGGGCGCATCGAGCGCGTCACGAGCAAGGTCTTCTTGCTGTCGCCGGCCCACGTTGCGACCACGGGCGACTTTGCTGAGGTTGAGCCCGACGTCGACGCGTCGTTCTTCGCGCGCGACTAGTCGTCATCGCGTTTCCTGCCAGGCTGACCTGAGAGACTAGAGCTGTGCCACTTGTCTTTTCGATCATCCTGAATGTGATCTACGTCGCCCTTCTCGTGGTGTTCATCGCCATGTGGGCGCGATTTGTGCTCGACTGGGTGCAGGTGCTCAACCCCGGCTGGCGGCCCCGGGGCGTACTGGTCGTGCTCGCCGAAGTGAGCTACACGATCACTGATCCGCCCATCAAGGCGGTGCGGCGCGTCATCCCACCATTGCAGCTCGGGTCGATCCGGCTTGACCTCGCCTGGACGATTGTGTTGATCGTGCTGCTGATCTTGATGTCTCTCGTGAGTGGGCGCTGAACCGAGCACTTTGAGAGGTATCCGGGGTACGCTGGATGACACGGATGTGACGCATGTGACGAGTTGTTGCTAGCGTTACTCCATCGTTATTCAACCGCTCCAGAAAGTTTCGAGGTGACGCGCATGGCTCTCACGCCCGAAGATGTCGTCAACAAGCGTTTCCAGTCGACCAAATTCCGCGAGGGTTACGACCAAGACGAGGTCGATGACTTCCTCGACGAGATCGTGGTCGAGCTCCGTCGCCTCACGCAGGAGAACGACGAGTTGCGGCAACGCCTGGTTGCGGCTGACGCCCGCATCGCCGAGCTCCAGCGCGGTGGCGCGGCAGCTGCGGCCATGCCCGCTCCGGCCCCGATGATCGCCCCGCCCGCACCCTCCTTCGAAACGGCCGCCCCGGCCCTCGCTGGCGCTGAGGGCTCCGCAGACACGAACAACCTGCTGCAGCTCGCTCGTCGTCTTCACGAAGAGCACGTTCGCGAAGGCCAGACGAAGAAAGAGCAGCTCATCGCCGAGGGCGAGGCCGAGGCTGCCCGCATCGTCGCCGCGGCCGCCAGCGCACAGCAGGGCCAACTGCAGGTGCTCGAGCAAGAGCGCGTGAGCCTGCAGCGCAGTGTTGACGAGTTGCGTGTCTTCGAGCGTGAATACCGCCAGCAGCTTCGCACCTACATTCAGGGTCAATTGCGTGAGCTGGAAGGCACCGCGCAGCCGGCCGGAGTTCCCGCCGCAGCGTCGGTTCCCTCAGGTGCCGGTGCGCCCCAGCCGGTGGCCACCCAGGTGCCCAGCTACGAGCAGACGTACCCGGGTTCGGCTCCCGCATTCCCGGCTCCTGGGTCTGCGCCGTCGTACCCGGCACCCCAGTCTCCGCCCCCGGGTCAGTACCCGGGCTACGGCTCCTGATTCATCCCGCCAGAACGGCACAGGGAGCGCGACGATGACAGAGTCGCGCTCCCTTCCCGTTCCCCCCGGACGAGCGGGGGAGCGGGTGGATGTCGCTCTCGCGACTCTGCTCGGGTTCTCCCGAACGCAGGCCGCCGAGATCGCCGATGCCGGGGGCGTGATGCTCGATGGTCGCGTGGTTGGAAAGTCTGATCGCGTCGCCGCCGACGCCTGGCTCGAGGTCACCTGGGAGCCTCGTCGGGAAGCACGCATCGAGCCGATCCCGGTCGACGACCTTCGCATCGTTCACGACGATGACCACCTCGTGGTTGTCGATAAGCCGGTCGGGGTCGCCGCTCACCCGTCTGTCGGGTGGGAGGGGCCTACCGTGATCGGGGCCTTGGCCGCCGCCGGATTCCGCGTGGCGACCTCGGGGCCACCCGAACGGGCGGGAATCGTGCATCGGCTCGATGCCGGCACAAGCGGGCTCATGGTGGTCGCGAAGTCAGAAGACGCCTACCGCGAGCTCAAGCGCCAGTTTCACGATCGTGAGGTGCACAAGATCTATCACGCCGTGGTGCAGGGGCATCCCGACCCGTTGTCCGGCACGATCGACGCTCCGATCGGCCGGCATCCCGGCAGCGCGTGGAAGTTCGCCGTGGTCGCGGGCGGGAAGCCCTCGGTCACCCATTACGACACGCTCGAAGCCTTCCCTGGCGCATCGCTGCTCGAGATCCATCTTGAGACGGGTCGCACCCACCAGATTCGGGTCCACATGGCGGCGCAGCGTCACCCGTGTGTGGGAGACGCGATGTACGGCGCAGACCCCGTGTTGAGCGCGCGACTGGGCCTCGAGCGGCAGTGGTTGCACGCGATGCGGCTGGGTTTTCGGCATCCGTCGACCGGCGACCAGGTTGAGTACACGTCGACGTACCCGGACGATCTTCAGCACGCCCTCGATGTCTTGCGCGAGGGATGACGCGCCCGTCTCTCGGGCCTGGAGCGCTTCCCGGCACGACCTAGACTGAGGGTCCAGGTTCACCCCGTCGGAGGCCCCGTGACCACTCGAGCAGATTCGTTCGTGCACCTTCATGTGCACAGCGAGTACTCGATGCTCGACGGCGCAGCCCGCGTCAAGCCGCTCATCGCCGAAGCGGTCGCGCAAGGCATGCCGGCCATCGCGATCACCGACCACGGCAGCATGTTCGGCGCCTTCGACTTCTGGAAGACGGCGACCGACGAGGGCATCAAGCCCATCATCGGCATCGAGGCGTACTTGACGCCGGGCACTCATCGCACCGACAAGACGCGGGTGAAGTGGGGAGTCGGCGGCGAAGATGACGTTTCGGGCTCAGGCGCGTACACCCACCTCACGATGCTGGCTGCCTCGACGACGGGCATGCACAACCTCTTCCGCATGTCCTCTCTCGCCTCGATCGAGGGCTACTACTTCAAGCCGCGCATGGACCGTGAACTGCTGAGCCGCTACAGCGCGGGCGTTATCGCGACGACCGGGTGCGTGAGCGGCGAGGTCCAAACGCGTTTGCGGTTGGGCGACTACGAGAAGGCGCGCGAAGCCGCCGCCGAGTTCCGCGACATTTTCGGAGCAGAGAACTACTTCGTCGAGATCATGGACCACGGTCTCGCGATCGAGCGTCGCACCATGACCGACCTCATCCGGCTCGCGAAAGACCTGGGGCTTCCCCTGGTCGCCACGAACGACCTGCACTACACCCATGCGGGCGATGCCGGATCACATGCCGCCTTGCTGTGTGTGCAATCGGGCAGCACGCTCGATGACCCCAACCGGTTCAAGTTCGACAGCGACGAGTTCTACTTGAAGACTCCCGCACAGATGCGCGACTTGTTCCGCGACTACCCAGAAGCCTGCGACAACACCCTGCTCATCGCCGAGCGCGCCGAGGTCGCCTTTGATACCTCGGCGAACTACATGCCCCACTTTCCCGTGCCCGATGGTGAGACCGAAGACAGCTGGTTCACGAAAGAGGTCGAGCGCGGGCTGGCGGTGCGGTATCCGGGCGGAGTTCCGGATGCTGTCCGCGCGCGCGCCGAGTACGAGATCGGCGTCATCACGCAGATGGGCTTTTCGGGGTACTTCCTGGTCGTTGCCGACTTCATCAACTGGTCGAAGAACAACGGAATCCGCGTTGGCCCGGGCCGCGGCTCCGGCGCCGGGTCAATGGCCGCCTATGCCATGCGCATCACCGACCTCGACCCCCTCGAGCACGGATTGATCTTCGAGCGCTTCCTGAACCCCGACCGCGTCTCGATGCCCGACTTCGATGTCGACTTCGACGACCGCCGTCGTGGCGAAGTGATTCGGTACGTCACCGACAAGTACGGCGACGAGCGTGTGGCGCAGATCGTCACCTACGGCACGATCAAGGCCAAGCAAGCCCTCAAAGACAGCTCGCGCGTGCTCGGTTTTCCCTTCGGTATGGGGGAGAAGCTCACCAAGGTCATGCCCCCGGCGATCATGGGCAAAGACATGCCTCTCGCCGGCATCTTCGACAAGAGCCACGAGCGCTACAAGGAGGCCGCCGACTTCCGTGCCCTGATCGAGGTCGACGCGGAAGCGCGAACCGTGTTTGACACCGCACTCGGCCTCGAGAACCTCAAGCGCCAGTGGGGCGTTCACGCCGCGGGCGTGATCATGTCGAGCGAGCCGCTCATCGACATCATCCCGATCATGAAGCGCGAGCAAGACGGTCAGATCGTCACGCAGTTCGACTTCCCGGCCTCCGAGGCGCTCGGGCTCGTCAAGATGGACTTCTTGGGGCTGCGCAACCTCACGATCATCGACGATGCCCTCGACAACATTGAGGCGAACCGTGGCGAGCGGCTCGTGCTCGAAGACCTGACGCTCGATGACCCGGCTGCTTATGAACTCACGGCCCGAGGCGACACTCTCGGCGTCTTTCAGCTCGACGGCGGCCCCATGCGCGCCCTCTTGCGCATGATGAAGCCCGACAACTTCGAAGACATCTCGGCGGTGCTCGCGCTCTATCGGCCCGGGCCCATGGGTGCCGACTCGCACACCAACTACGCACTGCGCAAGAACGGCCGTCAGCCGATCGTGCCGATTCACCCTGAACTCGAAGAGCCTCTGCGCGACGTGCTCGGCGGCACCTACGGCCTCATCGTGTACCAAGAGCAGGTCATGGAGATCGCGCAGAAGCTGGCGGGCTACACCCTCGCTGGGGCTGATCTCTTGCGCCGTGCAATGGGCAAGAAGAAGAAGGAAGAGCTCGACAAGCAGTACGAGAACTTCGAGGCCGGGATGACCGCCAACGGCTACTCAGCCGCGGCCGTCAAGACGCTCTGGGACATCCTCGTGCCCTTCAGCGACTACGCGTTCAACAAGGCGCACTCAGCCGCGTACGGAGTCGTCTCGTACTGGACGGCCTACCTCAAGGCCCACTACCCGGCCGAGTACATGGCCGCTCTGCTCACGAGCGTCGGCGACTCAAAAGACAAGATGGCCGTCTACCTCAACGAGTGCCGGCGGATGGGCATCACGGTGCTGCCGCCCGATGTCAACGAGTCGATTGGCTTCTTCGCCGCTGTCGGCGACGACATTCGCTTTGGCCTGGGTGCTGTGCGCAACGTGGGCTTCGCGGTCGTCGATCACATTCGCGCCGCTCGAGAGCAGAAGGGTCGCTTCACCGGGTTCTTCGACTTTCTCAAGAAGGTGCCGAGCCCGGTCGCGAACAAGCGCGCCATCGAGTCGCTCATCAAGGCAGGGGCTTTCGACTCGCTCGGCGCCACACGTCGCGCGCTCATGGAGATTCACGAGGGTGCGGTCGAGGCGGCGGTGAAGGAGAAGCGGGCCGAGGAGGCCGGCGATGTCGGATTCGACTTCGACAGCTTGTTCGACGACGCCGAGCACAGTGCCGAGCACGTGCCCGACCGGCCCGAGTGGGCGAAGAAAGACAAGCTTGCATTCGAGCGGGAAATGCTCGGGCTCTATGTCTCGGATCACCCCCTCGCGGGTCTCGAACGCGCCCTCGCATCGCATGCCGGCCTCAGCATCGCCGAACTCAACGACAACCCGCCTGCCGACGGAGAACAGGTGACGGTCGCGGGGCTGATCACGAGTGTGCAGCACCGGGTCGCCCGCAACTCGGGCAACCCGTACGGCATGATCACGCTCGAAGACTTCGGTGGCGAAGTCTCGGTCATGTTCCTCGGCAAGACCTACACCGAGTTCGGGTCGCGACTTGCGGCCGACAGCATCGTTGTCGTTCGTGGCCGCGTCAACCACCGCGACGACGGCATCACCCTTCAAGCGGTCACCCTTCAGCAACCCGACTTCGGAGTGAGTTCAGACACGGGCCCGTTGACCCTCACGGTGCGAGAACAGCGAGCGACGGTCGACATCGTCAGAGAACTCGAGGTCGTGCTCAGCCGGCATCGCGGTTCGACCGAGGTGCGATTGCGGCTTGTTCGCGACGACTCTGCCCGAGTGTTCGAGCTTCCACACCGCGTTGAGCCATCCGCTGGCTTCTACGGAGAAGTGAAGAGTCTGCTTGGCCCTCGAGCGCTGACCTAGACTCCCGCTCCCGGGCCGCAGTGGGCGGCTCGGTCAGGGAACACGACCGTTCTAGAGCTCTGCGCCCAGTGCTCGATACGAGCGTTCGTGGTACAGCAGTGGTTCGTCGGGGTCGCCGAGCGCACCTTCATCGATCTGAACCGCGATCATCGCGTTGTCAGCCACGGGGGTTCGGGCAACGATGCGGCCGACCATCCACGCCGTCACGTTCTTCAAGATCGGCAAGCCGTGCGGCCCGGGTTCCCAGTGATCGCCGTCGAATCGATGGGCGTTATCGCCCGCCATGATGCGTGCGACCGCGAAGTCTTCTTGACCCAGCATGTGAATCGCCACGCGATCGGTCTGCGAGATCGCGGGCCATGAGCTGGCGCTTCGGGCCATGTTGAAGGTCGCGAGAGGAGGTACGGCTGCGAGTGACGCAAGCGAGGTCGCGGTGAACCCGACCGGTCGTCCGTCGGGTGACAGCGCGGTGACGACAGCCACTCCGGCAGCGTGGCGACGAAACGCTTGTGCGAATGCATCAAAGCCGGTGGCGTCAGGTGCAGTGGTCATCACGGTCTATGCAACCGCATCCACGCCCGGGTATTCCCGAGGCTGGCCGCGATTAGGCTGAGTGCGTCATGATGCGAATCCTCGATCTGCGCGGACGCGCGCTCTCTGCAGCTGAATTGCTCGCCCTGGTGCCCCGGGCGACGAGCGATGTCGGTTCTGCTGTTGATGCCGTCGATACCCTCATTCAGGATGTCCGCGATCGCGGCAGCGTCGCTCTCCTTGATCAGGCCGAACGCTTCGATCGTGTGCGACCGTCGAGTGTTCGGGTCTCCGTTGATGAGCTGCGCAGTGCCGAGGCCACTCTCGACCCGGCTGTCCGAGCCGCCCTTGACGTCGCGATCGACCGTGTTCGTCGGGCGACTGCAGCGCAGGTTCCCGACGAACACGTCACAGTTGTCGCAGCGGGAGCCCGAATCGTTCAGCGGTGGCAACCGGTGCGCCGCGTTGGCCTGTATGTGCCCGGCGGCAAGGCGGTCTACCCCTCGAGTGTGGTCATGAACGTTGTCGCTGCCCAGGTGGCGGGCGTCGCGTCGATCGCCCTTGCATCACCTCCGCAGTCAGAGTTCGGTGGCTCGGTGCACCCGACGATCCTCGCCGCGGCCGCGGTGCTCGGCGTGGACGAGGTCTACGCGATGGGCGGCGCGGGAGCAATCGGCGCCTTGGCGTACGGAGTCGACGACCTCGGGCTGGAGCCCGTGCAGGTCATCACGGGCCCGGGCAACCTCTATGTCGCAACCGCGAAACGTGCCGTCAAGGGCGTCGTGGGCATTGACTCGGAGGCCGGACCAACCGAAATCCTCATCGTCGCCGACTCCACCGCGCGACCCGACTTCATCGTGGCCGACCTCATCAGCCAGGCTGAGCACGATGAGCTCGCCGGCAGCGTGCTCGTGACCGACAACGCGGCACTCGCCGACGCGGTGCTGGGGGCCTTGCCGGCAGCGGTCGCCGCGACGCACCACCGCGAACGCGTCGCGGCTGCCCTCGACGGGCCGCAGTCGGCGATCGTTCTCGTCGACGACCTCACCCAGGCAGCCCGCTTCAGCAACGCCTACGGCCCCGAACACCTCGAGGTGCAGGTCGCTGATCCTGATGCATTCGTGCCCCTCATCGAGAGCGCCGGAGCCATTTTCGTCGGCGACTACACTCCCGTGAGCCTGGGCGACTACGTAGCAGGGTCGAACCACGTTCTTCCGACCGGCGGGCAAGCTCGATTCACCTCGGGTCTTGGTGCCTACACGTTCCTCCGCCCGCAGCAGATCGTGGAGTATGACCGGGATGCTCTCGCCGAGGTCGCCACCCACATCGCCGCGCTGAGCGATGCTGAGCAGCTGCCCGCACACGGAGACGCCGTGCGCGCCCGGTTCCTCTAGGCTTGCCGCACCATGCACTGCCCTTTCTGCCGACACTCTGATAGCCGTGTCATCGACTCGAGAACGAGTGATGACGGGCTCTCGATCAGACGGCGCCGGCAGTGTCCTGAGTGTGGGCGACGGTTCAGTACGACTGAGACGGCGAGTCTCATGGTCATCAAGCGCAGCGGCGTCGTCGAGCCTTTTTCGCGCGAGAAGATCGTGGCCGGCGTGCGCAAAGCGTGTCAGGGCCGCCCGGTAACCGACGCCGATCTGGCTCAGCTCGCTCAGAAGGTCGAAGAGAACCTGCGCGCGACCGGCGCATCTCAACTTGACGCAAACGACATCGGGCTCGCGATCTTGCCCGAGCTCCGTGAGCTCGATGAGGTCGCCTACTTGCGCTTCGCGAGCGTCTATCAGGCCTTTGAGAACCTCGACGATTTCGAATCCGCAATTGTGCAGCTTCGCGGGGCACACGGTGCAGGCGTGCCAGAACCCGACGCGGGCTGATCCTCACCGTGTACGAGCTGTTTTTCCGCACGGTGCTGCGGCACATGGACCCTGAGCGGGCCCACCACGCCGCTGCCTGGGTCATTCGTACGATCGCAACACTTCGCTTGACCAGTTTGGTTCGACGCGTGACGCGCCCTCACCCGGCACTTGCCGTCGAGACTCTGGGGCTGCGTTTCGAGTCTCCCTTCGGCATGGCGGCTGGCTTCGATAAGGATGCGCGGATGATTCGCGGGTTGTGGGCCCTCGGATTCGGTCATGTCGAGATCGGCACCGTCACCGCGATTCCTCAAGACGGCAACCCGAAGCCTCGACTCTTTCGTCTCGTTGACGACCGCGCTGTGATCAATCGCATGGGTTTCAACAACGGGGGAGCAGCTGCCGCAGCGATGCGCGTTGCCCGTGAGGCCCGTCGTGCCCACCGGGCTGTCATCGGGGCGAACATCGGCAAGAGCCGTGTCGTCGAGCTCGACGATGCCGTTGCGGACTACCGAGCGTCAGCACGGCTTTTCGCGGGCGTCGCCGACTACCTCGCGGTGAACGTCAGTTCGCCCAACACCCCGGGTCTCCGTGGCCTTCAAGACGAAGCGCTTCTGCGGCCGCTTCTCTCGGCGGTGCTCGACGAGGCGGGCTCGACGCCGGTGCTCGTCAAGATCGCCCCCGACCTCGATGATGAGGCCATCGATGCCGTGTGTGCTCTCGCGCGTGAGCTCGGGCTTGCGGGCATCATCGCGACCAACACGACCATTCGGCGCGACGGCTTGTCGACCGACCCTGCGGTCGTCGAGGCAGCGGGCGCCGGAGGGCTCAGCGGCGCTCCGTTGAAAGATCGGTCATTGGCGGTGCTGCGTCGGGTGCGCGCTGCGGTTCCGGCGGACTTCTGCGTCATTTCGGTCGGCGGTATCGACACCGCCGACGACGCGGCTGAGCGGCTGGATGCGGGCGCGACCCTGGTGCAGGGCTACACCGCGTTTCTCTACCGCGGCCCCTTCTGGGCGCGTCAGATCACTCGCGGTCTTGCGCCGCGAAATGGCGCACGCAAGGCTGCGCGTTAACTCCCCGACAGGCGGTGCCTACTCGGGGAACTGCCCACGCTTCACTTGAGGCTTCGGAAGGCGCAGCACGCGCAACTGCAGCGCGCGCATCGCGGCGTACCAGCGCACCTTCTCGACCTTGTCGGCTCCGTACTTGGCGGTGAGCTTGCGCCGGACGATGAAGCCCAACAGGATCGAGTCGAGCACCGCGACCAGGAAGTAGGCCCACAGGCCGATGATCGAGATGGTTTGGGCTTCGATCGAGGGAATGAAGGTCAAGATGATGACGAAGAACATCACGGGAATCAGAAACTCGCCGATGCTGATGCGCGCGTCAACGTAGTCGCGCACCCACTTCTTCTGGGGGCCCTTGTCTCGCTGCGGGAGGTATCTCTCTTCACCCGCTGCCATGCCGAGACGCGCCTTCTCTCGGGCCGCGTTCATCTTGTCGCGGTGCTCTTTGCGCGCTTGCTTCCGGTCATTGGGAACGAGTGGACGCTTGCGCGCTGCTTCGCGTTCTTTCCGGGTCGGCGTCGGTCGGCCTTTTCCGGAGGCAATCGCTTCGGCCTGGGCGTGCGCCTCGGCCGTTGCCAGCTCGGCGGCTGAGGGGGAGGGGTTCACGTTGTCGCGGGCGGCCACGGCGGCACATCCTTCCGATCGGTGCGAGCCTTAAGATTACCGGCATGACACTGACTCCTCGCGCTGAGCGACCCGCGACTCCGCCCGAGCTGCTCGACGCCCTCCGGGTAAGCGTGCGCGACGGGCTGCCGCAGGCGATCGCCGACGTGTCAACGCTTGTGCGCATCCCCTCGGTGTCGTGGGATGGCTTTGACCCGGAGCACGTGGTGCGCACGGCCGATCACACCGCACACCTGCTGCGTGAGCTGGCATTCTTCGAGACGGTCATCGTTGATCGGGCTCCGACTCCGAGCGGTGAGCTGGGTCAGCCTGCGGTGCTGGCGAGGCGGGAAGCGCGCCACGGTGCCCCCACTGTCTTGCTGTACGCCCACCACGACGTCCAGCCGCCCGGAGCTGACGACGAGTGGGAGTCACCGCCGTTCGAGCCCACGTTGCGCGGCGATCGGCTGTATGGCCGTGGAGCGGCCGACGACAAGGCCGGCGTCGTCGCCCACGTCGCCGCGATCAGAGCTCTGTGTGAGGTCACAGCCGACCCCGACCTGGGAGTCGCCGTCTTCATCGAGGGCGAAGAGGAGTTCGGGTCTCGCTCGTTTGGTGCCTTGCTGAAGCGGCACCGTGACCTCCTCGCCGCCGACGTCATCGTGGTGGCTGATTCAGACAACTGGTCGGTCGACGTTCCGTCGCTCACCATTGCGCTGCGCGGCAACGTGACCTTCTCGCTGACCGTCTCGACATTGGAACACGCCTCGCACTCGGGCATGTATGGCGGCGCTGTTCCGGATGCCATGCTCGCGACCATCGCGTTGCTGGCCACTCTGCACGATGAGAACGGGTGTGTCGCCGTGGCGGGTCTCACGTCGCACGACGCTGCGGTGCCCGAGATCACCGAAGATCGACTGCGCGCCGATACGGGACTTCTCGAGGGCGTGAGCCCGATCGGCCGAGGCCCTTTTCTTCATCGAATCTGGTCGCAACCGGCCATCACGGTCACCGGGATCGATGCTCCGAGCGTCCGCAACGCCTCCAACACCCTGAGCCCGTCGGTTACGGTCAAGGTGAGTGCTCGCGTCGCCCCCGGTCAGCGTGCGTCCGAGGCCTTTGCGGCGATCGAGAAGCACCTTCACGACAACGCACCCTTCGGAGCGCGATGGGAGATCTCGTCCGTCGACCTCGGTGACCCATTCTTGGTTGACGTCGATGGTTGGGCCGCAGACGAAGCGCTCGTCGCGATGCGTGAGGCCTGGGGAGCGGAACCCGTGCTCGCCGGGGTGGGCGGATCGATTCCGTTCATCGCACAACTGCGTGAGACCTTCACCGACGCCCACGTGCTCGTCACCGGCGTCGAAGACCCGCAAACGCGCGCTCATAGTCCGAACGAGTCGCTCCACCTCGGCGTGTTTCACCGCGCGGTGTTGACGGAAGCACTGATGCTCGCGCGTCTGAACGCCGCCCATGACCTCCGCTGAGCATCCAGCAACGCGGCGTACACTGAAATCCGTCATCCCATCTTTCGAGGAGTCTCCATGACCGACACTGCACTCGACACCCACGGAGTGAGCCTGACCGAGGCCGCCGCTGCCAAGGTGCGTTCGCTTCTTGACCAAGAGGGTCGCGACGACCTTCGTCTGCGGCTTGCGGTTCAGCCCGGTGGTTGCTCGGGTCTCATCTACCAGTTGTACTTCGACGAGCGCGTTCTCGACGGAGACGCGTTGCGCGACTTTGACGGCGTTGAAGTGGTCGTCGACAAGATGAGCGTGCCCTACCTGGACGGTGCATCCATTGACTTCGAAGACACCATTCAGAAGCAAGGATTCACGATCGACAACCCCAATGCCGGCGGCAGTTGCGCGTGTGGAGACAGCTTCCACTAGCGCGATTCGCGGGTAGTTGCGGAGCGTCGCTCGGCGTTCTCCGCCCCACCCGTGACATAGACTGAATCGCAGTTCCTGACCCTGCCACGAGAGGTTTACGGTGCGTTCCAACCGACGTCTTCGATTGACGGCGATCCCGCTCGCCCTCGTCACTACGGTGGCCCTTGCGGGTTGCACCACGCAGATGCAGCTCGGCTGGTTGCCGACCGAGCCGGGCACGACGAACCAGGTCGACCGCGTCATCGGGCTCTGGGTTACCTCCTGGATCGTCCTCCTCGTGGTCGGTGTCATCACGTGGGGTCTCATCATTTGGGCGGCGATCGTGTACCGCCGCCGCAAGGGTCAGACCGGGCTTCCGGTTCAATTGCGCTACAACATGCCGATCGAGGTCTTCTACACGGTTGCGCCGCTGATTCTCGTGCTCGGTTTCTTCGCCTTCACGGCTCGTGACCAGACGATCATCGAAGAGCCGTTGGCCGACCCCGACGTCTCGATCGAGGTGTACGGCAAGCGGTGGGCGTGGGACTTCAACTACCTCACCGAAGACGTCTACTACGCGGGAATCCAGGCTCAGGAAACAGGGCCGAACAACACCATCGACATTGACACCTTGCCGACCCTGTACTTGCCGGTCGGCCAGAAGGTCGAAATCAAGATCGAGTCGCGTGACGTTATTCACTCCTTCTGGATCGTCGACTTCCTCTACAAGAAAGACATGATCCCGGGCGAAGACACCACGAACTACTGGTACTTCATCCCCGAGAAGGAGGGGAGCTACATGGGCAAGTGCGCCGAGCTGTGTGGCGAGTACCACTCCTTGATGCTCTTCAACGTCGAAGTCGTCTCGCAAGAGGAGTACGACGCCTACATCGAGTCGCTGCGCGAACAGGGCAACATTGGTCGACTCGGGCCTGAGTTCAACACCAACACCAACCTGCCGGGAACCTCCGGCGCCAGCGAAGAGGAGTAGGCGGCTCATGACCACGACCGCACCTCGCCCATCCGTCTCGGGTCCGGCACCCGTCCACGTCTCGCCCACGGTGCGACGGAAGGGCAACGTCTTCGTCGGGTGGATTACGTCGACTGACCACAAGACCATCGGGTACATGTACCTGATCACCTCGTTCGTGTACTTCCTCATCGGCGGTGTGATGGCCCTAGTGATCCGGGCCCAGCTGTTCGCGCCCGGCCTTGAGATCGTCGCCACGAAAGAGCAGTACAACCAGCTCTTCACGATGCACGGCACGATCATGTTGCTGATGTTCGCGACCCCGCTCTTTGCCGGCTTCGCGAATGTCCTGATGCCGCTCCAGATTGGCGCCCCTGACGTCGCATTCCCCCGACTCAACGCGTTCGCCTACTGGCTTTACTCGTTCGGTTCGTTCATCGCCGTCGCGGGCTTCTTGACCCCCCAGGGCGCAGCGTCGTTCGGATGGTTCGCCTACGCTCCGCTGTCGAGCCAAACATTCACACCAGGAATCGGCGGCAATATGTGGGTCTTCGGGCTCACGATGAGTGGATTCGGCACAATTCTTGGTGCCGTGAACTTCATCACCACGATCATCACGATGCGCGCTCCCGGAATGACGATGTGGCGTATGCCGATCTTCACCTGGAACACTCTCGTGACGTCGTTGCTCGTCCTCATGGCCTTCCCGGTCCTGGCAGCTTCACTCTTCGCGCTGGGTTCAGACCGCATGTTTGGCTCTCATGTGTTCGATGCGGCGACCGGCGGCGCAATACTCTGGCAACACCTGTTCTGGTTCTTCGGCCACCCTGAGGTCTATATCCTTGCGCTGCCCTTCTTCGGCATCGTGTCGGAGATCATCCCGGTGTTCAGCCGCAAACCGATCTTCGGCTACAAGACTCTCGTGTACGCCACCATCGCGATTGCTGCTCTGTCGATGACGGTGTGGGCGCACCACATGTACGTCACGGGTTCGGTGCTCCTCCCGTTCTTCGCTCTCATGACGATGCTGATCGCGGTGCCCACCGGCGTGAAGATCTTCAACTGGATCGGCACAATGTGGCGAGGTTCAGTGACGTTCGAGAGTCCTATGGTGTTCACGATCGGCTTCTTGATCACGTTCGTCTTCGGTGGGTTGACCGGTGTGATTCTCGCCTCGCCGCCGCTCGACTTCGCGGTCTCTGACTCGTACTTCGTCGTCGCGCACTTCCACTACGTCGTCTTCGGAACCGTCGTGTTCGCGATGTTTGCTGGCTTCTACTTCTGGTGGCCGAAGTGGACCGGCAAGATGCTCAACGAGAGCCTCGGGCAGATTCACTTCTGGACCCTCTTCATCGGCTTCCACGCCACGTTCCTGGTGCAGCACTGGCTGGGCGTGGTCGGCATGCCACGGCGCTACGCGACCTACCTCGTCGAAGACGGCTTCACCTGGATGAACCAGCTCTCGACTCTCGGGTCGATTCTGCTCGCTGCGTCGATGATTCCGTTCCTGCTGAACGTCTACATCACGGCGCGTCGGGCACCGCTGGTGACCGTCAACGACCCGTGGGGTTACGGGCGCTCGCTCGAATGGGCGACGTCGTGCCCGCCGCCTCGGCACAACTTCACCTCGATCCCGCGGATCCGTTCGGAGTCGCCCGCCTTCGACCTCAACCACCCGGAGGCAGACCTCCCGGCGGCCATCGGGTCGGGCACAGGAGCTGCGCGTGACCACGTCGACGGCAACGCGAAATAGGGGCTGAGCTGACATGAAGACCAACATCAACCTGTTCTGGCTGCTCACTGTCTTCTTCGCCGCGCTGACGACCATCTACGTATTGTGGGCGATTGTCGACACCGGGGAAGTTGAGTGGGTCGGCGCGATTGCCATCGGCCTGTGTGCCGTGTTGTCGCTGTTCATCGGCTTCTATCTGCGCCTCGTGTATCGCAACCAGGGCGGAGAGCTTGCCGAGGACCGCCTCGACGCAGGAATCGATGACGGCGACGCCGAACAGGGGTTCTTCCCTCCGTGGAGCTGGTGGCCCGTGTTCCTCGCCGCAGCAGTGGCGATCGCCTTCTTGGGACTCTCCATTTCCTTCTGGATCTTCGCCTACGCGGTTCCGTTCGCTCTCGTGGGCCTCGTCGGTTGGGTCTACGAGTACTACCGCGGTAACTTCGGGCGCTGATATGCCTCGGGTTCGCCGAGCGACAGCCACCGACGCGGATCGGGTGTTTGCCCTCCTTCGCGTGCTCGGAGCGACGTTCGTGCCGGTGCGTTCGGCGTTCGACGTGAGTTTTGAGGCCCTTCTCTCCGACGCTGACGTGCTCATGTTCGTCGCCGAAGACGATGAAGGAACGGTGCAGGGTTACGCGCTGACGACGATCACCCCGTTGCTGTCGACAAATGGCCTCTCTGCCCAACTGCAAGAGATTGCTGTTGATGAGGCGGCACGGGGGCTTGAACTGGGCACCCTGCTCGTGCACGAGGTCGAGGGTGAATGCATCGCGCGTGGCGTTCGCCAGCTCACGGTTGCTGCGCGTCGTGCCGGCGGCTTCTACGACCGCCTCGGCTACTCGCAAAACGCCGAGTTCATGCGTCGGGTCTTCTAAGCCCCGAACTGAGGCGTTGTGAGCGTGACACTGCGCTCTGCGCGGCTTGAGATCACGCCGTTGACGATCGCCGATATCCCCGCGTTCGTGGCGTACCGGTGTCTTCCCGACGTCGCACGATTCCAGTCGTGGTCAGAGGACTACTCGATCGCCGATGCCGAGGCGCTCGTGGCCGCTCAGCCTCGTTCGGGCATCCCGAAGCCCGGGGAGTGGGTTCAGCTTGGCGTGCACGCTCCTGTGGGCGCTGACGGCGCCGCAGCCTTGGTCGGTGACGTCGCCGTGGGCGCTGATGCCGAGCAGCCTGACACCTACGAACTGGGCGTCACTCTCGCCCCTCGTCATCAGAGGGTCGGGTACGCGCTCGAGGCGCTCGAAACGACCCTGGAGTGGCTTATGGCCGAACGTCAGGCACACCGGGTCGTCATGCAGGGCGATGCGCGAAATGCTGCAGTGGTGAGTCTCATGCGCAGACTGGGGCTGCGGCACGAGGGGTCGATCGTCGACGGTGACTGGTTTAAGGGCGAGTGGACAACGCTTGAACGGTTCGCGATCGTGCGGCGCGAGTGGCTGACGCGCTGAACGGTCTGTCATAAACGCCACCGTCAGGTCTCGCGGCGCTAGCGTTCCACCGTGAGTTTCGACGATCTCGGCCTGGACCTGGGGCCTGACCCGGTTTCCCGGACGGTTTGTATGTGTTGATCATGCCGCGATTTCGGCGGTCGTGTGAAGTGTTTCATAGTCGGCGGGGCTGAGGTTGCCGAGGCTGGTGTGCCGGCGGCGGGGGTTGTAGAAGCCCTCGATCCACTCGAACATCGCCGACGTCAATTGAGTTCTCGAGTCCCAGCTCGTGCGGTCGAGGAGCTCGCGTTGCATTGTCGACCAGAAGCTCTCGATGAGCGCGTTGTC
Organism: Gulosibacter massiliensis; assembly: GCA_943369205.1. Lineage (GTDB taxonomy): Bacteria > Actinomycetota > Actinomycetes > Actinomycetales > Microbacteriaceae > Microcella > Microcella massiliensis_A. Next base: position 1,013 of record CALRMP020000008.1, on the reverse strand, counting down.
GACGCTGGAGGCGACTCTGCCCATCGAGCCGAGCAATCCGGCTTGGCGCAGCCGATGCCCGAACAGCCAGGAGGTGTATTGCGCTCCGCGGTCCGCGTGAACCACCGTGCCGGGCTCGGGTCGACGTCGCCACCGTGCCATCTCGAGCGCGTCGACGACAATCTCCGCGGTGATCCGGTCAGAGATCGACCAGCCCACGATCCGTCGGGAATATGCGTCGATTACGGCGGCGCAGTAGACCCACCCGTCCCTCGCGCGATGCTGCGTGATGTCGCAAAACCAGAGCCGGTTCGGGGCGTCGGCACGGAACTGGCGTTTCACGAGGTCCTCGTGCGTGGCGGTATCCGGCTTCCACCCGCGCCGCTTGCGGCGATGAGACACCCCGACCAGGCCGTCCTGCCGCATCAGCCTGGCGACGCGTTTGCGTGCGACGTGAACGCCAAGGCCGAGTCGCAACTCGGCCAGCACTCGCGGCGCGCCGTAGGTCGCTCGCGAGTCAGCGTGGATCCGCCGAATCGTTGTCGTCAACTCCGCGTCCGCGATCGCGCGCGGCGAGGGTGACCGGTCTCGCCATTCGTAGTAGCCGGACGTGGAGACCTTCAGAAACCGGCAGGCCACCGCGACGGGGATACCGTCCGCGGCGAGCTCCTGGACCAGCCGGAAACCTATTTTGGGAGCACATTCTCCCGGGCAAAATAGGCGCTGGCACGCTTCAGGATCTCGTTCTCCATCTCCAGCACTCGCAATCGTCGCCGCAGCTCGACCAGCTCGCGATGCTCATCGGAGGTCACGCCGGGTTTGCGGCCGCTATCGACCGCATCGCGGTGCATCCAGTTCCGAAGACAGGACTCACTGATTCCCAGATCACTGGCCGTCTGAGCGACAGGATTGCCCTGCGCTACGAGATCAAGGGCTCGACGCCGGAACTCCGGCGGGTGGGCAGCAGGCATCTCACGGACTCCTTCCGAGACGATCATCGCCTCAACTCAGGTGTCCGGCAAAGCGGGTCAGGC
>CALRMP020000007.1:0-55961 GCA_943369205.1 Gulosibacter massiliensis | reverse complement strand
GAGTGGATCGAGGGCTTCTACAACCCCCGCCGCCGGCACACCAGCCTCGGCAACCTCAGCCCCGCCGACTATGAAACACTTCACACGACCGCCGAAATCGCGGCATGATCAACACATACAAACCGTCCGGGAAACCGGGTCAGGCTCCGCTGACGGTTCGGGATGCCCGCGACTCTGATGCGGAACTTCTTGAGCGGCTCTACTCCGACCTGCAGGTACGGGCGTACTTGGGTGGGCCGGTGGCTGCGGCGGACATCCCGAAGCGTGTCGCCGAGACGCCCTGGCGCGGTGCATTCACCGTCGAGGTGACCGAGAGCGGCGAACCTGTCGGCCTCGTTCATATCGGCCCGTACCGAACGGGCGAGATCGAGCTATCGTACGAGTTCGTGCCGGAGGTGTGGGGGCGTGGCTACGCGCGCGAGGCATGCCGCCCCGTTCTTGCGTGGGCCAGCGCGGAGGTCACCCACGGTGACCCGATCATCGCGGTGACGCAGGCCGCCAATGAGCGTTCGCTCTCGCTCCTCGCTCACCTGGGTTTCGTCGAGCGTGAGCGATTTGTGGAGTTCGATGCCGACCAGGTGCTGCTGGTCTGGGAGTCGTGACGCCGGTGTCGAAAGCGTTCGAGCGTGCCGTATCGAACGCGTCGCCTGTCGCGACTACCAGGAGAGGGTGATTTCGAACTCTCGCTCGTCGTGCTCGATTTCGACCTCGACCTCCATGGTGACCTCGTCGGGGAGTTTGACGGTGACCCGCAGGCCGTCGCGCTCCATAAGGATGCCGTTGCCTGACGCGAGCTCGTCCGCAATCGCGCGGAGCTGGTGAGCGGCCTCTTCCCGGCTAAGGGTCTGCTTCTTCTCAATCTTGACGATGTCCATACATCGACTACATCACTGCGCTCGCGCATCCGCGACGAACGAAGAGTGAACCGATTGCGAATAGTCCTTCTTCGAGGAACGCGCGCTTTCGGGAGAGTTCGGATGTCGGTGGCGCGGGGTAACGTGGGCCACGCGCGAGGGCGCAGCCTTTCTGCCGGGGATGGTCTCTTGATCTGGATGGTGGTCCATGTCTGAAACTCCGGGTGTCGAGTTGTATCGATCCGCCTCGGGCGGCTTCGAGCTTGCCGTTCTCTCCGACGGGGAGACCGTCTGGCTATCGCGGGCTCAACTTGCAACGTTGTTCGATCGCGACATAAAGACAATAGGAAAGCACCTCGCCAATGCTCGGCGAGAGGAGCTCGAAGGGCTTCCAGTTGTCGCAAAATTTGCGACAACTGCCGCCGATGGCAAGTCGTACCAAGTTGAGCACTACAACATCGACATGGTTCTGTCGGTCGGGTATCGAGTCAAGTCAGCCGAAGGCGTGCACTTTCGCCGGTGGGCGAATGGTGTTCTCCGCCGCTATGTGCTCGAGGGCAGCGCCATTAATGAACAACGGCTACAACAGCTTGGCTCGATCGTGCAGGTTCTATCCCGTTCATCAGACGAACTCGTCGCCGGCGTCGCTGAGGTCGTCGACCGCTACTTGCCGAGCCTCCGCACACTCCGCGACTACGACAACGGGAAGATCGACGAGTCGCCAGGCACGGCTCCGACGTGGCAGCTGACCTACGAAGAAGCCCGATCAGTGATCGATCAAGTCGCGGCCGAGTTTCCGGCAGACACCCTGTTCGGCGGCGAGCGAGGCGGTTCATTGCGCGGTGTCATCGCCACCATTTACCAGGGCTTCGGAGGCGTTGAGCTTTACCCGACGGTGCAGTCCAAAGCAGCGAACCTGCTGTACCTCGTGATCAAGGACCACCCGCTCACCGACGGAAACAAGCGCAGCGCTGCGGCTCTGTTCGTTCACTTCCTCCAGCGGAACAGTGCCCTTTCGGGCCCCGGTGGCTCAAGCCTTATCTCCAACAATGCTCTTGCCGCCATCACCCTGATGGTCGCCATGAGCGACCCCAAGGAGAAAGAGTTGATGATCGCGCTCGTCATGAGCATGCTGGCCGACGCGTCGATGTGATGGCGCGATGGTGCAACTCTTCTCGCACCGAACGCGTACGCGGTGTACTCGACCTCATAGGCCAAGTTCGCGCCTCACCTCGGAGGCCGAGTAGCGGGGCTCCTCGCGTTCAATCGCGGCGATTGCAAGCAGGTAATCGGCGCGGTCGGCAAGAAAGTCGTCGAGGGCTCGCTTGACGTAGTAGCTCTTGCTGCGGCCCGTCTCGCGCGCGAGACGCTCGAGCATCGCATCCTGTTCTGCACTCAGTCGCACGGACAGCATTCCGGCCTCCCTGCCACAAGTGTATGACGTGTATGACAATTGCGTACGGCTTGTGTGACCGCCCCCAACGCTGTGGAGGAGGCCGCGACTAGTCGTGCGCCGGCCGGATCGCGTAGACGAAGGTCGACACCGTGCTGCCGTCGGTGAGCCGTGCCGACACGAGCACGCGCTCGTAGCCGGGGCCCTCGAAGTCGTCGAGGCGGCTCCAGTGGTCGGGCAGCTCGGCGCTCTCGAAGAGCAGCCCGTCTACCCAGGGCGCGGACTCGTCGGGTGTGAGGCCGGGGTGGCCGAGCGCGGCTCCCCACCCTTGAGCGACGAGGTGCCCACGCACCTGCGCCGGTGTCCACGCGGCCTCGAGGTCGGCGAGCACGTGTTCGTTCGAGCGCCCGGGCGCGAGGGTTCCGTAGACGAAGAGGCGCGGGGGAGCATCCGTCGCCGATGACGGCGTGGGGGCTTCAGTCACGGTGCCAGCGTAGGAGATGAGCCGCGGCGGGGCGGCCTAGCCCGCGAGCTCTTCGCGCAAGCGCGGCTCGACGCGGTGCTCGGGCTTCACGCCCGACTTGTCGGCGTAGAAGGCGCGGATGACGTCCATGTCGGCCGAGACATCGCCCGTGAGGTCGATCGTGGGGCCGAGACCGGTGGTCTTGGTCGTGCGGTCGACGTAGCCGAGGGTCACGGGCAATCCCGCTTCGCGCGCAATGCGGTAGAAGCCCGACTTCCAATGGGTGTGGCCTTTGCGGGTGCCGTCGGGGGTGACGACGAGGCCGAACACGTCGCCCGACTCGATGCGCGCGAGCACCTCGCCGACCACGGCACTGGGAGCTTCCCGATCAACGGCGATGCCGCCGAGGCCGCGCATGATGGGCCCGCGCCAGCCGACGAACAGGCTCTTCTTGCCGAGCCAGCGAAAGCGCATGTCGAGGCGCCACGCGATCGCGAGCATGAAGACGAAATCCCAGTTCGAGGTGTGCGGCGCACCGATCAACACGGTCGGTCGCTGGGGTGCCGGCTCTGACACCATTCGCCACGAACTGAAGGCCCAGAACGTGCGGGCGATGAGGCGTCGAAAAAACATGCATCAAGCCTAGGTGCCCCGGTGCGACACGCAATGCTTGTTCTGTGCCTTTGGCGGCATGTGCCGCGAGCGGCACACTGGCTCTAGCGGAGGCCCCGTGCCAGCCACACCCCGCCAGGCCCGTCCTGCTTTCCGGGCTCGTGGTGGGCCTCATCGGCTGAACACCGGCCAGCCAAACGCATAGGGTGATGCCGTGACCGACCCCACGCTCAGGCTGCCCACCCAGACCTTTCGCGCTGTGCTCGATCTGGGCGACGGCATCGGTACACTTCCGCCGCTTCCGCGCAGCCTCGGGCGGCCCGAGCTCGACGTCGAGGTCGACGACGAGACCGGCACCGTCGGCCTGTTCGTGCACTTTCCAACTGGCCAGTTGCACCTCGACGTGAGCGATGAGGGCATTGAGCACCACTTCCACACGGCGCACGGCCATGACGTCGACGGCAGCCCGTGGAAGCGCGAGCCGACCGAAGCACTGCTCACCTGGGCGCGGCAGTTCGCGGCTCGAGCGTTGCCTGTCGTGCCCGACCTATTGGCCGATGCCGAGGAGGCGGCCGAGTGGCATGCGGCTGGGCTTCGTGTGTTCGCGCGCGAGACCGGACCCGTTCCGCTCGAGATCATCGAGGTCGAACTGGAGGGCGAGCTCATGCTTCTGCCGTGGCTCGGCAGTGGCAGCGTCGAGCACGAGCACATTGAGGGGGATCACCACCCGATCGAGTTGCTGTGGGATCCGCAGGGCGACGAGCCGAGCATCCGCATCGCGACAGCCTGGCTTGATGCGCGCAGCGACGCGCCGCGCGCAGCTGCCGAGCCAGGCATCGACTGGACCGCGGTGGGGATGCCCGCCTCAGAAGTCACCTCCTGGCTCGAAGGCGTCTATCTCAACCACCACGTGATCGCCCACCCCGCGCAGGTCATTCTGCAGGCCGCTCTCGAGCGGCTGGCGGGCATCGACTGACCACTTCAGGTGATCGCGGTGGCGTCGGTCATCTCCTTCGTCGACTTCTCGACTGGCCCTCGCCGGCCTCGTCGTCGGTGTGACGCGCGCGGCCGCGGCGTCAGCGCTCCAACATCTGCCGGGCAGCAGCGCGGCCCGTCCGAATGGCGCCTTCCATATAGTCGGAGACCCACTGGCCGGAGCCGACGAGCCAGAACGGCGGCTCGTGCTTACCGTGCAAGGGCCCGACCTTCATGACGTCCCCCGGCCGCCAGGTGGCGCTGTAGCCCTGCGTCCAGCGGTCGGCGAACCAGTCGCGAATGAACACAGCCTGAGTCTCGCGCGCCTCAGGCCCGTACGCCGCGACGAGCTCCTCAAGCAGGGCAGCCTCGCGCTGGGCGTGCGGTAGTGCGAGATACGGCCCGATGCGGTCGACGGGCACGAGCGCCGAAAGGGCACCCTCCGTTTGCTCCCACGTGCCGCCGAGGAGTGTGTTCTCGAAGAAGCCCGTTCCGTTCTGTCCGTTCTTGTCCCAAAACGAGGACTCATACACCGGCACGAACTTCGCGGCGATTGAGTGCTGGCGCCACGTCACAGACTCCAAGTACTCCTTGCTTAGTCCGGTGATGCGCAGGTCACGGAGCGGGCCGGCAGGCACGGCGACCACCACGTCTGCCGCCGCGAGCTGCTGACCGGTGAAGAGGGTGACGACGGCTCCAAAAGACCCCACGTCGATCGCCCTCACGGCGCTGTCATAACGGATGCGGTGCCCCAGCTCGGCCGCCATGCGCAAGGGCACCGTTGCCGAACCTTCCAGCACCTTCGAGTTCTCCCACGCGGCGTAGTCGTAGAAGCCGTTCGAGCCGGCGGTGGCTTCCGTGCGGAGGTCGGAGAGAAACGATCTGCGCTCGTTCCCCGGCTCGCCGACCGCGAGAGCGCCCATCTCCATCATGCGCATGATGAGGGGGGTCGCGCCCTCCGACCGCAACCACTCGCCAACGCTCATTCGGTCGAGCGCAACCGCATCCGGATGCGCCCACGGGTTGTCGGGGTCGACGGTGGCGCTGAGAGCGGCGAACTTTTCTTCGAGTTCTTCGTAGATCTCAAGGTCTGCCGCGGGCATCCAACTCTCTTCCTCGCCGACGACGCGACCATCGTTGAACAGCCACGTTGACTCGCCCGGTTTGCCGGCGAAGCTGGGGACGATCGTGAGCCCGAGCTCGGCGACGAGTTGCCGGTAGCTGGTGTGGGCGTCCCCGATGACCTCGCCACCGAGCTGAATCGGCCGGCCGTCGGACATGAAGGTCTGCTCGACCCGCCCGCCGGCGCGGTGGCGAGCTTCGAGCACCACAACGTCAGCGCCGCCCGCCACGAGGTCGCGCGCGGCGCTCAGCCCGCCGAGTCCGGCTCCGACCACGATGACATCTGTTCTGTTCATGGCTTGTCCTCGATGGTTGGGCTCAGCCGCGCAAGCGTTCGCCGCGCGGGTCGTAGAACGGGCGCCGCGACACCGTTGCCGGCACGCGCACTCCCTTGCACTCGACCGTGAAGCTCGCGTCGGGCGAGGCCGTCGGGTCGATGGCAGCAAGGCCCACGGCACGGCCGAGCGTGTGGCCGTAGGCGCCGCTCGTCATCCGCCCGACCGCGACGCCGTCGGCGAAGACGGTCTCGTCGTGCACGAACACGGGCTCGGGGTCATCGAGCGTGACGTACACCGTGCGGTGCCGCGGCGCCTTCGGGTCGAGCGCGGCGACCGCGTCGCGCCCCAAGAAGCCGCCGGGCTTGTCGAGGGCAACGGTGAAGCCGAGGCCGGCCGCGTAGGGGTCGTCGGTCGCGCCGATGTCGTGGCCGAGGTGCCGGTAGCCCTTTTCGCTGCGCAGCGAGTCGAGCGCGTGATAGCCGGCCATTCGCACACCGAGGTCTTGGCCCGCCTCCCACAGCGCGTCGAAGACATTGAGTGCGAGATCGGCCGAGGGGTAGAGCTCGTAGCCCAACTCACCGACGAAGCTGATGCGCAGGCTGTAGGCGAAGCCGTCGGCGACCTCGACCTCGCGGCCCGTCGTGTAGGGCTGTGCGGCATCGCTCCAGTCGGCGGGCGATACGCGCGAGAGCAGCTCGCGGCTGCGCGGACCCATGACGCCAATCGTCGCGAGCCCCGCCGTCACGTCGACGACGGCAGCCGAATGACCGCGCGCGGCTCGACGCAGCAACCCGAGCGACTTCTGGTGGCTTGTCGAGGGTGTCACGACCAGGAAGCGGTCGTCGGCGAGGCGCGTGACGGTTCCGTCGAGCTCGATGCCGCCGTTGCGGTTGAGAAACAGGGTGTAGACGGCCTGCCCCACGGCGACGTCAACGTCGTTCGTGGCGGCGTGCTGAACGACGGCGAGAGCATCCGCCCCCACAATTTCGAACTTGGCGAACCAACTGAGATCGAAGAGGGCAACGCCCTCGCGGGCAACCCGATGCTCGGCCGCGACCTGGTCGAACCAGCCCGGGCGGCCGTAGCTGTAGCCCTCGGTCGCGGTCGGCCCGCCGTACCAGTTGGCGCGCTCGCCGCCGTTGAGCTCGCCGAAGCGCGCGCCGAGTTCGGCGAGCCTCGAGTGCAGGGGAGTACGACGAACGTTGCGCGCGGTCTCTGACTGCAGGTGTGGCCAATGCATCGCGTAGAGCCGCCCGAGGCTCTCGACCGTGCGCGCGTGCAGGTAGCGCGCGTTGCTCTGGTGGCGCGAGAAGCGCTGCACGTCGACTGAGGCTGAGTCGAACTGCGGGGTGCCCGCAACGATCCAGCGCGCGAGCTCGCGGCCAATGCCGGGGGCGTAGATGATGCCTTGCGAGTTGAGCCCCGTCGCGACGAACAACTGCTCGACCTCGGCCGTCTCGCCGAGCAAGAACGAGGTGTCGGGCGTGAAGCTCTCGGGTGCCGTGATGAAGCGGTCGTAGCCAGCGGGCCCGAGCGCGGGCACCGTGCGTTCAGCGGCCGTGCGAACGGGGGCGAAGTGATCGTCGTCGTTGGCGAACGTCGCGAAACCCTCTGTCGTGATCTCATTGACCGCGCGCGGAATGCCGTTGGGCTCGAAGGCACCCACGAGCAGCCGCCCGGCCTCATGCCTGATGTAGTAGCTGTTGTCGACATCACGCAGCACCGGCAGGCGCGGTGTCGCGCCGTCGATCGGGTTCGAGCGCACGTGCACGTGCTCGGCCGCATACAGCGGCAGGTGCACGCCCGCGGTCGCTGCGAGGTCACGACTCCAGAGGCCGCCGGCAATGACGACGCGATCGGCGAGCACGGTACTGCGCTCGGTCACGACGCCCGTGGCGCGTCCGTGCTCGTGCAGAATCGCGGTGACCGTGACGCCTTCACGGATGCTCACGCCGGCCTCGTGCGCGAGCTTCGCCATGGCGGCCGCTGCGTAGCCGGGGTTCACGTGCCCGTCGTTCGGGAAGTGCAAGCCCGCGAGCATGCCGTCGGTCGACGCGATCGGCCAGAGGGTCGCGATCTCGCTCGGGTCGACCGGGCGCGCGTCGATGCCGTTTTGCGCGGCGACATCGCGGGCGTAGAGCAGCTCGTCAACGCGGCCCGCGGTGCGCGCGAGGCTGAGCGAGCCGCAGCGCTCGAATGACACGTCGAGCCCGGATCGCTGCTCGAGGTCTGCGTAGAACGCCAGGCCATAGGACGACAGGGCCGTCATGGCGGTCGACCCGCGGGCGCCCGCGACGAGACCGGCGGCGTGCCAGGTCGTGCCGCTCGTGAGCACCGAGCGCTCGAGCAACAGCACGTCGTTCACCCCGGCTTCGGCGAGGTGCAGCGCAATGCTGGCGCCGATGATGCCCCCGCCGACGATCACGGTGCCGGCGCGGGCCGGCAGCTCGCTCGCGGCGACCTCCGGGGCAAAGAGGTGTGCTCCGAGCGAGCGATCGGCAAGTCTGTCCATGGCGAGGGCCTCCTCCTGCACGCTAGCCGCTTATTGGCCTGCTGGACAATAGCCAGGGCTGGGAGGGTGCCTCCCCTGCTGTGTGCCTCTCGCGGCACATGCCACATCGAGCACACAGGGCCATCACCATGCGCTCCCCAGCCGCGTCGGGCACGATTGGTGCTGTGGATGCTCACCGCGCGCTGACCAACGCCCGCGCCGCGCTCGCCGCGGCCGCCGAGCGTCTCGCCGCCGAGGGCGCCACCCCCGAGCAGCTCGCCACGACGGTGCCGGCGCACCGCGCGCTGGGCGTAATTCCGCGCCGCGAGTCGTTTCGGCGCACCGGCGTCGGATTCCTCCTCGGCGCGCTGCTCGTCACCCCCAGCGCGGAGGTCTTCGCGCCGGGGCGCGTCGTGCGCGCGAGTCGGCAGGTTCTGCCCGGGCACCAGGCCGAGAGTGCGCGGGCTCGGCGTGAGCTGCGTCAGCGGTTGCTCGACGCGCGCCTTCCCGAGGGCAGCACGGTGGTGATCGACTCCCGGCTGCTGCCGCTCGACGATGCAGCCGCGATGGCCGCCGAGCGGGGGCCACTCGTGCTGAGCGACGACGGCGTGCTCGTGCGCTGGATTCCCACCGCGCCCGACGAGGCGCTGCGCCCCCTCGAGGCGTACCTCGCCGAGCGCCTCGGCCTCGCGCTGGATAGCCTGGCGGCAGGGCGAGCAGAGAGCGAGCATCCGTGACCGACGAGTTGAACGGCGTTGACCCCGACGCCTTCGCGTTCTACGCCGAGCTCGAGCAGCACCAAACCAAAGAGTGGTGGCTCGCCAATAAGCCACGGTACGAAGCTAACGTGAAGGCGCCGATCGAGCGACTCGTTGATGCGCTCGGGGGCGAGTTCGGGCCACTCAAGATCTTCCGCCCCTATAGAGACGTGCGGTTCAGCGCCGACAAGCGGCCCTACAAAGACCACCTCGGGCTCGTGAGCGCCGACGATTCGTCGACCGCCTACTACCTGCAGGTGTCACAACACGGGGTCATGATCGCGGGCGGGCTCTACCAGCCAGCGCGCGAACAGCTCGCGCGCTTTCGCGAGATCGTTGACGACAACCGGCTCGTCGGCGACCTCGAGGCGACCCTCGACGACGTGGGCGAGCACGGCTTTACGATCATGACCGTAAACGCGCTCGCGACGGCGCCGCGCGGGTTCAGCGTCGACCACCCCAAGATCGGCCTGCTGCGCCTCAAGCACCTCGCCATCAGTGCGCATCACGACCCGGCCGCATGGATGCACGGCCCCGAGTTCGTCGAGCGCGTGCGCGCCGGGTGGCGTACCGTCGGCGTGTGGAACGACTGGATCGCCGAGAATCTGCCGACCGCCGTCGAGGCGGCACGGTGACCGAGCTGCGGCCGCTGCCCGCCGTCGACCCGATTCTGCGCGGTGTGCGCATTGTGGTCTCGGCGATCACGCGCACGAGCGTCTGGCGCTGGGCGGCCCCGCGCGTCATGCCCCCGATTGAACGGATGCTCGCCGACGTCACCGGCGGCCGCGTGCAATTCAGCAGCCTGTTCGTGCGCTCGCTTATTCTCACGACCCGCGGAGCCAAGACCGGGCTGCCGCGCGACAGCGTGCTGATGTACACGCCCGACGGCCACGGCCGGGCCATCGTCGCGGGCACGAACTGGGCGGCCTCGAGTCATCCGGCGTGGACCTACAACTTGCTCGCCCACCCCGAGGCCGAGATCACGGTGCGGGGGCGGCGGTACTCGGTGAGGGCATCCCTCATCGACGGGGATGCTCGAGATCGCGTCTGGCGCCACCTCGAGTCGCAGTGGCCCGAGTATCGGGCTTACGAGCGCGACTCGGGGCGCATGGCGCGACTGTTTCTGCTCACGCTCGTGCGGGAACTCTCCTAACGCATTCGCAGGAAAATTCGATCGCGACTCAGGAAGCGCACTTAGGCTAGACCTGTGCTGATTCTCGACATTGCCCTCATCCTCGGCGGACTCGTTTTGCTCGTTGCTGGCGGTGAAGCGCTCGTGCGTGGCGCGTCAACCCTGGCGGTTCGAGCGGGAATCTCGCCGCTCGTCGTCGGCCTGGTCGTTGTGTCGGCAGCGACGTCGACTCCCGAACTCGCGGTAACTGTCGGAGCCGTGTTCAGCGGTGAGCCCGACATTGCCCTCGGCAACGTCGTCGGCAGCAACATTGTCAACGTTCTGTTCATTCTGGGCCTCTCGGCGATGATCCTTCCGCTCATGATCAAGCGGCAACTCGTGCGTTTCGACATTCCTGTCATGGTGGGCATGTCGGTGCTCGTGTTGGTCGTGAGCCTTGACGGAAGCATTGGTCTGCTAGACGGCATTCTCATGCTGGCCGGGCTCATGATTCACACGGTCATGAGCATCGTGGTGAGTCGCCGCGAAGTGATCAGTGCCGCCGACCCCGTCGAGCAGTTGCCGCTCAACAGCAAGCCGGTGCCTCTCTGGCTCGCCGGAATTCTGCTTGTGGTCGGCATCGGTCTGCTCGTGCTCGGGGCACAGCTGCTGGTCAATGGTGCCGTCAGCATCGCGACCGATCTCGGCGTGAGCAGCCTCGTCATCGGCCTGACCGTGGTGGCCGTGGGCACCTCACTGCCCGAGTTGGCGACGTCGATCATCGCGGCCCTCCGGGGCGAGCGCGACATGGCCGTGGGCAACATCGTCGGCAGCAACATCTTCAACATCGGCATGGTGCTGGGGCTGCCCGCGATTCTCTTTGGCGGGGGCATCCCAGTGGCCCCTGCGGCAATCGCGCTCGACATTCCGCTCATGATCGCCGCCGCTGTGGCGTTGTTGCCGATCGCGTTCACCGGCTTCGTGATCGCGCGCTGGGAGGGCGGCTTGTTCGTCGCGCTCTACATTGCGTACACGCTCTATCTGATCCTGGCGTCGACACAACACGCAGCGCTCGCCGGTTTCACCGACGTCATGCTGTGGTTCGTGTTGCCACTCCTGGCGGTCACCCTGATCGCTGTGACGGCTTTCGAGGTTGGCATCGTGCGGGGCCGGCGTCTGGCAGCGCGCGAGCCGTAGGCCCGTTTACGACTCGAGCGCGACGAGCGCCTCGTTGTGCCGCAAGAAGCCGGGTTTCCAGGGCGGGTCAAAGCGCGCGTAGAACACCTCGCCGGCCGGGGTGAACCCCGCCTTGCGCACGGCGTCGATAAGGGTTGCCCCTTCGTCGGTGAACCGCTCGGTGCGGGCGTTGCCCGAGAACCGTCGCGCGGCGACCAATCGCTCGCGCACCGCGGTGGTGCGCACGCGCGGGTCGCGAGGGACGGGCGCCCGCTCGGCGCTCATGTCGGCGGGCAACACGAAGCTCACCGTCTGCACCGAAGGCGCGGTCTGTTCTTGCAACACGGGCGCTGTCATGGCGATGTTCTGACTGCCCGAGTTGGCGCCGCTGATGTACTGAAACAACGGCCCGAATCCGGCCCCCGCCCCTGACGCGACGCCGCCCCGAACATCCACTTGAACGAGCATGTGTTCGGGGTAGCGACGCACCTCGAAACTGCCGTGCGCGCTCACCACCGAATAGGGCTGTTGTTCGGTCATGACCAGTGCCTCCGTTCGGGGCGAGCGCTCAGGCTAGCCGAGCAATGACTTCATTTGCTTGTAGATGAGGCCAGCAGCGTTCTTGGGGTTCAGGCGTGACAGGCGAGACATGATGCGCGCGTCGGAACCGATGAAGATTTCGTAGCTGCCCTTCTCGATCGCTTCGATGATCTGGCGGCCAGCTTCGGCAGGAGCGGTCGACTTGACCGGCTTCCCGTCGCCGAGGCGCGCGGACATTGCCTCCATCTCCTCGGGCGTCATGATGCCCGAGTTCTGAGCAATATTGGTGCCGATCGAGCCCGGGAACACTCCCGTCACTTGCACGCCGGTTTCCATGAGCTCCGAGTGCAATGACCGGCTCAGCTGGGCGACTGCGGCCTTCGTCGCGCCGTACACCGACTGACCCGGAACCGGCGCGTAGGCGCCCATGCTCGCGACGTTGACGATCGAGGCCTCGGGGCGCGCGATGAGCTCGGGCAAGAACGCCTTCACCGTGTTGAGCACGCCGTAGAGGTTGACATTGATGACGCGCTCAATCTGATCCCACTCGAGCTCGTTGACCCGCACAAACTTCTGAATGACGCCGGCGATGTTGAGCAGCCCGTCTACCTGGCCGTGCTGCTTGATGATTGCGGCCGGAAGCTTGGCCACCGCTTTGCGATCAGTGATGTCGATGACGTGGGTCGATATACGCACGGCGTGGTCGCCCGAGAGCCGCACAGTTTCTGCGAGCCCCTCTTCGCTCACATCGAGGGCGGCGACGCGCCCACCCTTGAGAAGGAGGCCGAGCGCGACCTCACGCCCGATGCCGTTTCCTGCACCGGTGACGGCGAAGACTTTGCCACTGATCTGCATAATGCTCCCTGATCGAGACGGATGCGCGACTCTGCGCACCTCTAGGCTAACCACCCCCGCGGCACCCGGTCAGGGTCGAACGTCCTGCGCTCTGTCGAGCGTCACGCGTGGTGGTGCTCGCCGCGCTTCGGCGGCACGTAGGTGCACGTGTCGCCCGAGCACAGCATGGGCTTTTCGCGGCTGAAGCGCCGGGCGAGCTCGCAGCCGAGGCAGTAGCCGAACGCGGCTTCGAGATACAGCAGGGCCAAGCAGATGCCGCAGACGGTTTGCGCGACGATTGCTGGCAGGCCGAGCCAGCCGAGCGCGAGGCATCCCGCCATGGCCATTCCGAAGCCCATCCACCAGGCGAACTGCTTCGACCGCGCTTCGACCCATTCGGGCCGCTGGGGTCGAGTGATGAGTGTGCCCAGCACGAGGGTGGGCGTGAAGCGTGTCCCGAGAAACAGACGCACGTACATTTCGACGGCGAAGATGATGCCGAACACTCTCATGGCTTGGAGGTCGCCGGTGATGACGCCATAGAGCCAGGCGGACAATCCGGCGAGAAAGAGCAACCCGGCCGAAGCGCGCACGGCCCGCTCATTGACGACGGGCACGTCGATGCCGCCGACCCACTGGCCGATGACGGGGCGGGTACCGCGGTCAGGAACGCTCGTGCTCACTCAACAACTATACCCCAGGGGGTATGCAAAGTGTCTGGGAATCTGCAGGAACCAATGGAATCGTTGGCTCATGACCGTGATGCCGATGTTCCCGCTCGGGTCGGTGCTGTTTCCCGCGATGCCGACCGCGCTGAGGGTGTTCGAAGAGCGCTATATCGTCTTGCTCTCGACGATCATCGGCGACGAGCCTCCCGAGTTCGGAATCGTGTTGATCGAACGCGGCAGTGAAGTCGGTGGGGGAGAACACCGGTTTCCTATCGGAACGGTCGCTCAGATCACGCGGGTCGAAACGAGTGAGGGCTTCATCGGCCTCATCGCTCAGGGTGACCGGCGCATTGAGGTCACCGCCTGGCTCGACGACGACCCCTACCCGCGCGCCGAGGTTCGTGACGTGCCCGCGCTCGTTTGGGATGACGAGCTCGCACCCCTGCTCGAACGTGCCGAGCTATTGGTGCGTCGCACCATCTCTCGAGCGAGCGAGTTCGTCGAGCAGCAGTGGCCCGCCGACATCGTGCTCAGTGACGACCCGGTCGAAGCAGCGTGGCAGCTCGCGGGCATCGCGCCACTGGGCCCGCTCGACCAGGTGCGACTGCTGCAGTCGACATCACTGAGCGAGTTGCTCTCCGCGACGATCGAAGCCACCGAGTTGGCGGCCGAGATGCTCACCGTCGACTGGGGCGACGACGACTTTCCTGACTTCGCCGAAGGCGGCGAACCACGGGGCGACTGACGCGCCGCCGGTTACTCTGTCGCTATGGACGAGATCTTCGCGTTTCCGATTCCGGTCGACAGCGCATCATCACCGTGGCTCACCGTGGTCTTCGCCCTCATGGCGCTCACCGGCTTCGCGGTCCTCGTGATGCAGGCTGTGCGCTACTTCCGGTCGAACGGCAACGAGCCCGACAACCGCTTCAGCAACGACTCTGACAATGAGCCTGGCGGCCCTTCTCGTGACGAGCGAGTAGAGTGACCGCCAGTACGAACACCAACTGAATACCGGGCCGTTTCCGCGATGCGGGAGAGCCGCACGCCTCAGGCACGCGGCACCGAAGGAGCAAGCCTCCCCGCCAATCTCTCAGGTCATCAGTACCGCATCAGCGAGGCCACTCTGAAAAGTAGAGCGAGCATCCACGCCGAATAATCGACACGGATGCCCTCTCTCGCCCACGGTGAAAGCGCGACTGGTCTCGGCCGGCAGCGTGAAACTCTCAGGCTCCATGACAGAGGGGGAGTTGTGCCGGCCTTTCGCGTCAGGAGAACTCTGTGTCCGCCCTCCCCGAGTCTGAACACCCCGAGACTGAACACCTCGCCCCTCTGCAGCAGTCGCCGCTGCACGCCGAGCATGTCGCGCTGGGTGCGGCCTTCACCGACTTCGGCGGCTGGCAGATGCCCGTGCGCTACGGCAGCGATCTCACCGAGCACCACGCTGTGCGCACGGCCGCCGGCATCTTCGACATCTCGCACATGGCAGAGATCTCCGTCACCGGGGCCGACGCCGGCGCCTTTCTCGATTACGCCTTGGCCGGTCGACTCTCGACGCTGCCCTTGCTCAAGGCCAAGTACTCGCTGCTGCTTGATGAGAACGGCGGCATCGTCGATGACCTCATCGTTTACGCGAGTGCCGAAGCTGAGTACCTCGTCGTCGCGAACGCGAGCAACCGCCACGCGGTGGTCGAGGCTCTCGTCGCCCGCCAGACCGACTTCGAGGTGCAGCTCTCTGACCTCACCGAGCACCTCGCGCTCATCGCCGTGCAGGGCCCGCTCTCGCGCAGTGTGCTCGAGGCCGTCACGACCCTGACGCTGCGCGACGACCTCTCGCGGGGTCGCACGCTCGACACTCTCGGTTACTACGCCGCGATGGGCATGGCGTTCGAGGGCACCTCGGTGTTCGTCGCACGCACCGGCTACACCGGTGAAGACGGATTCGAGCTCTACGTTGAAGCCGAGCACGCCGTCGCGCTGTGGCGCGCGCTGATGGCGGTTGGCGAGCCCCTCGGCCTCGTGCCGTGCGGCCTCGCCGCGCGAGACACGCTGCGACTCGAGGCGGGCATGCCGCTCTACGGGCATGAGCTCGGGCGCAGCATCCAGCCCGTCCAGGCCGGGCTTGGCCGCGTTGTCGTGACCGACAAGTCGCGCTTCGTCGGTAAAGCGGCCATCGAGGCGGGCCCCGCAGCGGATGCGCGGGTTCTCGTCGGGCTGACCACCGAAGGGCGTCGTGCGCCGCGCGCCGATTACCCGGTGATGCTCGGTGACACCGAGGTCGGCGTCATCACGAGCGGCGCGCTGTCGCCCACGCTCGGGTACCCGGTCGCGATGGCGTTCGTCGACCCCGCCGTTCGCGAGCCCGGCACCTCCCTCGAGGTCGACGTGCGCGGTGCGCGCGTCGCCGCCACTGTTGTTCCCCTCCCCTTCTTCAAGAGATAAGGACACATCATGAGCGTTCCCGAAGAACTGCAGTACACCGCCGAGCACGAGTGGGTTCGCGTCGAGGGTGACGTCGCCACTGTCGGCATCACGCAATACGCCGCCGACGCACTGGGCGACGTTGTCTACGTCGACCTGCCGAAGGCGGGGGCAGCGATGACCACCGGCGCGATCGTCGGCGAGGTCGAGTCGACCAAGTCGGTCGGCGAGCTCTACGCCCCCCTCGATGGTGAGGTCGTCGAGTCGAACGACGCCGTTGCCGCTGCGCCCGAAACGATCAACGCTGACCCCTACGGCGCCGGCTGGCTCGTCAAGGTGCGCGTCAGCAGCACTCCCACCCTGCTGAGCGCTGCGGAGTACCGCGCCCTCATCGGCGGCTGAGAACCGTCGCGCCCACGCGGCACCGCACGACCCTGAACTGATACACCGATTCATCGAGAAGAGACATTCTGTGAGCATCCCCTTCGCCGAGCGCCACATCGGCACCGACCACGACGCGCAACAGCTCATGCTCAATGCGCTCGGCTTCGATTCGCTTGCCGCACTGATGGATGCCGCTGTTCCGACCGCGATTCGCCAGACCGCGGCGCTGCGCACCCTGCCCGCGCCCGCGACGGAAGCCGAGACGCTCGCCGAGTTGCGCGCGCTCGCGGGCGAGAACCGCGTGCGCCGCAGCATGATCGGGCAGGGCTACTACGGCACCATCACGCCGTCGGTGATTCAGCGCAACGTGCTCGAGAACCCGAGTTGGTACACCGCCTACACGCCGTACCAGCCCGAGATCTCGCAGGGGCGACTCGAGGCGCTGCTCAACTTCCAGACGATGGTCGCCGACCTCACGGGGTTGCACACGGCAAACGCGTCAATGCTTGACGAGGCGACCGCGGTCGTCGAGGGCATGTTGCTCGCGCGCCGGGCATCGGGTGTGGCCGAGAACCGCTTCATCGTTGACTCCGACGCGTTCGCGCAGACCCACGCCGTACTCGTTGGGCGCGCTGAGGCGCTCGGCATCGAGCTCGCCGTGCTGCCGCTCGCCGACATTGACCCCGCCGATCTGCCGCCCGCGTTCGGCGTCTTCGTTCAGTACCCCGCGGCATCGGGTCGCGTGTGGGACCCATCGCTCGTCATCGCGGCCGTGCGCGAGACCGGCGGCCTCGCGATCGTCGCGGCCGACCTGCTCGCCCTCACCCTCATCACGTCTCCGGGCGAGCTCGGCGCCGATGTCGCCGTCGGCACGACCCAGCGCTTCGGGGTGCCGATGGGCTTCGGTGGCCCGCACGCCGGCTATCTCTCGGTGCGCGAAGGTCTCGAGCGTCAGATGCCCGGCCGCCTCGTCGGAGTCTCACGTGACGCCGACGGCCGCCCCGCCTATCGACTCACGCTGCAGACGCGCGAGCAACACATTCGCCGCGACAAGGCGACCTCGAACATCTGCACCGCTCAAGTGTTGCTCGCCGTCATGGCGAGCATGTACGGGGTTTATCACGGCCCCGACGGGCTGCGGCGCATCGCCGAAAGCATCGCGCAGAAGACAGCCCTGCTCGCGACGATGCTCGACGCCGCCGGAGTGCAGCTTGACCACGATGGCGTCTTCGACACCCTGACGGTGCGCGTGCCCGGCCGTGCCGGTTCCGTCGTTGAGGCCGCGCGCCAGCGCGACGTGCTGCTCTGGCAGCAGAGCGACGACGAGGTGCGCATCTCGGTTGATGAGACCACGACCCTCGCCGACCTGCACGATGTCGTCGCCGCATTCGGGGCGGCCGACCCCGGGCAACACGGAGGGCTTGAGCCGGGCACCGGGCGCGTTCCGGCGAGCTTGCGGCGGGCATCCGACTACATGACGCACCCGGTCTTTCACGTGCACCGCAGCGAGACAGCCATGATGCGCTACCTGAAGCGACTCGCCGATCGCGATTACGCGCTCGATCGCGGGATGATCCCCCTGGGCTCGTGCACGATGAAACTCAATGCGGCCACCGAGATGGCGGCCGTGAGCTGGCCAGAGTTCAGCGCACTGCACCCCTTCGCGCCTCTCGACGACGTGCAGGGCTCGCTCGTCATGATCGGCCACCTCGAGACCTGGCTCGCCGAGTTGACCGGATACGACGCGGTGTCGCTGCAGCCCAATGCCGGGTCCCAGGGTGAGCTCGCAGGCCTCTTGGCGATTCGCGGCTACCACCGCTCGCGCGGAGACGTTGGCCGCACAGTGTGCCTGATTCCGTCGAGTGCGCACGGCACCAACGCGGCCTCGGCCGTGTTGGCCGGCATGAGCGTCGTCGTCATTGCGACGACCGAGACGGGTGACGTCGATCTTGCGGACCTTCGCGCGAAGATCGCTGAGCACCGCGACAACCTCGCGGCCCTCATGATCACCTACCCATCGACCCACGGGGTCTACGAGCACGACGTGATGGAGGTCACTGCCGCTGTGCATGAAGCCGGCGGGCAGGTCTACATCGACGGGGCAAACCTGAACGCCCTGCTCGGTTACGCGCGCTACGGGGACATCGGCGGCGACGTCAGCCACCTCAATCTGCACAAGACCTTCTGCATTCCGCACGGTGGGGGCGGGCCCGGTGTGGGGCCCGTGGCGGCGAAGGCGCACCTCGCCGAGTTCTTGCCCGGGCATCCGCTTGCGCAAATGCACCAGCACCCGCCGTTCGATCACACGACCGGCGCGGCTGGCGTCGTCGAGCACCGGGGCGCTCCGGTGTCGGCCGCTCCGTATGGGTCGGCAAGCATTCTGCCGATCTCCTGGGCCTACGCGCGCATGATGGGGGCCGAGGGACTGCGGGATGCTACGGCCAGCGCCGTGCTCGCCGCCAACTACATCGCTCTGCGGCTCCGCGACCACTACCCGGTGCTCTACGCGGGCGAGAACGGTCTCGTGGCCCACGAGTGCATTCTCGACTTGCGGCCGCTCAAGGAGGCGACAGGCATTTCGAACGACGACGTTGCGAAGCGCCTCATCGACTACGGATTCCACGCGCCGACCATGTCGTTCCCGGTGGCGGGCACGCTCATGGTTGAGCCGACCGAGTCGGAAGACCTCGCTGAGCTCGAGCGGTTCATTCAGGCCATGATCGCCATTCGACACGAAGCTGACGCGGTCGCCCGCGGAGACTGGCCCGCCGACGATAACCCACTCGTCAACGCGCCGCACACGGCAGTCAGCGTGATCGTGGGGGAGTGGGAGCACGCCTACTCGCGCGAGCTCGCCGCCTACCCCGCCTACCTCGTGCCTGACGACGCTTTCGCGGCGGGTGCCGACGGCTCCGGCGGTTTCGGCGCTACTCGAGCCGATAAGTACTGGCCACCGGTGCGTCGCGTCGATCAGGCGTTCGGAGACCGCAACCTTGTTTGCGCTTGTCCTCCGATTGAGGCGTTCGCTTAAGGCGTCGGCGTCGGCGTCGGCGTCGGGGTCGGGGTCGGGCTCGGTGTCGGTGTCGGCGCGAGCAGGCCCGGGAACGTTGCCGCTGCCCAGGCGTAGCCGACGAACACCGCGGCGTCGATGAGCGTGTGGGCGATCACCAGCGGCAGAAGTCGTCCGTATCGTGTGTACAGCCATCCGAAAACGAGCCCCATCACGAAGTTGCCGACAAACGCGCCAAACCCCTGATACAGGTGGTAGGTGGCTCGCAAGAGGGCGCTCGTGAGAATGATCGTCCACGGCCCCCAGCGCAGGTCGCGAAGTCGCGCGAACAGGTATCCGACGACGATGACCTCTTCGACGATCCCCGCACGCGCCGCTGACAGGAGCAGTACTGGCACCGTCCACCAGTGCTCGTCGAGAGCCGCGGGGACGACGGTTACTGTCAGACCGAGTGCGCGTCCAGCGAGGTAGAGAGCGAGCCCGGGAACTCCGATGAGCAGCGCTAGCCCGATTCCGTCGCGCGTGTCGCGCCAGGGGTGGGTGCCATCGATACCGAGTCGACCGAGATGCGGTCGAGTTGAGTTCCACAGCAAGAGGAACACGAGTGCCACCGGCATCAGCTCACCGATGATGGCGAGCAGCTGGTAGATGAGGTCGAAAACCGGCCGCTCGCTGCGCGACGGGTTGAGGGTCGCCGTCTGATCGCTGAGCGGCACGTCTCGCGTAAGCCGGTTGATGATCGCGACGAGCGAGTAGACCGCACTTAAGCCCAGAGAGAGCCCGAGCACGATGAGAATCTCTATCCGGATGCGCCGATCGCCGGGCAGACCACCGCGCGGTGCGGGAGATTCCGGAAGAGTGCTCACCACCCCATTCTCCGGGATCGTGCTCGAGTGCGCGTGACACCATCGGGGGCCGGTTGTTGACTGAGCGCAACGAATACAGGGTTGGGGCCGACACGATTGTGCCTCTTCAACAGAGCCCGCCCGGCGATTTCTGGCTACGGTCGCCAAGAGTTCACCGCTCGCGTAAACGTTGTGCGCGCATCCGCACGATTATTGCGCCGGAGGGCGGTTGACGTGCAGAAAAACTGCGTTGACGCGGCGTAGTGGGTAATGGCGTTACCGATGGGTAACGAAACGGCTTACAGTTTGGCCTGGGTCGGCCACGCTCTCTAGGGTCGACTCAACAGGCGTGATGGCGCGCTCGGAAAACGTGCCGTCTCGCATCCATCTTGCACAGGAGGAAAATTGCGTATCAGCAGACTCGCGGCCACTACGGCCACGATCGCGGCGAGCGCTCTCGTACTCTCGGCTTGCGCAGCGCCGCAATCTGAGGTCGTCGAGGGTAGCTCGATCACGGTCGCGTGGAACCAGGCGTTCTACTCGTACAACAGCAGCACGTCGTTCGGCAACGCTACGGCGAACGCGAACATCGTGTACATGACCAACTCGGGATTCAACTACTACGACAACGAGCCCAAGCTCATTCGTGACGAGTCGTTCGGAACCTACGAGCTCGTGTCGGAAGACCCGCTCACGGTCCAGTACACGATCAACGACAGCACCCAGTGGTCAGACGGCACGCCCGTCGACGCCGCGGACATGCTGCTCGCATGGGCTGCCAACTCGGGAAACCTGAACACTCCCGACTTCGACCCGAGCGAGTTCACCGACCCGGAGACCGGCGAGTTCACCGACGAGTACCCGACCGACGTCGTTTTCTTCGACGGTGCGATCGGTTCGGGCCTCGAGCTCGTCAGCCAGACTCCTGAGATCGACGGCAAGACGATCACTCTCGTGTACGACGAGTTCTTCGTCGACTGGGAGCTTGTCTTCGGTGTTGGCCTGCCGGCCCACATCGTCGCCGAGAAGGCTCTCGGTCTTGAGGGCGACGCCAACGCGGCGAAGCAGGCCCTCATCGAGGCCATCCAGAACAACGACGAAGAGGCGCTCGCCGCTATCTCGTCGTTCTGGAACTCGGGCTTCAACTTCAGCGAGATGCCGGAAGACACCGACCTCGTCGTCGGCAGCGGCCCGTACACGATCACGGACTTCGTGGCCGACCAGTACATCACGCTGAGCGCCAACCCGAACTACCGTGGCGACAACCTCCCGAACATCGAAGAGGTCACCGTTCGCTTCATCCCCGACCCGCTGGCTGCCGTTCAGGCTCTCGCCAACGGTGAGGTCGACGTCATCAGCCCCCAGGCCACGGCCGACGTTGCTGACGCTCTTGCGGCGCTCGACAACGTCACCGTGCTCGGTGGCGAAGAGGCTGTTTACGAGCACTTCGACCTTCAGTTCGCGAACTCGAAGAACGGCACGTTCGACGACCCGCTCCTGCGCGAGGCCTTCTTGAAGACCATCCCGCGTCAGCAGATCGTTGACACCCTCATCAAGCCGCTGAACCCTGAGGCCGAGGTCCGCAACTCGCAGATCTTCCTCCCGGGTGCTCCTGGCTACGAGGAGACGGTTGCGAACAACGGCATGGCCGAACAGTTCAGCGAGGTCGACATCGAGGGCGCCAAGGCGCTCATCGCTGAGGCTGGCGTCACGGAGCCCAAGGTCTGCATCCTCTACGCAGCCAACAACCCGCGTCGTGTCAACGAGTTCGCCCTCATTTCGGCGAGCGCGACCGAAGCTGGCTTCGTCGTTGAAGACTGCGGCAGCCCCGAGTGGGGTGGCCTGCTCGGCACCCCCGGTGCGTACGACGCAGTGTTCTTCGGCTGGCAGTCGACGAGCCTCGGTGTGACCGGGTCGAGCCCGACCTTCAAGACCGGTGGCATCAACAACCTCAACTTCTACAGCAACCCTGAGGTTGACGCCCTGCTCGACGAGCTCGACGTGACGCTTGACCCTGAGCGCCAGATCGAGATCCAGATCGAGGTCGACAAGCTGCTGATGGATGACTTCTACGGAGTCACCATCTTCCAGTTCCCCGGCGTGACCGCGTTCTCCGACCGCGTGAGCAACGTGGACCCGGGCCCGCTCTCGCCGACCATCTTCTGGAACGTGTGGGACTGGGAGCCGACCGAGGCCAACTAGTCGGCGGCTTAGCCACCGACTGACCCTAGGTCAGTTCTCTCCATTCAGTAACGGGGCGCTGAGATCGCGCAAGCGGTCTCAGCGCCCCGGACTGGGTGGGCCACCGTTCACAGATTGGTAGGGTGCCATTTCACATGGCCGCATTCGTCATCCGGCGTCTTATCGCCTCGTTCTTCGTTCTTCTCGCGGCGACGTTCCTCATGTACAACCTGGTTGCTTTCTCGGGCGACCCGTTGGAGGACCTCCGCACCAGCAACGCTCCCAACAAGGAGCAGCTGATCGAGTCGCGCACGCGACTCCTCAATCTCGATGTGATCCCGCCGCTGCGGTACTTCCTCTGGCTCGGCGGACTGCTCCGCGGTGACTTCGGCGTCACCAGTCAAGGTCGAAGTGTCAACGCGCTCCTTGAGCAGGCGCTCGGCTCGACACTCCAGCTCGTGACCATCGCCACGATCGTTGCGATCATCCTGGGCCTGGTTGTCGGTATCACGACCGCTCTGCGTCAGTACAGCGGTTACGACTACACCGTCACCTTCATCTCCTTCTTGTTCTTCTCGTTGCCGATCTTCTGGGTCGCGGTTCTGCTCAAGCAGTTCGTGGCCATCGGCTTCAACGACTTCCTTGAAGACAGTCCGCAGTTACCACCCATGTTCATCGCCATTGCTGCCTTGTTATCGGGCTTGCTTTGGGCGTCGATTATTCCGGGTCATCTCAAGCGCAAAGTCATCACGTTCGCACTCGCCAGCGGTGCTGCTGCGACGATGCTCGTGATCATGAACCTCGTTGACTGGTTCACCTACCCCGGGTTGACGATCATCGGCGTCGCGATCGTGTCGATTGGTGCAGCGTTCGGCTTCACGGCGCTCATTACGGGCCTGAAGAATCGCAAGGCGCTCTATGCAGCTCTCGTGGTCGCCGGAATTGCCCTCGCGCTGTACTTCCCCTTCCAGTTCGGCATCTCGTTCTACGTGACCGAGTGGTGGATGCTCTTCCTTCTCGCCGTCGCTGCGGTGGGCGTGAGCGTCGGGGTTGGCTGGTTCATGGGCGGGGTCGATAAGGGCCCCGTCATGAAGGTCGCCGGCTTCACAGGCTTCTTTGCCGCCGGCTCGATTGCGCTCGATCGCTTCATGATGGTGTGGGACGACTACGCGAGCTCAGGTCGAATTCGTGGCCGGCCGATCGCAACCATTGGTGCGTCAACGCCGAACCTCGAGGGTTCGCTTTGGGTACAGGGCGTTGACATCTTCACGCACTTGCTCCTGCCGACCATCGCGCTCATCTTGATCTCGTTCGCCACTTACACGCGGTATTCGCGGGCGAGCCTGCTCGAGGTCATGAACCAGGACTACATTCGCACGGCGCGCGCAAAGGGCATGCACGAGCGCACGGTCGTCGTGCGCCACGCTTTCCGCAACGCGCTGATCCCGATCGCCACGATCGTGGCGTTCGACATCGGTGGAATCGTCGGCGGTGCCGTCATTACGGAAACCGTGTTCGGGTGGACAGGTATGGGCCAGCTATTCATCAACGGCTTGAGAGCCGTCGACCCCAACCCTGTGATGGCCTTCTTCCTTGTCGTCGGCGGCTTGGCGATTCTCTTCAACCTGATCGCCGACCTTGTCTATGCCTTCCTTGATCCACGAATTCGGGTGTCCTGATGAGTACCTCTCCAGAGCAGAAGCCGGGTTCGGCATCGTCGGGAGTCACCGACGCCGAGAACTCCATTGAGCTGAAAGAAGTCGAGGGCCTGAGTCAGGGTCAGATCGTTCGGCGCCGGTTCTTCCGGCACAAGGGCGCGGTCATCTCGATGGTCGTTCTCGCGATTGTGATCATCATGGCGTTCACTGCCGTGGGCTTCGACTTCAAGGTCTTCGACCTCGTTGTCAAGACCACCGGATGGTGGCAGTGGACGTGGACGGACATTCCCGAGCCGCAGAACGGAGGGCGTCCGACGCTGAGCCTGGTCCCCGAGTTCCTCGGAGGCGAAGGAATCCGCGTCGGAGACCACCCCTTCGGTCAAGACGAAATCGGGCGCGACATCTTTGCGGTCGTGATGCGTGGCACGCAGCAGTCGGTCGTGATCATGTTTGTGGTGGGCATCATTGCCACCACGATCGGCACCGTCATTGGCGCGATCGCCGGCTACTACCGCGGGTGGGTCGACGCGGTCCTCATGCGTTTCACCGACATCATCATCACGATTCCGCTGATTGTTATCGGTGCAGTGCTGGGCCTGGCATTCGGCCGTTTGGGCGCGTTCGTTCTCGCGATCATCATTGGGTTGTTTACCTGGACAGGCCTCGCTCGACTCGTTCGAGCCGAGGTGCTCAGCCTTCGAGAGCGTGAGTTCGTTGATGCAGCCCGGGTCGCCGGGGCGAGTGACCGGCGCATCATCTTCAAGCACATCCTTCCGAACGCCATCGGTGTGATCATCGTCAACACGACGCTCCTCATGGCCGCGGCGATCCTTCTCGAGACCGGCCTCAGCTTCCTCGGCTTCGGTGTGCAGCCCCCCGACACCTCCCTCGGCAAGATCATCAGTGAGAACCAGGCGGCTTTTGCCACACGGCCCTGGCTGTTCTGGTGGCCGGGTCTCTTCATCATCGTCATCGCGCTGTGCATCAACTTCATCGGCGACGGTCTCCGCGACGCGTTCGATCCGCGTCAGAAGCGCATGCCGAGTGCTCGCGCGCTGGCCTCAGGGTCAAGCGTGGCGCTCGACCGCGGCGCTGCGGCGAAGGCTGCCGGCCGTGCAAACACGAGTGCAGACGGTACTGCGCGCGGCCTCCCGAGCGATGCCCATGACCCGGCCGACCCGCGTCCGCGGGGTGGCGGGTACAACGCCGCGCGTGGGCCCGAGGGTGACCAGTAGTGAGTGTCGCTAATCGTCTAGACGAGCAGGCCAACCAGGCCGAGCGTCGCGAGCGTGGACAGCACAGCGATGGTGCGCCAGTGCCATTCGCGACGCAGCGCGCCGGGTTCGACCGCCCGGTCGAGCAGGCCGTCGTCGCGAAGGGTTTCCCAGTGCCGACGAATGTGATGCGCAGCCGCACCACTTTCGCTCGACAGAGTGTCGCCCGGGCGGATCGAACCGGCCAGTCGAGCCGATTCGCTGACTCGTGTGTCGTCGGGGCCCAGCGTGAACACGGTGAAGCGCCCCGATGCGGGAGCCGCCCAGGCTTCGATGCGCGTTCGGTTCGTGAAGAGCGTCAGCGCCCATTTGGTGTCGATGCGCTGAATCTCGCCCCACGGAACGTGCCAGGTGCTGAGAGGGTTTCGCACAATCACCTCGTCCTCGCGCACGTCGACTCGCGGAACCCAGTACAGGGCAACCGTGACCGCGATCAGCAGCACGAACCACACTCCGTAGCGCAGCAGGCTCTCCACATCAGCATTCACGATGAGCCCCACAAGGCCGAGCGTTGCCACCAGCCCCATGGCGATCGTCAACACTCGGCCAAAGGCGGGGCGGAAACTCGCGGGCTGGAATCGCATGTGCCCAGCATCCCAGACCATGTCGCCATGACCGCACGGAAGGACCTCCCGTGACCAGCACCACCCCCTCAACCGTCGAGACAGTTCTCGAGGTACGAGACCTCGGCGTCGACTTCTGGGTCGACGGCGAGTTCTATCCGGCTGCCGTCGGACTCAACTACACGGTCAAGCGCGGCGAAGTTCTTGCGATCGTGGGCGAGTCGGGTTCGGGCAAGTCGTCGAGCTCGATGGCCTTGCTCGGTCTTCTCCCCTCGACAGCACGTGTCACCGGCACGATCTCTCTGCTGGGTCGCGATATCTCTCACCTCGACAAGGCCGAACTGCGTGCCGTGCGCGGTCAGCAGATCGCCGTGATCTTCCAAGAGCCGATGACGGCGCTCAACCCCGTTTACACGGTGGGCTTCCAGATCGTCGAGACGCTCCGCACCCACTTCGACCTCACGCCGATGCAAGCGAAAGAACGCGCGATCGAGTTGCTCGAAAAGGTCGAAATGCCTGACCCGCCCACGGCGTTCAACAAGTACCCTCACCAGCTCTCGGGTGGTCAGCGTCAGCGCGCGATGATCGCGCAAGCGATCTCGTGTGACCCTGTCTTGCTCATCGCCGATGAGCCGACGACGGCGCTCGACGTCACGGTGCAGGCCGAGATTCTCGACCTCATGCGAAGCCTGCGCACCCGACTCGACAGCGCGATCGTCTTGATCACGCACGACATGGGTGTCGTGGCCGATCTTTCTGACTCGATCATGGTGATGAAAGACGGCATTGCGGTCGAGCAAGGAACCGCGCTCGACATCTTCCAGCGGCCTCAGCACCCCTACACTCAGTCGCTCCTCGCCTCTGTGCCGCACCTCGGGCTTGACATCACTGAAGCGGGCTCCGGGTCGGTCGACCGGAAGGGCGTCGAACCCGTCCTGTCGTTTCGCGATGTCTCGATCGAATACCCGAAGCGTGGCCGCGTGCCGGCCTTCTTGGCGGCCGACGACATCAGCCTCGACGTCTACCCCGGCGAGATCGTCGGGCTCGTCGGTGAGTCAGGATCCGGCAAGACCACCTTGGGCCGCGCTGCGGTCGGACTCCTGCCCATCAAGTACGGTCAGCTCGTGTCGGCAGGGATCGACATCTCCAAGGCGTCGTTGCGTGATCTCAAGCCCTTGCGCCGCAAGGCCGGAATCGTCTTTCAAGACCCGGGCTCAAGCCTCAACCCGCGCATGCCGATCGGCGAGAGCATTGGTGAACCGCTCCTGCTCGCGGGTGAAGCGAAGGGTAAAGACCTCGACAAGCGCGTCGAAGAGCTGCTGACGCAGGTCGAGTTGCCCACGAGCTATCGCAACCGCTACCCGCATGAGCTCAGTGGTGGACAGCGCCAGCGCGTCGGCATCGCTCGCGCCCTTGCCCTGACTCCCGAGCTGCTCGTTGCCGACGAGCCCACGAGCGCCCTCGACGTTTCGGTACAAGCGCGATTCCTTGACCTGCTGCAAGACCTGCAGCAGCGTCTTCAGTTCGCCTGCCTCTTCATCAGTCACGACCTCGCGGTGGTCGATATCCTCGCGCACCGGATCGCGGTGATGCACCGGGGTAGACTGGTGGAGCAGGGTTCGCGCGATCAGATTCTGCGCAACCCCCAAGACCCTTACACTCAGCGCCTCATCGCCGCTGTTCCCCTGCCCGATCCAGTGGCGCAGCGGGAGCGTCGAGAGCAGCGCGCAGCCACCAAGGACTGATTCACCATGGCAATCGCCACCCGCACCGACCTGCGCAACGTGGCGATTGTCGCCCACGTCGACCACGGCAAGACCACTCTCGTTGACGCGATGCTGCGGCAGACCGACTCGTTCGCAGCGCACGCCCATCTCGAAGACCGCGCGATGGACTCGAACGATCTCGAGCGCGAAAAGGGCATCACGATTCTCGCCAAGAACACGGCCGTGACCTACAAGGGCGTGCACGCCGAGGGTCGAGAGATCACGATCAACGTCATCGACACCCCGGGGCACGCCGACTTTGGCGGCGAGGTTGAGCGCGGCTTGAGCATGGTCGATGGCGTCGTCTTGCTCGTTGACGCGAGCGAGGGCCCGCTACCGCAGACTCGTTTCGTTCTGCGTAAGGCACTTGCGGCGAAGCTGCCGGTGATTCTGCTGGTCAACAAGACGGACAGACCGGATGCTCGCATCGAGGCCGTCGAAGAAGAGACCCACGACCTGCTGCTGGGCTTGGCGAGTGACCTGCAAGACGAGGTGCCCGACCTTGACGTCGATGCGATTCTCGACCTGCCGGTCATCTACGCGTCAGGCCGCGCCGGCGCGGCAAGCCGGAATCGTCCGGCCGACGGCGAACTGCCCGACAACAGTGACCTTGAACCACTGTTCGAGGCGATCCTGCAGCACATTCCGGCCCCGAGCTACGACGACGAGCACCCTCTGCAGGCGCACGTGACGAACCTCGACGCGAGCCCCTTCTTGGGCCGCATCGCGCTCTTGCGTATCTTCAACGGCACGCTCAAGAAGGGCCAGCAGGTCGCGTGGGTGCGCCACGACGGCACGCACTCCTCGATGCGCATCACCGAGCTCTTGAAGACCCGCGCGCTCGAGCGGTACCCGGCCGAGTCGGCCATGGCTGGCGACATCGTGGCCATTGCCGGCATCGAAGACATCACGATCGGCGAGACGATCGCCGACCTCGACGATATTCGCCCGTTGCCGGCGATCACAGTGGACGAACCAGCGATCTCGATGACCATCGGCACCAATACCTCGCCGCTTGTTGGCAAGGTCAAGGGCCACAAGTTGACGGCCCGCATGGTGAAAGACCGTCTCGACCGCGAGCTGATCGGTAACGTCTCGATCCGCGTGGTTGATGTCGGGCGCCCCGACGCCTGGGAGGTACAGGGCCGCGGCGAACTCGCACTGGCGATCCTCGTCGAGAACATGCGCCGCGAGGGGTTCGAACTCACCGTCGGCAAGCCCCAGGTGGTCACCAAGACGATCGACGGCAAGCTGCACGAGCCGTTCGAACACCTCACGATCGATGCGCCCGAGGAATACCTCGGCGCCATCACGCAGCTTCTGGCCGCCCGTCGCGGCCGCATGGAAGGCATGACGAACCACGGCACCGGATGGGTGCGCATGGAGTTCATCGTTCCAAGCCGCGGTCTCATCGGGTTCCGCACGGAGTTCTTGACGACGACGCGCGGCACCGGCATCGCCAATGCGATCGCGCACGGCTACGAGCCGTGGGCGGGGTCGATCGTGTCGCGCAACAACGGCTCGATCGTTGCCGACCGGTCGGGTGTCGTCACGAGCAACGCCATGATGACCCTGCAAGAGCGCATGACTTTCTTCGTGAAGCCGACGGAAGAGGTCTACGAAGGAATGGTCGTGGGCGAGAACTCGCGTGCTGACGACATGGACGTCAACATCACGAAAGAGAAGAAGCTCAACAACATTCGCTCGTCGACCGCGGAAGAGCTCGAACGCTTGACCCCTCCGCGTCAGCTCACGCTGGAAGAGTGCCTCGAGTTCGCGCGCGAAGATGAGTGCGTCGAGGTCACCCCCGAGATCGTGCGCATTCGCAAGGTCGAGCTCGACCAAACCTTGCGGGCCCGAGCGACGTCGCGGCTCAAGAAGCAAAACGCTTAACGTCCACCCCACACTGTCGCCGAACCATTGATGAGAGGAGCAACAATGACCATGTCCCGCCCTGCCCGTATCACGATCGCCGCGGCGATGTCGATGGCGCTACTCGCCGGAACGACGGCGTGCAGCACTGGCACGCCTCTCGACAACATTGTTGAGGGTCTCGTGCAGCAGGGCGTCGATCAGCTGGTCGGAGGAATCGATGAGCAGGTTCGCGGCCTGGTCGACGAGGTTCTCGGAGGTGTAGAACTGACCGGCGACGGCCAGGTGCCCAGCAGCTTTCCCCCGAACGTGCCCCTCACTGGTGACATTCTGGGCGGTGGCGCCGGACCCGAAGGTTCGGGGTGGGTCGTTCGCACCGAGCTCAACGGAGGCCTGAGCTTCGCTGACGCCGCGACGACGCTCGAGCAGGCCGGCTTTGCGCCATCGGCAGTCTCTAGCGACGCGACGAGTGGTTACGGTGCCTTTACGAGTGACACGCATCGCGTTGATCTTTCCGTTGCCACTGACGCAGAGGGTGTCATGACGGCAACCTATGTCGTCACCTTGCGCTGACGGCAGCCATGCGCACGCTGATCCCGTCTCGGTCAGCGCGGATAGTCGAACTCGACCAAAAGCTTCGCACTCGAGCTACCTCACGGCTGAAGAAGCAGAACGCCTGTTTCGCACCGGTTCGTCAATGACGTCGGGCGACTCAATGCCCAACTCCGTGAGGCGAGCGCGATAGACCGAACGTGCGTGCGTGGCCCGGCCGTGTGCGCCCAATCGCTCAAGCGCGGCGATCATGGCCTGGTGGGCGGGTTCGTCGAATGGGTCTGCCTCCAGAATGCGATTGCACATCTCAACGACACCGAGATCGTCGTCGTTCGATTCACAGAGTGCGACAGACTCGTGTGCGGCGGCGACGAACAGAGATCGGGTTGAATCCCGCACGCCCGATGCCCAGTCAGCGTAGGGCTCATCGGCGAACGCGTCACCCGCGTAGCTCTCGAGAAGCGATCGGAGCTCGACCACGCCAGCCTCGCTGACTCGGGTGAGTGTGTCGGTCGAATTCCAGTGACGAGCTCGATCTCGGAATGCGGTCAGATCGACGGTTACTGCGTCGCTCCGAAGAGAGATTCCGGCGCGGTCGGCGATGATGAACGCATCTGGGGTATGCTCACGCGCGGGGTCAAGAGCGCGTCGAACTGTCGACAAAGCCACCGACAGGCGATTTGCGGCGTCGGTCGAGTGAGACCCGGGCCAGAGCGCATCGATTGCCTCGTCGCGCAAGAGCGCGCGGCCCTGCCGTGCGACGACAAGCTTCAAGAGCTCACGGGCTTTACGAGAGGTCCAGGAGGCTGTTTCGCCGTTTGCACCGATCACGGCGAAGGTGCCCAAGACTGAAATCGTCGGGCTGTTCAGAGAAGCCACCAACGGAGCGACGCTGTTGACCAGGGGGGTCTCTCGTGAGGCAAGGATCGCCGCGGCAGACTCACGAACGGGCACGATCGAAAGGCTTTGCGCCGTGGCGAGGGCGGATTGGGCGAGCCGGAGGGCTTCGCTTGACGATGGATCACTCTCGATGAGCAGTTCCGCAAGATCGACTTGGGCCTGAGCGATCCACGGCTGGGCGCCTGCCGCTGAACACGACTGAATCGCCGACCGCAGAAAGTGCTCTGCTTCAGACGTTCTCCCGAGTGCGCGACACACGAGCGCGAGTGGTCGAGCGACCGTGCCCCAGCACGCGATGCCGAGCCCGATGGGGACAAGACGCGCAGAGTACGGAATCAGCATCTCGCGGAGCACGGGAAGGGTGGCGGTGTGGTCGGTTTCTGCAGCCGCTTCGGCGGCTGTTGCCATGGTGATGAGCCAGTTTCGATCACGAGCAACGTCGCCAAGATCGCCGAGCGCGTCGAGGGCGCCGCGAGCCGCATCGTGGCGGCCACTCAGTGCCCACAGTCGCGCGAGCACCGCGATCCACACGGCATCATTGGGCTGTTCGGCACGGGCAGCCGCGTAGAACGGCTCGACTTCTGCTTCGCGCCCTTGAAGCCAACGAATAATCCCCAGCTGGCCGATGTGAACGGGCAGGGCGTCGTCGTCACCCTCTTCTCGCGCCGCTTGGAACGCAACGAGGCTCAAGGTTTCAGCATCACTCACGCGTCCGTCGAGAATCGCTCGCATACAACGGAACCAGCCCGCGTGGCGCCCGTTCTCGAGCTCGGCATATGAGCTAGAGCGGCGATGGCGAGATGCGAGTTCGGCATCGACTAATCGAACGTCACCCCGCTCAAGCAAACATGCCATGAGCAAGAAGTAGGCGTTGCTCGCGAGGTCGAGAGCGCCACACGTCTCCGCAATGGCAGCCACCCGGTGTGCGGCAACGAGGCGCTCGTCGAGAGTGTCGGGATCAAGGTCGGTCACCACCCACGCTATGAGTGCGCAGCCGAGGGCGTAGTCGTCACCCGCTCGTTCGGCGAGCGATAGAGCCTGCTCTGCGTGCGATCGGGCTTGCGCAGCGGGGAGAAAGCCCAGAGCGTGGCAGGCGAGCGCGGCATGGAGTCGCGCCCGCGTGGCTTTGGGCAGTGCAGGTCCGCCAGAAAGCGCTAACTCGCAGCGCCGCGACCACTCGACACCTCTCTCGCCAGCGAATCCGAATCTGAAGTCCGCGCCCAAAGCGCCTCGAGCGACCACCGCAGGATCGTCAGATTGTGTCGCGGCATTCCAAGCCGCATCACGCGCCGCTTCTGCCCCATCGGAATCACGAAGTCGGGCAAGCGCACTCGCCAGGGCAATGTGCACATCGACGACAAGGTCACGGGCCGGAGAGTCGAGGTGCTGGAGGGCCGTCGCGGCGTCACTCAGCCGCTGTGCTGCCTCCCCGTAGGCGAGCGCATTCGCAGCGCGAAGCCCCGAGGCGAGGTGTTCGCGAACGCTGTCTTCACTGTTCGTGGCATGGGTGACGAGGAGGTGGTGAGAGACCAAATCCAGCGAGCCTGGCTCGCTCGCGATCATGTCGGAGGCGCGCCCGTGGATGAGTCGAAGAGCATCACGATCGACATGCTGAAGTGCGACCGCGCCGATGAGGCCATGGTGCAGCACGAGTGGTCGCTCGTCGGTGCCTTCGCCATCGATGAAGCCCGCCGAGCGAAGCGCCTCAACTGATCGGTAGCTCGAAACCTCGCTGACCCCGGAGACCGCCGAGAGCTCGGCGTGAACCGTTGGTCTGTCGAGAACGGTGAGGGCGAGGAGTGTGGCTCGCTCATCGTCGCCCAACTCATCGACTTGACGAGTGAGCAACTCGGCCAGTGGAACGTCGCTCGGCTCCCCAGAAGCGCGCCGAACGAGCCGTTCAAGGTGCAGGGGATTACCCGCTGTGCGACTGCGAAAACGTTCGGCGACGTGATCGTGACCGAGCAGCACCTGGACATCATCGGTATCGAGGCCAGCAAGCGTGAGCCGGGCGGCTCCGGGGATCAGCCCCGCCTCTCGTGAGTCCGCCCTGACCGTCGCGAGGATGGTGACCTTGCTGGCGCCCAACATAGACGCAGCGTGTCGGGTGAGTGCGAGCGTGTCGCTGTCTGCATCGTGAAGGTCATCGAGCACGATCAGCAACGGATCTGCCGAAGCGTGCTCACGGAAGAACTCGACCGTCGCCTCGAACAGATCAGCACGCGATGCCGCAAAGGTATCGTCACCGAGCACGATTGCAGCAAGCGCGCTAAAGGGTCGATCGGCAAGTCGACCGGCGATTCGACTCCACGGACCGTAGGCGGCCGTTCGCCGACACGATTCCCAGACAACTCGAGTCGGTGCATGTGAGCGAACGAACTCGCGTATGAGCCGTGTTTTACCGATGCCCGCGGGCCCCGCAACTTCAATCGCGCTTGAGGTGCGGCTCTCGCTCTCGACGAGCGCGCCAAGACGCTCGAGCTCGCGCTGGCGGCCGACGAAAGGGAACTCCGCCGTGGGTTCGCTGCGCTCGCTCATGAATGCCCCGCAGTGTGAAAGAGGTGTGGGCGGTGATCGAATTTCAGAGTACTGAAAGGTGAGCCGGTTTAGTGAGTGTAACCACGTTTGGTTCCCGACCGAAGGGCATGCCCATGAACACCCAAGAGCTTTCCTCTGTACCGTTCTGGCGCGCCGCTACCGCCTTCGCTGCGGTGTGCGCGCTCTCCGTAGCACTCACGGCCTGTGCGCCAGCCGACGAAACCGGCCCGGTCGCCGATCTGCAACCCACTTCGCAGGCCGAGACCGACGATTCGACCACGGAGGCGTCAGCAGAAGACGAATCTGACCAGGCGGACGATTCTGAGAGCCAGGATTCGAGCTCAGAGAGCAGCAGCTCAGGATCCTCGAGCAACTCCGGTACCAACTCGTCAGGGTCGACCTCGTCGGGGACCTCGTCCGCTCCGTCGTCGAGTCCAGCCGCGAGTCCGTCGGCGGCCCCATCCGCCGCACCGCCAGCTGGTGGCACGATCAGTTCGGCCATCGCGTCACAACGTTGCAGTGGCGGCAAACTGATCGTGACAGTTACGGCGAACTACGACCTTTCCTACCGCAAGGGCATCACCGCGGTCACCTTCGAGCGGCAGAACGAATACAACGTCTGGCTTGACTTCGACGGCTCGTGGCTGGGGCAG
This sequence comes from Gulosibacter massiliensis, assembly GCA_943369205.1. GTDB lineage: Bacteria > Actinomycetota > Actinomycetes > Actinomycetales > Microbacteriaceae > Microcella > Microcella massiliensis_A. The sequence goes on along the minus strand of CALRMP020000007.1, from coordinate 22,072 downwards.
TACACCGGCCAAGGAAACGTCTGGAACGGCTCACTCACGGGAAACCAACAGAACATCGGAAAGACCCTTCGCGTGACTGTTGAGTCAGCTGACGCCCCGACCCAGGTGTACACGGCACCCATCACCTCGCCCTGCTGATCGCTGCAGAACGGAAGGTGCCCCGAGCGGCACCTTCCGTTCATGCAGTTAGGCTGAGCGAGTGAAGATCGCACGCTTCAGCACGGGTGACGACCCACGATTCGGCATTGTCGATGACGACGAACTCGTGGTCCTCACCGGTGACCCGATGTTTCATGGGTACGACACCACGGGTGAGCGCGTGAAGCTTGCTGACGCGCGGTTGCTTGCGCCGGTCATCCCGCGCTCGAAGGTCGTCTGCATCGGCATGAACTATGCGGCTCACGTGCAAACGATGCAGTATGACGGCCCGCAGAATCCGCTCATTTTTCTGAAGCCCAATACGGCCGTGATCGGGCCCGACGAACCGATTATCCTGCCGCCGGTCGAAGGACGCATCACCCACGAGGGCGAACTCGTCGTGGTCATCGGTGCCGTGGCGAAGCGTGTCAAGAAAGAAGACTGGCGTGACGTCGTCTTCGGTTACACGATCGGCAACGATGTATCGGCCCGCGATGTGATGTTTGCCGACGGGCAGTGGGCGCGTGCCAAGGGCTACGACACTTTCGCTCCGATCGGGCCATTCATCGAGACCGAGCTCGATCCATCCAACCTCGAGATTTCCACCTTCGTCGACGGCGAACCCCGGCGATCGGGAAATACGCGCGACATGATCTACGGGGTTCCTGAGATCATCGAGTTCGTGAGCGACGCCTGGACCTTGTTGCCGGGTGACATCATCATGACCGGTACCCCCGATGGTCTCGGGGGCTTCGTTGACGGCCAGACGGTCGAGATCACGATCGAGGGGCTCGGCACGCTGCGCAACCCCGCAAAGAATCGTGATGATCGAGTCGACAACCCCGAGTGATCGTCGTGCGATGACCACCCTCACCGTCGAGTCGGTCGCTGCCGTTCAACGGCACACGCGAACGGTTCTGATGTTCGGGCAAGTGCTCGCTGGGCTCGGTATGGGAGCGACCCTCTCCATCGGTGCGATTCTCGCCGCTGAGATCTCAGGCTCTCCGGCCTTTAGCGGCATGGCCGCGACAATGGTGACTCTGGGGGCAGCTCTCGCGGCGATTCCCCTTGCACGGCTAGCTCGCCGCGCGGGTCGAGCGCCGGCACTCGCGACGGGCGCATTGACTGCAGCGACGGGGGCGGTCATCGCAATGGTGTCTGCGGGCACCCAGAGCTTCGCCCTCTTGCTGCTCGGTATCGCCTTGATCGGAGCCGGCACGGCAGTCAACCTTCAGTCGCGATTCGCCGCCGTCGACTTAGCGGCACCGCAGACGCGAGGTCGTGATTTGTCGCTCGTCGTCTGGGCGACGACGGTCGGTGCGGTCTCGGGCCCTAACCTCATCGGTCCGGGCGAAACCCTTGGCGCATATCTGGGTCTCCCTGAGTTGAGCGGCCCGTTCTTGTTCACGGTCATCGCTCAGAGCCTTGCCGCGGTGCTCTACTTGATCGGTCTGCGGCCCGATCCGTTGCGCGTTGCGGCGGCCTGGCGCGACCAACGGGAGCGAGCATCCCGCGACGAGGCGAAGCGAACGGGAGTCGCCGCCGACGCTCCGCCCGTGGCAATTGACGATCGGCCCGGCATTCGTCTTGCCATGATCTCGATCGCGATGGGCCACGCCACGATGGTCTCCGTCATGGCCATGACGCCCGTGCATCTGACCGCTCACGGTGCGAGCTTGGTGATCGTCGGTTTCACGATCAGCCTGCACATCGCCGGCATGTATGCCCTGTCGCCGGTCTTCGGGATTCTCGCCGATCGTATGGGGCGCCGGTCGACGATCGCCCTGGGGCAAGGCATGTTCGCCGCAAGCCTTCTCATGACGGGATTCGGCGCCGAGAGCGAGGGCTGGGTCGTCGCCGGGCTGATTCTTCTCGGATTGGGGTGGAGCGCCAGTACAGTGGCGGGTTCGGCGCTGTTGACGGAGTCAGCACTGCCTGACCGGCGAACCATCGTTCAAGGCCGCAGCGACCTTGTCATGAGCGCGAGCGGCGCCCTGGGCGGCGCGCTTGCGGGGGTGGCCCTGGCGATTCTGGGCTATGCGGGGCTGTCGTTTATCGCCATGCTTCTCGTCGCGACCGTGGTCGTGGCGCTCGTCGTGACGCCCCGAGCCCCGCACGAGGCGACGTCAGCACCGCTCGCAGTCGACCTCGCTGTGCCCGCCGTAGACTCGCACGTGTGACCAGCCCCGCTTTCTCGACTGCGACCGGTGCCGATGTGCGCGTTCGCTTCTGCCCGTCTCCGACCGGAACCCCGCACGTCGGGCTCATTCGTACGGCCCTGTTCAACTGGGCATATGCGCGACACACGGGCGGCACGATGATCTTCCGCATCGAAGACACCGACCAAGCTCGTGACAGCGAAGAGAGCTACCACCAGTTGCTCGACGGCTTGCGCTGGCTCGGCATCGATTGGGACGAAGGCGTCGAGACCGGCGGGCCGGATGCGCCCTATCGGCAGTCGCAGCGCGGTGAGATCTACGCGGGCGTGATCGAGCAGTTGCGCGCAAGCGGGCATCTCTATGAGAGCTTCATGACGGGCGAAGAGATCGAGGCGAAGAACCTCGAGCTCGGCCGCGACCCGAAGCAGGGTTACGACAACTGGGAGCGTTCGCTTTCTGAGGAGGAGAAGGCCGCGTACCGCGCCGAGGGCCGCGAGCCCGCCTTGCGGCTTCGGGTGCCCGACACCGACCTGAGCTTCACCGACCTGGTGCGCGGCGAGATCACTTTCCCGGCTGGCAGCTTCGTCGACTTCGTGGTGGTACGACCGAACGGCGCGCCGCTCTACACCTTCGTGAACCCGGTCGATGATGCGCTCATGGGGGTGACCCACGTGTTGCGCGGTGAAGACCTGCTCTCGTCGACGCCACGGCAGATCGCGCTGTATCACGCACTCATTGAGGTGGGGGTGGCCACGGCGATTCCGCGATTCGGACACCTGCCCTACGTCACCGGTGAGGGCAACAAGAAGCTCAGCAAGCGTGACCCCGAGTCAAGCCTCTTCCACCACCGAGACCGCGGCTTCATTCGCGAGGGCCTGCTCAACTACCTCTCGCTGCTCGGCTGGTCGCTCGCGGCTGACCGCGACGTGTTCACGATGGACGAGATGACGGCCGCGTTCGACGTCGCCGACGTCAACCCCAACCCGGCGCGGTTCGACGTGAAGAAAGCCGAGGCCATCAACGGCGACCACGTGCGGCGGTTGTCGGTCGACGATTTCGTTGAGCGCAGCATCCCGTACTGCAGCGGCGCTGGTTTGTTCAATGACGTGCCGCGCCCCAGCGAGCGCGCCATGCTTGCGGCCGCGGCACCGCTCGTGCAGGAGCGGGTGACGCTGCTCGGCGAAGTGCCGGGAATGGTCGCCTTCTTGTTCACCGACGACGCCGACCTTGAGATCGACGCGGATGCCCGCAGCTCGCTCGACGCCGACGCGGCCGCCGTGCTCGACGCGGGAGTCGCAGCGCTCACCTCGCTCGAGACGTTCGAGCCCGAGCCCATCGAGGCCGCGCTGCGCGAGGCCCTCATCGATGGTCTCGGGCTCAAGCCGCGCACCGCCTTCGGGCCGCTCAGGGTCGGCATCTCGGGTCGGCGAGTGAGCCCGCCGCTGTTCGAGTCGATGCAGTTGCTCGGGCGCGAGTCGACGCTTGCCCGGCTGACGGCCTTGCGCGCGAGCCTCTAGCTGAGCCTCTAGCCGAGCCTCCCGCTGCGCAAGCCTCGCGCCTCTAGCCGCGCGGCGCGGCCGGCATGCGTCGCACGTCGGCGACGCGTTCGGCGATCACGACTTGCGCGGGCGGTCGCAACAGCACCCACGCGACGGCCATGACGACCGCCGACACCGCGAACACAACGAGCCCCCACCAGCTCGATGGGTCGTCGATGCCGAGATACATCGCGTTGAGGTTGCGGCGTGCCCCGGTGAGGAAAACGAGCCCGACATGCACGACCGTGAAGGCCAGGTAGAACCACAGCACGAGCGAGTGGATTTGCCGCGCCCAGGCGTCAGACAGAGGGCCTCGGTTGCGCATCCACCGCTCCGGCCACACCGGCGACAGGCGCAGGCCGGTCGCGAGCGCGAGGGGCGCGGCAACGAACACCGTCGCACCGTAGAACAGCACCTGCAGACTGTTGTAGTAGGCCCAGCTGTTGTGCTCGGGCCAGTCGAGGGAGAGGTATTGAAGCCCCGCTGAGATCGCGTTGGGAAACACTGACCACTCGGTGGGCACGATGCGGGCCCAGTGGCCGCTGACGAGTAGCAGGGTCACATAGGTCAGCCCCGTCGCGATCCACAGCGTCACGACCACGAGGTGCCACCAGGTGTGGAGGCCCAGCCGCTTCGGAGGGTTCGCCGTGCGCGGCCAGCGGTTTCGACGCGTCACGAAAGCCGGCGGCCGCATGCCGGCGCGCAGGTGCAGGGCCGAGCTGACGATGAAGAGCAAGAAGAACCCATTGAGAAAGTGGGTCCAGCTGAGCCAGGCCGGAAAACCTTCCGGCGTGCCGGGCGGTGGAGCGACCGAGCCGGGGAAGTCGGCGATGAAGGCGGCTCCGGCCCCGGTCTCGCGCCACCATCGGGCGAGAACGACGCTCACCGCCAACAACAGCAGGGCACCCGCGACGGCAACCACGAGGGCGCGGCGGGTGCGGGGGCGTGGCGGCGGCACCCCTCTACGGTAGTCCGCGGCGGGTGGGGGAGGGGTGAGGGGGGCGCGAGCATCCGGAAGCCGTGTCGTGGCAGTGACAGACTGGGGGCATGAGCTTCGCGAATCCGCACCGACCGGAGTGGGTGCGCTGGATTCCTGCCGTGATTCTCTCGATCATCATTCTGGCCGCGGTGTTGTTCGCTCTGATTGCAGCGCCCCGCATCACGGCGGGCCCGGGCCCTGCCCAGACCGATCAGGTGACCGACTTGAATTGGTCGGTGTTCACCGACGAGGGCCTGCGCTATATCGAAAGTGCTCGCACACCACGCATCGATCTCAGCTCGCCTCCCGTCGACACGAATGAGTTAGGGCTCCCCGCCGACGGTGCGACGACGGTCGGCCCACACGAGACCGACCTCGACTACCGGTTGGTGCTCATCGCCACGGATGACGAGCCCAACGGAGCGCTGTTCACGACGCCGCAGTTCACGATCTCCACCTCGGGGGGTCGCCTGCAGTCGGTGCGCGTCGAAGAGCGCGGCACGTTCACCTTCACTCAGACCTACCTGGCGGTCAGCGCTCGCGCACCCGACTTCGGATACACCCCGTTCACGACACTTCAACTTGCTCAGTCAGTCACCGATGCGCGTGAGAGTGGGACCCCCACGGTGTTGCGCACCAACCGGGGTCTCGCGGCGGGCATGGGCGTCGTCGCCGAGACCACGTGCTTCGGCGCGGGCTTCTGCCAGCTGTCGTTCATCGTCACACCGGCCGTAGGGTAAACTCGCAACTCGGCCCGGTCACGGGTCGCCTCAGCGGGCGGAAGCCCTGCTGATGGGGTGTGGTGTAATTGGCAACACGGCTGATTCTGGTTCAGTTGTTCTTGGTTCGAGTCCAGGCACCCCAGCTCTTCCTTCCCTCATGTGGCCTCGTCGCCACAGCCTGGCTTCCGCGCGTGGGCTTCACGACCAGGCGATCATGCCCGAGCGCGCGTCGAACGACGTGCCGCACGCTGTGCAGCAGTGGCTGGGGTCAGGGTCGGGGTCGTGCAGCCCGACGAGGCAGCCGCCCAGCACGAACTCACCCCGTTCGGCGCGCTCGACGTCGTCGCCCGAAGGCAGGCCGTAGACGATCGGAATGACCTCGCGTGATGTGCACACGGGGCACGCGGGGGCGCGGCGAGAAGAGGGGCTCATGAGCGATGAGTCTGTAGCGCACCCCCGACACCGCGGCTCAGAAAAATATAGACAGTGGCACTATCGATAGTGTTACTATCTGTGCATGAGGATGTCCGAACTGAGCTCCGCGACGGGCACGCCGGTGCCCACGCTCAAGTTCTACCTGCGCGAAGGCCTGTTGCCCGCGGGCGAACGCACGAGCCCCAACCAGGCTCAGTACGATCAGACCCACGTTGACCGGGTGCGCCTCGTGCGCGCTTTGCTCGACGTGGGCGGGCTAACCGTTGCGCAAGCGGTCGACGTCATCAATGCGCTGGACGACGACAGCCTCGCACTCAGCTCGGTCTTCGGCGTCGCTCAATACGCGGTCTCTGAGGCCTCGTTGCCGAGAACTCCGTCGGGCGACGAGGGCGGTGGCGCCGACCGCATCGCCGCCCTGTGCGAGCGCCAGGGGTGGAACGTTTACCCCGACAACCCCGGCCTCGCGATGGCCGCGCGCGTCGTCGACACCTACGCCGCCCTTGACCTCGACGTCATCACCGAGGCGGCCCTCGAGCGCTACGCGCACGCTGCCGATCTCGTTGCGGCAGCCGACCTGGCCGCCGTTGCGTCGGCGCGCGATGAGGCCGCGATGACCAGGGTGGTCGTCGTCGGCACCATTTTGGGCGACGCACTCTTCGCTGGCCTGCGGCGCATCGCTCAAGAGGCGGAATCGTTCCGCCGGTTCCCCCTGCCGGAGGGCACTCCCGCCCCCGGTCACGACACCCATCCGAAGGACTAAACCATGACCGCCACGACCATGACCCCCGCCCCTGCCGACTGGCGCCTCGACCTTCCGCCGACTCGTTGGCACCGCCCGCTGCTGGTCTTGGGCATCCTGCTGGCCGCCTTAACCGTCGTGACGTTCGTCGGCTGGCTTGTCGACGACCGCGAAGTGCTCGGCGTGAACCTGTGGGAGAAGCCGCTGAAGTTCGCCATCTCGGGCACGATCTACGCCATCACCTGGGCGTGGATCATCGGCCACTTCACGCGCTGGCAACGCGCCGCGTGGTGGGCGGGCACAGTGATTACCATCACGCTCGCGATTGAGCTCGTCATCATCACGGGTGCGGCTATTGCCGGAATCACGAGTCACTTCAACGTGTCGACGCCGCTCACGACCACTCTCTGGTCGATCATGGCCTTCGCGATCACCACCCTGTGGATCGCCACGTTCGTCGCCGCCGTTGCACTGTGGCGCAACCCGGGTGCCGACCCGGCGCGCCAAGCGGCCATTCGCACGGGTGTTGTCATCTCGCTCATCGGCATGGGCCTCGCGTTCTTGATGACGGGCCCGACCGCCGATCAGCTCAACGACTGGCAGGGCATTGCCGGCGCGCACACAGTCGGTTCGGCTGACGGTGGCCCCGGCCTTCCGTTGCTCGGCTGGAGCACGGTCGCGGGCGACCTGCGCATTCCGCACTTCATTGGCATGCACGCGCTGCAGGCACTGCCCTTGCTTGCTCTGCTGCTCGAGGCGGGCGCTCGCCGCATTCCGGTGCTGCGCGACGCGCTCGTGCGCCGCGGCCTCGTGCTCACCGGTGCGGGTGCCTACCTCGCCGTCGTCGGGCTCGTGACGATGCAGGCTCTGCGCGGCCAGTCGATTGTGGCTCCGGATGCCCTCACCCTGTCGATCGGAATCGCCATCGCCGCGCTCGCCCTCGCCGCGTCCCTCGCGGTGCTCGCCGCGGGAGCGCGGCGGCAGCGCAGCGTCGCCGCCGAGCCGGGTCGTTAGTCGAGCTCGAGGCTCTCGCCGGGCTGCAGCACCACGACGCGTCCGCCGTGGGCCTCGACGACGCTCGTGATGCGGGCGTTGGCCATGGCGTTGCCCGTGTCGGAGTTGACGCGTTCGTGGGTCGGAAAAGCGAGTCGCGGCTTCACCGCCTCGAGGTAGTCCATGACCTCGCCGATCTTCAACCACGGTGCGCTCGACGGCACCGCCAGCACGGGCACCTCACGCTCGGGCACGGTGAACGAGTCGCCCGGGTAGTAGAGCGTCTCATTCACGAATACGCCCACGTTGTCGACGATCGGAATCGATCGGTGAATCATCGCGTGACGGCCTCCCGAGAAGGCGAGAGCGAACGGGCCGGCCGCGCGCACGTCGCCTCCATCGACGAGTTGCCAGTGGTAATCGGGATGCGCAGCAGCAACCCCCTCCGGAGCAAACAGTTCGACGGGCCCCTGCGCATCGGCCAGCAGTCGGTCAAGGTTGTCTCGCGTGACGTGATCGCCGTGCTCGTGGGTTACGACGATCGCTGCGAGCCCCGGCGCGCTGAACGGGGCCGTGAAGTGGCCAGGGTCGATCACGAGGGTTGCGCCCTCGTGCTCAATGACGAGGCAGGCGTGTTCGCGCTTGGTGATCTTCATGCCGTCACCCTACTCAGCGCCCGGCGACAGCGACATCGAACAGAGGCGACACTCGAGACCCCCGGGGGGTACGATCTCGATGTGATCGATGACATCAAGAAACGTGCCCTCCACCGCTCGCGCATCCTGCAAGGCCAGCTGCGCGGAATCGAAAAGATGATCGAGAACGAGGAGTACTGCATGGACATCATCACGCAGTCCCTCGCTGTACAGAAGAGCCTCCGCAGTCTCAACAAGCTCCTCGTCGAAAACCACGTGCGCACGCATGTCTCGGACATGTTCGAGGCGGGCGGAGACGATCGCGACAAGGCGGTTGCCGAGTTGCTCGCTGTCTTCGAACTGCAGCAGAACCGCGGAAGCTGAACACGATCACCGCACTCCGCGGTCGTGACGCGCATGAGGCCTCGCCTCGCGCCATAATCAGCGAATGACATCGTCGTCGAAGCGCATCGTCGTCGCCATCAACCCCAACGCCTCGTTCGGTCGAGGGCGTGAGGTCGGCCCCGCCGTCGTGACCACTCTCCGAGGCCTGGGTCACGAGGTGACGAGTCTCATCGAACCCGACTTCGCCCAGTTGCTGGAGGCCACTCGCACGGCGGTGCGTGAGAAGCCCGACGCTCTTGTCGTGGTCGGCGGCGACGGCATGATCAACCTCGGAGTCACGGCACTGCAGGGCACGAAGGTGCCCCTCGGCCTCGTGCCGAGCGGCACCGGCAATGACATGGCCCGCGGCCTGGGAATCCCGATCGGCGATACGGAAGCAGCGATCGAGGCGCTCCTGGCCGCCCTTGGTCGGCCTCCCCGCGTCATCGACGGCGGCACGATCGGTTTCGGCGGGCAGAGTGAACCCCGCGGCTCGGCCCGATTCGCCTGCATTCTCTCGGCAGGGTTCGACGCCCTCGTGAACGAGCGCGCCAACCGCATGACCCGTCCGCGGGGGCGCAGCCGGTACACCGTCGCGTTGCTGGTCGAGCTCGCGAAGTTGAAGCCGATTGAGTACACCCTGACCCTCGACGGCGTCGTGCACACCGAGCGCGCGATGCTCGTTGCCGTCGCCAACAACCTCTCCTTCGGCGGGGGCATGAAGGTCGCTCCCAACGCGAGCCTCGACGACGGACTCTTCGACGTCGTGCTCGTGCGCCCGCTCGGGCGTCTCGCTTTTCTGCGCATCTACCCGCGCGTCTTCGCCGGAACCCACATCACCGACCACCGCGTCGTCGTGCACCGCGCGAAGTCGGTGCGCGTGGAAGCCGAGGGCGTGGTTGCCTACGCCGACGGCGAGCGGATCGCGCCGCTACCGATCGACATTGAGATGGATGCGGGCAGCGTGCGCGTGCTCGCCTGAACGATCGAGTGCCGGAGGTCTCGGCAGTTTTGTCGGCGTGCATCGCCTATGGCATACTCGAACGGTTGTGCACGCGGCCCCATCGTATAGCGGCCTAGTACGCCGCCCTCTCACGGCGGTAACGCGGGTTCGAATCCCGCTGGGGTCACAACCAGAAACCGCCCGGAGCCATCCGGGTGGTTTCTTGCCTTAACGCGCGAAACGGGAGAGTACCCTGAGCGCATGACCCGCATTCGAGTGTTCGCCGCCGCCCTCTCGCTGTCTCTCGTCATCGCCGTCTCCGGATGCTCGACGATCTCGCAGGTTCTCTCCGGCCCGTCGACGGGCGAGCCGCTCATCGGCACGAGCTGGTCAGGTACTGACTCCGACGGGGATGACTGGGGCATCCTGTTTCAAGAAGACGGAACGGTCGGCTTGACCTTCGGCGGCTCCGAGTACGACGACGCGACCGACACCTGGGTCGTCGCCGACGAGACCCTGACCATCTCGATCGCGTTCACGACCGGCGTCGCGACGCTCGTCGGCCCCTACACCGACGGTGCAACGTCGATCGACCTCGAGGGTGAGCAGGGCGACCTCTCCTGGACACTGACGCTCGAACAGGAGTAACGCTTCGACCGGAGTAGGCTTACCCGCCTACCCCGTACGGAAAGGCTCGCGTGAGCGACTTCGTTATTCCCGCTTGGTTCGAGATCAGTTCGCTGATCATCCTGAGCGTGATCCTCATTCTCGACCTGCTGCTGGTCGTGCGACGGCCGCACATTCCGAACCCGAAAGAGTCGGGCCTGTGGGTGGCGTTCTATGTTGCCCTGGCTCTCATCTTTGCCGGGCTCATGTTTGTGGTCGTCGGGCCGCAGGCGGGCGGCGAGTTCATCGCGGGGTGGCTGACCGAATACAGCCTCTCGATTGACAACCTGTTCGTCTTCGTCATCATCATGGCTCAGTTCGCCGTGCCGAAGAAGATGCAGCAAGAGGTGCTCATGATCGGCATCATCTTGGCGCTCATCTTCCGGGGCATCTTCATTCTGCTCGGCGCCGCGCTGATCGAGAACTTCAGCTGGGTCTTCTACATCTTCGGCCTCTTCTTGCTCATCACCGCTGCGCAGCAGGCGTTCTCGGGCCGCGAAGACGATGAGGCACGCGAGAACGCGCTCATTCGGTTCTTGCGCAAGCGCATCGACATCACCGACGAATTCCACGGCATGAAGCTGCGCGTCTCGATCGACGGCCGGCGGCTGTGGACTCCACTGTTGATCGTGCTGATCGCGATCGGCACGACCGACCTCATCTTCGCGCTCGACTCGATTCCGGCGATCTTCGGCATCACCCAGAGCCCGTTCATCGTGTTCACGGCCAATGTGTTCGCCCTCATGGGTCTGCGCCAGTTGTACTTCCTGCTCGGGCACTTGGTCGACAAGCTCGAGTACTTGAAGTACGGCATCGCGTTTATCCTCGCCTTCATTGGCGTCAAGCTCATCTTCCACGCGATGCACGAGAACGAGCTTCCGTTCATCAACGGCGGCGAGCACATCGAGTGGGTACCCGTGATCGACACCGTCACGTCGCTGCTCGTGATCGTCGCGGCGATGGCCATCTCCGTTGTCGCGAGTCTCATCAAGCTCCGCGTCGAGCACCGCTACATTCCGACGGCGTTGGCGCGCTCGGTCGACGACGATGACGACAAGGCGACCACGCCCGAGGGCGAGGCCGACACCGTCACGAGCGAACACCGGTCGTGATTCCACACCCCACCGAGGAGCAGTTCCTCTCCGGACAGGTCACGAGCGCCGAGAGTCGTGAGTGGGTCGACAGCGTCGAGCTCGAATTCGAGCGCGCGTTTGCCGTGCTCGATGGCATGCGGTTGGGCGTCTCGGTGTTCGGTTCCGCGCGGGTCGCGGCGGAGCATCCGCGCTACGCAATCGGTGTCGAGGCCGGCCGTCGCATCGGCGCTGCGGGTTTCACGGTGATCACGGGCGGCGGCCCGGGGCTCATGCAGGCGGCGAACCAGGGTGCCGCCGAGGTAGGGGCACGATCGATCGGGCTGACGATCGAACTGCCGCGCGAAGAAGAGCCCAACCCCTTTGCCGACACCGTGGTGCCGTTCGAGCACTTCTTCGTGCGCAAGACCGTCTTCGTGCGGTACTCCTGCGCGTTTGTCGCGCTGCCGGGCGGGTTCGGCACGCTCGACGAACTGTTCGAGGCGTTGACCTTGATTCAGACGGGCAAGCTTCGCGACTTCCCGGTGATTCTTGTCGGAACAGACTTCTGGTCGGGCGTGGTCGACTGGCTGCGGGATGTGCTGCTGGCTGACGGCAAGATCTCGGCGCGCGACCTCGAGCTCATCACCGTCACCGACGATCTCGACGAGATGGTGTCGATCATCCAGTCGTGCGTCGAGTGCCACACCCCGCCGCCTGCGTGACTCTCGACCCGGTGATACCCTGCTGTGATGCAGCGCGCGCGGCTTCTCCTTCGTCGCCGCGACGAGTCCTGATCACCCCAGGTCGCATCCTCGTCGCGGAGTTCTGACGCGGCCGCATCGCCTTGATCGCAAGAAGGGTGATCTCACCGTGACTGATACCAACCGCCCCCGCACCCTGGCCGAGAAGGTCTGGGATGCCCATCTCGTCGCCAAGGGCGAAAACGGCGAGCCCGATCTGCTCTACATCGACCTGCACTTGGTGCACGAGGTGACGAGCCCGCAAGCCTTCGACGGGCTGCGGATGGCAGGCCGACCCGTGCGCCGCCCCGACTTGACGATCGCGACCGAAGACCACAACACGCCGACTCTCGCGATCGACAAGCCCATTGCCGAGCCGACGAGCCGCATTCAGATTGAGACGCTCCGCGCGAACTGCGCCGAGTTCGGCGTGCGCCTGCACTCGCTCGGCGACATTGAGCAGGGCATCGTGCATGTCGTTGGCCCGCAGCTCGGGCTGACCCAGCCGGGCATCACCGTGGTGTGCGGCGACTCGCACACGAGCACCCACGGTGCGTTCGGCGCCATGGCATTCGGCATTGGCACGAGCGAAGTCGAGCACGTGCTCGCGACCCAGACGCTCCCGCTGCAGCCCTTCAAGACCATGGCCATCACGGTCGAGGGTGAGCTCAAGCCCGGCGTGACGGCGAAAGACATCATTCTCGCCATCATCGCCAAGATCGGAACCGGCGGCGGCCAGGGCTATGTGCTCGAGTACCGTGGCTCGGCCATCCGTGCTCTCTCGATGGACGGTCGCATGACGATCTGCAACATGTCGATCGAGGCGGGCGCGCGCGCCGGCATGGTGGCTCCCGACGAAACGACCTACGCCTATCTGAAGGGCCGCCCGCACGCGCCCGAGGGTGCCGACTGGGATGCCGCGGTGGCCTACTGGAACACTCTCGCGACCGATGATGATGCCGTCTTCGACGCCGAAGTCTTCCTCGACGCCAACGAGCTCGAGCCTTTCGTCACGTGGGGCACTAACCCCGGCCAGGGCATTTCGCTCAGCCAGTCGGTGCCCGACCCCTCGACGATCATCGATGCGAACGAGCGCGCGGCGGCCGAGCGTGCTCTCGAGTACATGGCGCTGACGCCGGGCATGCCCATGAAGCAGATTCCCGTCGACGTGGTCTTCATGGGCTCGTGCACCAACAGTCGCCTCGACGACTTGCGCGCGTTCGCCTCGATCATCAAGGGGCAGAAGAAGGCCGAGGGCGTTGATGTCATCGTCGTTCCGGGCTCGGCGCGCGTGCGTCTCGAGGCTGAGGCGGAGGGCATCGACAAGGTGGTCGAAGCCTTCGGGGCTGAATGGCGCTTTGCCGGGTGTTCGATGTGTCTCGGCATGAACCCTGACCAACTGCAGCCCGGTCAACGCTGCGCGTCGACGAGCAATCGCAACTTCGAGGGCCGGCAAGGCAAGGGTGGACGCACCCACCTCGTATCACCGCTTGTTGCCGCATCGACGGCGATTCGCGGCACGCTCTCGAGCGTGAGCGACCTTATCGCCGACGGTATTGAGGTTGACCCACGCTTCTCGACGATCGAAGGGGCAACGGTATAGATCATGGAGAAAGTCAGCACGATCACGGGCGTCGCGGTTCCCTTCCGCCGGAGCAATGTCGACACCGACCAGATCATCCCCGCCGTGTTTCTCAAGCGCGTCACCAAGACGGGCTACGACGACGCGTTGTTCTCGGCGTGGCGGCAAGACCCCGAGTTCATCCTCAATCGTCCGGAGTACGCGAACCCGCGCATCCTTATTGCTGGCCCCGACTTCGGCACGGGCTCGAGCCGGGAGCACGCGGTGTGGGCCCTGCGCGACTTCGGCTTCGCGGCCGTCATCAGCCCCAAGTTCGCTGACATCTTCCGCGGCAACGCCGGCAAGCAAGGCTTGCTCGTGGGCGTGGTCGACGAAGCGACGGTCGAGACTCTCTGGGCCGAGCTTGAGGCCCACCCGGGCATGGAGGCGACGGTCGACCTGCTCGAGCGCACCGTGACGGTCGGGAATATCACCGTGCCGTTCGAGATTGACGACTACACGCGATGGCGCTTGCTCGAAGGGCTCGACGACATCGGTCTCACCTTGCGCGACGAGCACGCGATCACCGACTTCGAATCGCGCCGCGAGAGCTGGCGCCCGACGACCCTCCCCGCACGCTGAGGGCCGCCGACACCACCCTGATCCTGTCCACTCCGGGCCGACCGATACCACCTGAGGTCACATGAATTCGCTCTCGAAAGACTCGCAGAAGGCCGCCGCCCGCGTCGGCCTCTCTTCCGACACCATCGTGATTCACGGCGGCAAGCCGCTTCACGGCCGCATTGAAGTGCGGGGGGCGAAAAACCTCGTCACGAAGGCGATGGTCGCGGCTTTGCTCGCCGATACTCCGAGCGTGCTCCGCGGGGTACCCGAGATCAGCGACGTCCACGTCGTGAGCGGGCTGCTGCGCGCGCACGGCGTTGAGGTCACGACGACGGCGCCGGGCGAGCTGACCCTCGACACGAGCAACGTCGTCGGGGCTCACTTCGCTGAGATCGACGCACACGCCGGTTCGAGCCGGATTCCGATCTTGTTCTGTGGGCCGCTGCTGCACCAGCTCGGCGAGGCCTTCATTCCCGACCTCGGTGGCTGCCGTATTGGCGACCGACCGATCGACTTCCACTTGAATGCGCTGCGAGCCTTCGGAGCGACGGTCGTCAAGTCACACCAGGGCATTCACCTCACCGCGCCGCACAAGCTCGTCGGAGCACACATTGAGCTGCCGTTCCCGAGTGTGGGCGCGACCGAGCAAGTGCTGCTGACGGCGGTGCGTGCCGAAGGCACGACGGAGCTGAAGAACGCCGCAATCGAGCCCGAGATCATGGACCTCATCGCGATTCTGCAGAAGATGGGGGCGATCATCTCGGTCGAGCCCAACCGCGTGATCGTGATCGAGGGTGTCGAAACCCTGCGCGGCTACACCCACACCGCGATCGTTGACCGCAACGAGGCCGCGAGCTGGGCCGCTGCCGCCCTCGCCACGAAGGGCGACATCATCGTCGGTGGTGCGAAGCAGCAAGAACTCATGACCTTCTTGAACGTCTACCGCAAGGTGGGCGGCGAGTTCGAAGTGCTCGACGACGGAATCCGCTTCTGGCACCCGGGCACGGCGCTCAAGCCCGTCATGATCGAAACCGACGTGCACCCCGGTTTCATGACCGACTGGCAGCAACCGCTCATCGTCGCCCTGACGCAGGCCGAGGGCGAGTCGATCGTGCACGAGACGGTCTATGAGAACCGGTTCGGCTTCACCGACGCGCTCAACGAAATGGGCGCCGACATCGTTGTGCACCAGTCGGGGCTCGCCTCGATCACGCGCCGCGTTCCGCGCCGCCCGCTCGAGCAGGCCGCCGTCATCACGGGGCCGACTCCGCTCCACGGCGCATCCGTTCGCGTGCCCGACCTTCGCGGTGGCTTCAGCCACCTCATCGCGGGCCTCGCAGCGACCGGAACGTCGACGATCTCGAACGTCGGCATCATCAGCCGAGGCTACGAGTTGTTCATCGACAAGTTGCGCGCGCTCGGAGCCGATTTCGAACTCGTCTGAACCGAGTCACGCACTACCCTTGAGCCGTGTCTGAAACTGCGAAGAAGCCAAAGCGCAAGCTCGAGAAGACGGTGCTCTGGCATGTCATCGCGGCAACGCTGTTGCCGATCTTGACGCTCATGGCGCGCTACCCGGTGATCGACGGCGAAAAGCTTCCGAAGACCGGTGCGTTCATTCTCGCGCCGAACCACTACAGCGAGATCGACCCCGTGATCATGGGCCGGTTCATGTGGAAGCTCGGGCGTGTTCCGCGGTTCTTGGCCAAGGCGAGCGTCTTCAAGAATCCCGTGCTGGGGGCGATCTTGCGCTGGTCGGGGCAGATTCCGGTCGAGCGCGACGCTCGGTCGGATGCTCCGCTCAAGGCAGCCCAACAGCTCGTCGACAACGAGCTCGCCGTCATCATTTACCCCGAGGGCAGCCTTACGCGCGACCCCGACCTATGGCCCATGCGCGGCAAGAGCGGCGCCGTACGCATGGCCCTGCAGGCCGGCGTGCCGATCATTCCGGCCGCGCACTGGGGCACGCAACACGTCATGGCGCGGTACTCGAAGAAGATCAGCTTTTTTCCGCGCAAGACCATCTACTGCAAGATCGGCGACCCGGTCGACTTGAGCGACCTCGCCGGGCGGCCCCTTGATCAGGCGACTCTGGCAGAAGGTACCGACCGGGTCATGGCCGCGATTGCGGCACTGCTCGGTGACTTGCGCGGCGAGACTCCGCCACCCGAGCGGTGGGACCCAGTGAAGAACGGTCAGAGCGAGACGGGTCGCTTGTGAGCGGCGAGCCGAGCGACGCGGCGGACGCAGCGGCCCCGACCGAGCATCCGCCGCTGACCGAAGCGATCTCGCTGCCGTCGACGGTTGTCGCCCCTGACGCGCTACGAATCGCCGTGTTGGGCGCTGGGTCGTGGGGCACGACGTTCGCGAAGGTGCTCGCCGATGGTGGGGCCGACGTGCTGATCTGGGCGCGGCGCCGCGAGGTGGCCCACGAAATCACCGAAACGCACCGCAACTCTGGCTACCTGCCGGGCATCAACCTTCCGCGCAATCTGCGCGGCCACGACTCGCTCGAGCACGTGCTCGCGAACGCCGACCAGGTCTACCTCTCGGTTCCGAGCCAGAGTCTGCGCAGCAACCTCGCGTCGATCCGCGACATTCTGCCGCCCGACGTGCCGATCGTGAGCCTCATGAAAGGCGTCGAACGCGGCACCGGCCTGCGCATGAGCGAAGTCATCGAGACCGAGCTCGGAGTCGCCCGCGAGCGCATCGCGGCCGTCAGCGGCCCCAACCTCGCACTAGAGATTGCGCGGCGTGAGCCGACCGCGGCGGTCGTGGCGAGCATCCACCACGCGACGGCCGTTGCTGTGGCCCAAGCCGCCACCAACGATTACTTCAGAACGTTCGTCAACACCGACGTGATCGGCACCGAGTTTGGGGGCGTGCTCAAGAACCTCATCGCGGTGGCGGTCGGCATCGCCGACGGAGTGGGCTACGGCGAAAACACGAAGGCGTCGATCATTACGCGCGGGCTCGTCGAGTTGACCGACTTCGCCGTTGCCTACGGCGCGCGGCCAGAGACCATGGTCGGGCTGGCGGGGCTCGGCGACCTGATCGCGACGTGTGAGTCTCCGCTGTCGCGCAACAATACGGCCGGCCGACTGCTCGGGCAGGGGTACGGCTTCGAGCAGGTCATCGCGCAGATGAACCAGACGGCCGAAGGTTTGGCCTCCGTCGGGCCCATTCTCGAGCTCGCCGCATCGAAGGGCGTCTCGATGCCGATCGTCTCCCAAGTGGCCCGGGTGCTCGATGGCACGCTCGACCCGCGCGAACTCGCGCCCCACCTCGCCACGGACTCGGACGAGCCTCAGGCGGAGTAGGCCGAGCCGCAGCCGCAGCCGCGGGGGATGTCTCTTACTGTTTGCGACACCTCGCACGCTTCGGCCCATGCGACGTGTCGCAAACAGTGCGAAGCGTCACAGCAGGGCGCGCCCACCCGGCTCGGTAGGCTGGGAGGGTGATCACCTCTCTCGCTGGCGGCCGTGTTCTCGCCGAGAAGCACGGTGCCACACCTCCTCGAGTCGTCGCGCTGCACGGCTGGGGGCGCGACGGGGGAGACTTCGCGACGATTCTGAGCGGGCTCGATGCGGTGAGCATCCACTTGCCCGGGTTCGGCCCGGCTCCCGCGCCCGATGAGGTCTGGGGCACCGACGACTACGCCGAGCTCGTCGCTGAAGCGATCGCGGCCTATGCGCCCGTTGTCATCGTGGCCCACTCGTTCGGCGGGCGCGTTGCTGTGCGCCTCGCGGCGCGGAGACCGGAACTCGTGCGGGCGCTGGTGCTCACGGGCGTACCGCTCGTGCGCCTGGCCCCGCCCGCGACACCGCCGCTGAGCTATCGCATCGCCCGCTGGGCACACGCTCGCGGCCTCGTGAGCGATGCGCGAATGGATGCCCTGCGCAACCAGCGCGGCTCGGCCGACTACCGCGCCGCCCACGGCGTCATGCGCGGCATCATGGTGCGCGCGGTGAACGAGAATTACGACGACGAGCTCTCGGCGCTCGCCGGGTCGACGCTGCCGACGCGCTTCGTCTGGGGAGCCGACGATACGGCTGCACCGACCGAGGCCGGTCGCGTCGCTGCCGAGCGCGCGGGCGCGCCGTTTCGGGTGATCGAGGGCTGCGCACACCTCATGACCGGTGATCTCGAGCTCGCCGTGCGCGAGGAACTGCTGGCCGTGTTGGCCGAGACCGAGGAGCCCGCGTGATCGAGACCCTGCTCGCCTGGCCGACCCTCGTTGCCCTGGCGCTCGCGGCGGTCGCCGCCGTGCCGATTGCCGCGCGGTGGCTGCGCGTTGCGCAGCGCGAGCACTACGTGCCGGGCAACGTCTCACGCATGGCCTGGTTGTGGGTCGTGCGCGAGCCGGCGACGGCTCCCGCACTGGTCGTTGCGATGCTCGCCATCGGAGTACCCCTGGTGGTCGCCGTCCCCTTGGCGCAGCCGATTCCCGTGCTGGTCGCCAACCCGCTCGGCTATGCCGCGATCGTTCTCCTGTCGTTGCTGCCCTTCGGGCTGTCTCCTCGCGGCACGTCGAAGAAGTTGGCATTCACCGGGCGCCTCAAGCGCCTGCTGTTGGTCTGGGTCGTGCTGCACTTCGTTCTGGGCATCCTGCTCGCTGCTGTGCTCGGGGTCGCCGGTGCTGCGCTCGTGCTACTGCTGAGCGCGCCGCTCACCGACCTCGCGCTCGCGATCATGGCGCCGATCGAAAAGGCAGCCTCGCAGCGCTATGTCACACAGGCGCAGAAGCGACTGAAGCAGGTTGGTTCGCGGGTGGTGGCGATCACGGGTTCGTACGGCAAGACGAGCACGAAGAACTACGTGGCACACCTCCTGAGCGCCTCGTTCACGACGGTCGCGAGCCCCGCGTCGTTCAACAATCGTCTCGGGCTCTCCCGCGCGGTCAACGACAAGCTCGTGCCCGGCACCGAGTTGTTCGTCGCCGAGATGGGCATGGCAGCCCCTGGTCACATCGCGGCGCTCTGTCGGCAGTTTCCGCCGTCGATTGCGGCCATCACGACCATTGGCGAAGCGCACCTGCAGCGCATGCGCACGACCGACGCGATCTTCCGTGACAAGGCGGCGATCACCGAGCTTGCGCCGATCGTCGTGCTGCCGATCGACGACCCGCGGCTTGCCGGGCTCGCCGACCAGTGCCGTGCGGCGGGCAAGACCGTCATCACGACCACGTGCCGCGAGGGGGGCGACGCCGACGTCGTCCTGGCTCCGCCGAGCGACGGGGCGACGGATGCTGCACTCTGGTCGATCCGCCTGGGCCGTGATGCCGAGCCCGTGCCCGTGAGCATCAGCGGCACGGGGCATGCCGTGAACGTGGCGGTCGCCGCGGGTATCGCGCTTGCGGCCGGTGTTCCGTCGGCGGCGATTGCGGCCAGGCTCGGAGACCTGCCCGGCTCGCAGCACCGCGCTGAAGTGCAGCAGGCTCCGAGTGGCGCGCTCGTGATCGACGACACCTACAACGCGAACCCGGTGGGTTCGCTCCGCGCCCTGGAGGGCGCGGCATCCCTCGCCGCCGAGCGCGGAGGGCCGCTCGTGGTCGTCACTCCCGGCATGGTCGAGCTGGGGCCCGTGCAGGTCGAGCGCAACCGCGCCTTCGGTGCGGCCATCGGTGCGGCCAACGCGTTGCTCTTCGCCGTGGCTCGCACGAACCGCGCTGCCTTGCTTGCTGGCTATGCCAGCACCGCCACGAGTGAGGCCCCCGGAGCGGTCGCCGTCACCACCCGCGAGGCCGCGGTTGCGCGCGCAGTCAAGGCGGCAGGCGACCGGGGCGTTATCCTCTACGAGAACGATCTGCCCGACCACTACCCCTGATCGGCCGCCCGGGCAGGGGCACGTGTGCCGCGGCCGACGAGTGCGTTAGGTGATCATGGCTGGTACCGCCCCTTGGGCCGTTGTCTTCGGCGGCCCGAGCCCCGAGCACGAGATCTCGATTCTGACCGGGCTGCAGGCCGAGCGTGTGCTGACCGCCGCAGGCCACAGCGTCGTGCCGATCTATTGGTCGCCGACGGGGGAGTGGTTCCGCGTTCCCGACGCGACCGAGGCGAAGGACTACCTCGAGGGCGCACCCCAGGGCTCGACGCCCCTCGAAGCGCGCATTTCGGGTGAGCCGGGCCTCTACCGCCGCAAGAAGCTCGGGTCAGACCGACTCGAGATCGAAGCCGCCCTGCTCTGCTTGCACGGTGGCGTCGGCGAGGGCGGCGGCGCGGCGGCGGTGTTCTCGCTGCTCGGCATTCCGGCAACGGGCTCGACGCTCTTCGCGGGCGCCGTCGGCATGGACAAGCTCGCGTTCGGTGGCCTCATGCACGCCGCGGGCATTCCGAGCCTGCCGCGCGAAGCCGTCTCGACGATCGTCGAGCCCACGTTCGCCGGCCCCTACATCGTCAAGCCGCGCTTCGGTGGCTCGTCGATCGGCATCGAAATCGCCGACGATGTGGATGCTGCGCGCGCGCTCGCCGCCACAAGCGTTCACTTGCGCACGGGTGCGGTTGTTGAGCCGTACCGCCCCGAACTCGTCGACCTCAACATCGCCTTCCGCACCTACCCGTCGCTCGAGATCACCCAGCTCGAAAAGCCGCTGCGCGGCGAGAAGGGCAGTGCGGTTTACTCGTACGCCGAGAAGTACCTCGCCGGTGGTGCGGGGGCCGAGGCGGGCTTCATGAGTGCACCGCGCGAGTTTCCGGCCGACGTGCCCGAGGCCGTCCACGCGCGCGCACGCGAACTCGCCGAGCGCGTCGCCGAGGTCACGCGGCTGACGAGCATTGTCCGCGTCGACCTGCTGCTCGACGAGAAGTCGGGCGAGCTGTTCGTCAACGAGGTCAACTCGATTCCCGGTGCGCTGTCGCTTTACCTGTGGGCGCCACAGCAACCGGCCGCGACCGTGCTGCTCGACGCGCTGACCGAAGCGCGCGACCGTCGCGTCGTGTTCGCGCAGGCCGGCTTCGGTGGTGGGGCCGCGCTGCGGGCCGCGGGCGGCATCGCGGGCAAGCTCGTCGGCCTCGACGGCCCGCGCGCCTGAGCCGCTAGGGAGTCGGAGTCGGCGTCGGGGTCACTGTCCCGCCACCGAACACGTCGGTCGCCGCAAGGCACCGCTCGTCGGCGGGAATGCGTTCGCCGATGAATGGGCTCAGTTCGCGCACCGCGTCTGCACCGGCGATGTAGGTCACGTCGACGATGATCTCGGTGACGGGCGTACGGCCGTAGGTCGTGAAGACGTAGCGCGGCGCGTTCGTCTCGTCGAGCAGCCAATCGACCCCGTCGACGTCGAAGCACGGCAGGTCGCTTGGGCCCTGCTCGGGCAGCCCGCACCGGTAGATGACGGCGGCGGGGTCACCCCAGGCCGCGGTCGATTGTGCATTCGTCGAGCGTCGGTCAAGCCCGACCGAGCCCACAGTGTCGGGAAGTCGAACCATGACCTCGGCACACGCCACGGCATTGGAGTCGGGCCCGGGCTCGAGGGCAACCGTGCCGGCGCATCCCGACAGCGCAAAGGCCGCCACGAGAGTCATGGCGGGGGCGAGAAGAGTGCGTGTCGACATCGACACCACGGTATCGCGGCCGATGTCGGCGTGCGCTGAGAGCGGCTAGGTGTTCTGACCTAGACCGTTGTTGACATAGCGAGAGACCTCCGGGTCGAGTGGAGCTGTTGAAAGTTCTCTCTCGAGCGGAGGTCTCTCGTGTCTCACCGTAATGCCCGGCTGACGCCGGCTGGCAGGTTCATCATGGTTCAGC
>CALRMP020000006.1:0-58515 GCA_943369205.1 Gulosibacter massiliensis | reverse complement strand
TGGTTTTTGCCGCGATTCAACTCGTGAGAAAGGCGCTCAAGTGAATGAGAGCGGAGCGTGGGCCTGGCACCACACCGGAGTCGCGGTGGCCAATGTCAACGAGGTGCTGGATCTCTATGCGACAACACTGGGCTTCAAGCCGGTCTTCGAAGCGCGAGGCATGACCGACCTCATCAGTCAGATGACCGGCATCGTCGGGCTGACCGCAGATCTCGTCCAGTGCCAGTCACCTATCAGTGGTCAAGTTTTGGAGTTCATCCAGTTTGGCAATGTGCCCGACGACCTCGATGAGCGGTACCCGCTTCGGCCAGGTCGTGCGCACACGGCCTACCTGACCCCCGATATCGACCTCGCCGTCGAGGCGACCCTGAGAGCAGGCGGCGTGATGCTCGGGGAGATCACCGAGTTCTCAGAGGGGCGCGCTGTCTACTGCGCCGACCGACACGGCACGGTCATCGAGTGGGAAGAGGCACGAGAGGCGGCAGACGCATGACGACATTGAGTGAGCGGTTTGGTTACATGATGTGGATGCGCGAGTTCGAGCTGGCGTGCCTCGAAGGTGTTCCCACCCGCGAGATTCACGGTGAGCTGCACACCGCTATCGGGCAAGAGGCGATCGGCGCGGGCATGGCCGGGTTCTTGCGGGCTGACGACGCTCTGTCGAGCACACACCGCAACCACCTGCACGGCATTGCAAAGGGCGTCGACATGCGCGCAATGCTTGCTGAGATCTTCGAGAAAGAAACCGGACTGTGTGGCGGCTTCGGCGGGCACATGCACCTCTTCGACCCCGGTCTCAAGTTTTCAACGACCGGGATCGTCGGCGCCGGTGTACCCGTATCGGTTGGGCAGGCCCTCGCCGCTCGCGCTCGCGGAAGCGACGCGGTCTCAGTCGCCGTCGTCGGCGACGGGGCGGTCAACACGGGAGCGTTCCACGAGGCGCTCAACTTTGCGGGGGTTCACGAGCTGCCGCTCGTGGTGGTTGTCGAGAACAACGAGTGGGCGATTTCGGTTCCGTTCGAGAAAGCGAGCGCGACGCCGACCGTGGCGGAACGCGCATCCGCCTGGGCCGCTCATGGGCTTCGTGTCGATGGCACCGACGTCGAAGCGGTGGCAGGCGCCTTCGGCGAGGCGGTCGATCGTGCGCGACGGGGCGAGGGCCCGAGCATCGTCGAAGCCACCTGCTACCGGTTCCGGGGGCACTTTGAAGGCGACGCCGATACCTACCGCAGCGAAGACGAGAAGAATGCCCGACGAGCGCAGGATCCTCTCGAGCTCACAGCCCAGCGCCTCATCGACCGCCGAGAGGCCACGGTCGAGGAGATTGCGACGCGGCGCGATGCGATCAAGCACGCGATGGCTTCGATGTTGGCCTCGGTGCGCGGCGACGCTCAGCCCTCACCCGAACGGGCGATGAACCACGTTTTCACGGCGGTGGCGTGATGGCGCGCAACCTCAACATCTCTCAGTGCGTCGCTGAGGCACTGAAGCTCGAGATGGAGCGCGACGACTCGGTGATGGTGCTCGGCGAAGACGTCGGCCGTCAGGGCGGCGTCTTTGGTGCGACGCGCGGCCTGCACAAGAGATTCGGTGAGCATCGGGTCGTCGACACCCCCATTTCAGAGACGGCGATCACCGGCATGGGCGTCGGCCTGGCGATGGAGGGCTACCGGCCCGTGCTCGAGATCATGTTCGTCGACTTCATCGGCGTGTGTCTCGACCAGGTCTACAACGCGATCGCGAAGAACCACTACATGTCGGGCGGTCGGGTCACCATGCCGATCGTCATCAAAACTGCCGGTGGCTGTATCGGGTCGGGCGCCCAGCATTCCCAGTGTCTGTGGGGGCTTTTTGCCCACCTCCCTGGCCTCAAGGTTGTCGCGCCCTCGAACCCTTTCGACGCGAAAGGCCTCATGGCGGCGGCGGTCGAGTCGGACGACCCCGTGGTTTACATCGAGCATAAGGGCCTCCTGCTGACTCGGGCGGAAGACTTTACGTTCGGCAACGATGTGCCCGAAGGCCGGTACGCCGTGCCTCTTGGCCAAGCCGCCGTTATCCGCCCCGGCAGCCACCTCTCCCTCGCGACGTTGAGCGGCACGGTGCTGCCCGCTCTCGCGGCCGCGAATAGCCTCGCCGCCGAAGGCATTGACGTCGAGGTCATCGACCTCCGCAGCGTGGTGCCGCTCGATGTTGCGACCGTGGCCGAATCCGTGGAGCGCACCGGCCGCCTTCTGGTCGTCGATGAGGACTACCTCAGTTTCGGGCTCTCGGCCGAGCTTGTGACGAGGGTGCTCGAGGCGGGTGTGAGCATCCGTGCGTTCTCGCGACATGCGGTGCCGGATGTGCCCATTCCGGGTGCGTTGTCCCTGGAACGCGCTGTCGTTCCGAACCAGTCCTCGATCGAGGGCGCCATCAGAGAGGTGGTGGCTCGATCGTGAGTGCCGTCATCGTAGGAGCACGAGGAACAATCGGTCGCGCGTGCGCCGAAGCGATCCTCGCGCAGGGGGAACAGGTTTTCGCGCTCGACCTCGTCGACGCCGAGATCGACGGAGCAACGAGTCGGGCGGTCGACGTGACCGACCGGGATGCTGTGCGGCGGACGATTGCGGCGATCGATGCGGAGAGTCCGATCACGGCGCTGGTGTACGCCGCGGGCGTCAACGCGACCGGCACCGTTGACGCGATCGACTGGGCTGACTACGACCGCTTGATGGCTGTGAATCTTCAAGGGGCGTTTCACGTCGGTGCCGCTTTGCAGTCTGTCTGCCGCGCGACACCTCGAGCGTGCGGTTCAGTGTTCATCTCTTCGACCGCTGGGCTCGTCGGTGAAGCAGGAGGGTCGATCTACGTCGCTTCGAAATTCGCCCTGCGCGGTTTTGTCGAGTCGTTCGCGGCCGAGCTGGCTCCTCTCGGCGCTCGGGCAAACACGGTCTGCCCGGGCAACGTTGACAGTGTCATGCTCACCCGATTGGCCGAGCAGTTTGCCGACCGCGACGGCACGAAGCCGCAGGCAGTGCTCGATGCCCTTGCGGCATCCAGTGCCTTCAACCGCTTGATTACTCCCGCCGAGGTCGCCGAAACGTGCGCGTGGTTGTGCTCCCATCGGGCGAGCGGCATCTCGGGCCAGACCATCGTCGTCGACGGGCCCCCGGCATGATCGTCCGCGGTCCCGGCTCACCGTTCGAGCTGTTCCTTGACAGCGACAGTCCGGGTGACGCCCCTCAGCGCGCCGACGCCGACCGCGGACTCCCCGCCGAATTCCGCGAGATCTACCGCGGCGACTGGGTGCTGCCGGAGACAGACTCGGGCATCTACTGCTACTCGAACTTCGTGATGTCGCACGACGGCCGTGTCTCGTTCGCCGTCCCGGGGCATGAGGGCGGCGGCGATGTCAGTGGGTTCAACGCCCATGACCAATGGCTCATGGGTCTGTTGCGCGCGCGAGCCGACGCGGTGATCGTGGGCGCGAACACGCTGCGCTCCGAGTCGGAACACGTGTGGACACCCGAGTTCATTGCACCGACCGACGCCGAGGGTTTTGCTGAGCTTCGTCGACGCGAAGGCCGGTCTGTCGCCCCTCTGCAGGTATTCGTCACGCGCACGGGAGACGTTGCGCCTCACGCAGCCGTGTTTCATCAGGATGCACTCACCACGGTCATCGTCACGACCGATTCCGGCGCGCGTGTCGTCGAGTCTCTCGGGCTCCACTCGGTCGACGTCATCGTCGCCGGGTCTCACGAAGTCGATTTCGCGCTGGGATTGCGCGAGCTGGGTCAGCGTTTTGGCGTGTCGACCGTGCTGTGCGAGGGCGGTCCGCGGGTTTACGGTGCCTTCGTCGCGGCGGGACTCATTGATGAAGCGTTCCTAACCCTGAGCCCGGTGATGGTGGGGACTGACGTCGATCATCCTCGCCCAGGGCTCATCGAAGGACTTGCGCTCGCGCCCGACTCTGGTCGGCGCGCCAACCTGGTGAGCGTGCGCCGCGCAGCGAACCATCTGTTCGTGCGATCCGCTTACTCATGAGCCTCCGCATAACAAGAGCCCTGCCGCGGTTGCACAGGAATGGTGCGCAGTTCGTCTTGGCGCAGGGTCGCGAGAGTGATCACGACGACAAGTGCGGCGACCGCATTGACACCGATCGCCCATCCGGCGCCAGCGACCGCGATGATCACGCCGCTCACGGCCGGCCCAATGAAGCCTCCGAAGTGAAACACCGAGGCGTTGAGGCTGATCGCGTTCTGCAGCAGTCGGGGCTCGACCATTTCCGTCACGAGCACCACCCTCGCCGGGCTCTCGACAACGAAGACGAGCCCGATGACGACCGAGATCGCATACACGTGCCACAGCTCGACGACTCCCGTGAGGGCGAGCGTTGCGAGCAGGGCGCTCATGAGGCCGAACACGGTGTAGACGCCGATCAGCAGCTTGCGTTTCGAGTAGCGATCGGCGATGACGCCGCCATAAGGCCCGAGCAGTAGCATCGGCCCCCACTGCAAGAAGATCGTGAAGCCGACGGCCGCGATATTGCCGGTGATTTCGAGCACGAGCCAGTCGGTGGCGATGCGCTGCATCCACCCCGCCGTGTGGGCGAGCAGTTGCGAGGCTTGAAACCGCCGATAGTTGCGCACTTGCAGCGACGAAAACGAATCGCGCAGGCTCGCTGATCCGCGGTGCACCGGAATCGGTTCGGTGGGCGGAAACGCTGACGCGGTCGGGCTGGGCACGGTGCCTTCAATGAGGGCGGGTGGATGCTCGGCGCACGTGGCCGGCAGGGTTCCAGCCTACGCCGGTGCGCACGAAAAGAGCCCCGCCGCGAAGACCACCACAGCCTCGCGACGGGGCTCGGCCCCAGAAGTCTCGTTAGTCGCGCGGAACCAATCGCTGCAGCTGCGTCACGTGGCGCGGCTCGAGCTCCGCGAGCGACGTCACGCCGAGCAGGCGCATGGTGCGCGCGACCTGTGACCCCAGAATCTCGATCGTGCGGTCGACGCCCTCGCGCCCTCCGGCCATGAGGCCGTAGAGATAGGCGCGGCCGATGAGGGTGAAGCGCGCGCCGAGCGCGACCGAGGCGACGATGTCGGCACCCGACATGATGCCCGTGTCGAGGTGCACCTCGGTGTCTTTGCCGACTTCGCGCACGACCTCGGGAAGCAGGTGGAACGGAATCGGCGCGCGGTCGAGCTGGCGCCCGCCGTGGTTCGAGAGCGTGATTCCATCAACGCCGAGCTTCGCCAGGCGCTTCGCGTCATCGACCGTCTGCACGCCCTTGACGACGAGCTTGCCGGGCCACTGCTCTTTGATCCATTTCAGGTCGTCGTAGGTGACCGTGGGGTCGAACATCGCGTCGAGCAATTCGGCGACCGTGCCGTTCCAGCTCGACAGGCTCGCGAAGGCGAGGGGCTCGGTGGTCAAGAAGTCCCACCACCACCACGGTCGCGGAATCGCGTTGACGATCGTTCCCATCGTGAGCGCCGGCGGAATCGAGAAGCCGTTGCGCTTGTCTCTGAGTCGAGCACCGGCGACGGGCACGTCGACCGTGACGAGCAGCGTGTCGAAGCCCGCGGCCGCCGCACGCTCAACGAGCTGCATCGAGCGTTCGCGGTCTTTCCACATGTAGAGCTGAAACCAGTTGCGGCCGTCAGGCGCCGCATCGCGCACGCCCTCGATGCTGGTCGTGCCCATCGTGGACAGCGAGAACGGGATGCCCGCCGCAGCCGCCGCGGTCGCCCCAGCGACCTCGCCCTCGGTGTGCATCATGCGCGTGAAGCCCGTGGGCGCAATGCCGAAGGGCAGCTCGACGCGCTTGCCGAGGACCTCCCACCCGGTGTCGACCTGGCTCACGTCGCGCAGAATCGCGGGGTTGAACTGGATGTCGTCGAAGGCTTGCCGCGCCCGCGCGAGGCTCAGCTCGGCCTCGGCCGCCCCCTCGGTGTAGTCGAACGGGGCCTTCGGGGTGCGCCGCTGCGCGATCGCGCGCAAGTCGTGAATCGTCAGCGCACCCTGCAGGCGGCGCTTCTTCGCGTTGAGCTCCGGCTTCTTGAAGCGCATGAGCGGCGCGAGCTCTTTGGGGCGCGGAAAGCGGCGTTTCACCATGGGGCTAGTCCTTCGGGTGGTGTGCGTGAGTGTGCTCGACGTCGTAGCGGGCGAGCAAGCGGTCGCGCGCTCCTTCTATATGGGCGCGGGTGAGAGCGCCCGCGAGCTCGGGGTCGCCTGCCGCCACGGCATCGAGAATGCCCTGGTGCTGAGCGACGACATCGTCGAGGTCGAGCAGCCGGTGCGCGAGCACTTGCCCGATGCACAGTTCGATCTCGCCCATGAGCAGCGCGTGCAGGCGCGCGAGCCGCGGGGAACGCTGCGCCTCCACGAGCGCGCGGTGAAAGGCGATGTCGGAGCGCGCGAGCGCGGAGTCGCTGCGCGACTCCGCGCCGTTGAGCGTCGAGCCTGTGGTGGCGATCAACCGATCATGCGCGGCGGAACGCGAGCGGATCGCGGCCTCGGCGAGCATCCGTTGCGCCGCGATGGCCGCGATGGGTACGACCCCGTCGGCGGCGAGCGTGCGCAGCGCGGCTTCTTCGACGATCGCACGATTGGCATAGAGGTCGACGATGTCGTCGCGGCTGAGCTCGGGCACACGCGCGGTCTTGTGCGCGGTGCGGCGCAACAGGCCGTCGGCGACGAGTCGCTCGAGGGCGACCTTGGCGGTCGGACGCGCGACCCCGAATCGGTCGGCGATCGCTTGCTCGGTGACAGCGGCCCCGGGCTCTTCATGCTGGGCCAGGATGCTCTCGCGCAGCGCCTCGTACACCGCATCGGGAACGCGCGTTACGGCGAGGGCGTCACTGCTCATGTCGGCGACAGTAGCAGATTGTTATACAAGTGCACGAGGCTCAATCTGCCTGTACACGCCGGAGTGTCCCCGCGTCGACCCGAAGCCCTACGCTCGAAGAGTGACCCACGTGCTCGACCGCCCCGGCATCGTGCTCGGCATCGCAGCCCTCGTGCTCAACGAGGGGGCGACCGACGAGAACGCGCGCGCGGTCATCGCGGCGGCTGTTGATGCGGGTGTCGTCGCTCTCGATACGGCGCGGGCCTACGCACGCCTCGATGACGACGGGGTCGGCGAGCGACTCGCTGCTGAGGGTCGCGAGCGTCGCCCCGGGCTGCCGATCATCACGAAAGCCGGCCACTATCGCGCGGGAGCATCGGCCTGGCACTCCGACGGCAGCGTCGAACGGATACGCGCCGACGCCGCCCGCAGCGTCGAGCTACTCGGCGCCCCCGTCGACCTCCTCTTGCTGCACCGCGCCGACCGAGTCGACGACCTCGAGCAGTCGGTCGCGACGCTGGCGGCCCTCCGCGACGAAGGACTCGTTCGCGCCATCGGCCTCTCGAACGCCTCCGTCGAGCTCATCGATCGTGCGCTCGGCGTCGCACCGATCGACGCTGTGCAGAACCGGCTCGGCCTCGGGGTCGACTCGTTCGACGAGTACCGACACTGCCGCGAGGCCGGCATCGACTTCTTCGGGTACGCGCCGTTCGGGGGCCCGCGGGCCGCCCCGCTCGCCACACGCGTTCCGCATGTAGCCGCGCTCGCGACCCAGCGCGGCACGTCGGTGCATCGCCTCGTGCTCGAGGTCATCCTCGCGGTGCTGCCCGGCTACTGGCCCGTTATCGGATCGACGCGCGTCGAGTCGGTGCGCGACGCAGTCGCCGCAATGTCAGAGCCGATCGACGACGAGTTGCGCGATGCACTCTTGGGTGATCTTGAGTCGCGCGGGGTTGCCGTCTAGCGACGACTGCTGGCCCGAACGATGAGCTCGGGAGTAAACACCACTTGCCGTCCAGGTTCGACTCCGTCGGAGGATCGCGTCACTTGCCGGAGGGATTCCCCCCGCAGGTGCTGCTACAGCCTTCGCGTGCTCGCCCGCTCAACCAGCTCCGGCTGGAAGATCACGTGCCGAGCGGAAACATTGGCGCCCTCCGACTCCGCGATGAGGATCTCTGCAGCCGTCCTCCCGAGCAAGTGGGCTGGCTGTCGCACAGAACTCAGAGGAACGATCGTCGAACTGGCGAAGTCGATGTCGTCGTAGCCGATGAGGGCTATGTCCTCGGGAACCTGAAGAGTCCCCGACATGAGTAGCCCCTGCAGTACACCAACGGCAAGCAAGTCATTCGCGGCAAAGACTCCGTCCGGTCGAAGAGTGGGGTCTGCGTCGATGAGATGAGCCGCTGCTTGTCGGCCATCCACGACAGACAGTCCACCAGCGTCCAACACCGTGAAAGACACGTCCGGCACCTTGCTTGCTGCCTGTCGAGCACCGAGGAGACGATCCTCTACCTGTCGAATGCCGAAAGACCCCCCAAGGAATGCGATGCGTTTAGAGCCACGCGCGATGAGGTGTTCCACAGCTATCCGCCCGCCGGCGACGTCATCTACCGAGACGCTGCTCACCGTTTCGTCCTCGCTCGCACTGTCGACCAGCACGACCGCGATGCCCCTCTCGCGGAGCCTCCGCACTCGGTCGCTCACATCTCCGACCGGGGTGATCAGAATTCCCCGCACACGCTGTTCCTCGAACAGGTCTAAGTAGGCTTGCTCACGGCGATCATCTTCGCCGCTGTTGCCGAGCAGGAGAGCGAGCGACCGTTCGCTGGCTGCAGCCTCCGCCCCCCGCGCGAGCTCGGCAAAGAAGGGGTTCGATGCGTCCAGCACCACCATGCCGAAGGTGCGTGACTGGCCAGCCCGCAACTGCCGAGCTGCGTCGTTGCGCACGAACCCGAGAGACTTAACGGCTTCCAAGACGCGGACTGACGTCTCGGGCGACACCAGGTGGGGGCGGTTCAGCACATTCGACACCGTGCCTACGGATACACCTGCGCGGGCGGCAACATCATGAACCGAGACCGCCACGGGCACTCCTTCGTTGAAACGAATCATCCATGTGTCGCCGGGGTAAGCCTCGAGAATACTCTTATTTGGGCCATGACGCGAAAAGGGCTCTTGCCAAGAGTCGAGGCATGAGGTTACATTTCTCTGAATCGATTCATAATGAGAAGTTCCGCGAGTCGAGACCCTTTCCCCAACTAGTCAGGAGTTCAGCATGGGTGCAGTGACGCGCCGCATGAGTACCGCAATCGGCCTCTTCGCAGCGACCAGCGTGATGCTGGTCGGTTGCGCTGGCGGCCAAGCCAGTGAGTCTGAGTCGGCAACGATTCGGGTTGTCGGAACCACAGACACCCAAACGGCGATCGACGCTCTGGTCGAAGCCTTCTCGGCCGAGTATCCCGAAATCACCGTCGAAACGGCATACACGCCGACCGACGCTTACATCACCAACACGCCCCGAGCGTTGTCGGGTGCGAACGGCCCCGATGTCGCGATTGTCTTCCCAGGGGTAGGAGGGCAGATGAACGCTCGCAGCCTTCTTGACGCCGGTCTGCTCGCCGACCAGTCGGATGCCGAGTGGGTGGCAGACCTGGCCGCGAGCGGCTTGCCGCTCGTCAGCCAGGACGGCGTGGTAGCGATGAACCCCCTCGGGTACGACACCATCGGTGTGATCTTCAACGAAGACATCTTCGCCGAGGCGGGTGTTGAGCCGGTGTCGACCTTCAGCGACTTCCTCGACCTCTGCCGCAACCTCCGTGACCAAGGCATCAGCCCCATGTCTTATGGCGTCACATCCAACTTTGTGACGCAATTCAACAACTATGCCCTCGCTGCGTCGGCGGTTTATCTCGAGACGCCGAACTTCGACGATCTGGCGAACGCCGGTGAAGCGACGTTCAGTGACTCGGGCTGGGTCGACGTGGTCGAAAAGAATGTCGACATGCAGGAGGCGGGCTGCTTCGCTGACGGCTTCACGGGCGCGAACTACGACCAGATGATCGCCGATGTTGCTTCGGGTGCGGTTGCCATGACCGTAACCGTCGGGCCATCGTTCCCAGCCATTGAGAGCGCTGCACCCGACGGCAACTTCGCGATGTTCCCACTTCCTGCATACGACGAGCCGGAGCGTAACGGTGCGCCGCAGGCCTTCTCAGTCGGCTTCGGCATCAATGCCAACTCTGCTGAACCGGAGGCGGCTCGCCTGTTCGTGGACTTCGCGAATGAGCCGGCTCAGGCCTCAGTGTTCGCACAGAACCTCGGCGTTCTCCCCTTCGACCCGGCCGCTGAGGTCGACGCGAAGTGGGCACTACAGCTCGAGCTGATCGCCACCGGTCGAACGGGACCCTTCGCGAACCAGCTGTGGCCGAACCCTCAGACCAATGAGGCGCAGATGGCCGGGATGCAGCAGATCTTCACTGGTCAAGCGACCGTGGAGGATGTGCTGCGAGCGATGGACGACACCCTCGGCGGGTAGCTCGTTTGCCTGAGCCGTCGATGTGCGGCTCTGGGCGAGCCTCGAACATCGGTGGGGCGTGACGAACGGGGTTCGTTCACGCCCCACTGGTGCGAGAATACCCACCGAGCTATCCCTTGGAGATGATCCGATGACATCCATTACGCGACAGCGGAGTCGCGGCCGAGCGGCGACATCCGTCCCGTATTCATTCCTCATTCCCGCGGCTGCGCTGGTCTTGGCCATCATCGTTCTGCCCGCGATCGGTGGGTTTTATTTCTCCTTCACCGACTGGCGCGGCTTCGGGCCTTTCGAGTGGGTCGGGCTAGACAACTATGTTCGAGTCTTCGAGAACGAGCGGTCGGCTAACGCGCTCCGCAACACTCTGATTCTCGCTGTCGTGGTGGTGGTCGCCCAGAACGTCCTCGGGCTGACACTCGCTCTTGCGCTCTTCCAGCCGTTCCGGGGCCGTAATCTGCTACGCGTCCTCTTTTTTCTTCCTGTCGTGATGAGCCCGGTAATCATCGGCTACCTGTGGCAGTTCATCTACGGGTTCAACGGCCCGGTGAACCAGGTCCTTCGGGCTCTGGGCCTCGAGGAATGGGCGCGTCCATGGCTCGGCGATCCCCAGACCGCGTTGTGGGCGGTCGCTGTCGCCATCGTTTGGCAGCTCACCGGGAGTGCCATGGTGATCTACCTCGCCGGCCTCGAGGGCATCAGTCAAGACGTCCTCGCCGCAGCGTCAATGGATGGGGCCAGTGGGTGGCAGCGACTAGTCCACATACGACTACCACTCCTAGCGCCAGCGATCACCATCAACCTCGCGCTCTCACTCATCACCGGATTTCGGATTTTCGATCAGATCATCGCGATGACTGGTGGTGGACCCGGATACGCAACGGAGACCATAGCGACAACCATCTACAAGGAGAGTGTTGTGTTCGGAGAGTTTGCCGCTGGGCTTGCACTTTCGATCATTCTCGCCATCAGCGTGGCGGCCTTCTCGGCTGTTCAAGTCTGGATGACCCGGCGCTCTGAGGAGGTCCACTGATGCCAATCGCCCGACGTCTTCGACACATTCGCCGGGCTCTCGCGACGACAGGACTCTTCCTGCTCGCGGCAGTCTTCAGCCTTCCTCTCTACCTGTTGGTCTCCGTTTCACTGAAGACACCGAGGGAGACGGCGGAATCGCCCTTCGCCCCTCCATCATCGTTCCAATGGAGCAACTACGTGGAAGCGTGGCAGAGAGACGCGGGAACGGGAACGGCGTCTCTCGGGGAGAGCTTGCTGAACTCCGCAATCATCACCTCCGGTAGCGTCCTCTTAATCCTTTTCGCGGGTTCCTTGGCGGGATTCGTCTTGGGCCGCCGCAAGAGTCGCATGTCAGATGGCGTTTACACCATTTTTCTGCTCGCGATTTCGTTGCCGATTCAGCTCGCCGTGATTGCGCTCTACCCCGCGTTTAGCGCGTGGGGTCTTTTGGGGAACCCTTTCGCAATGATCGTCTTCTACGCGGGTTTGCTCACACCATTCGCCGTCTTTCTCGTCACTGGGTTCGTACGCTCACTTCCGGTCGACTTCGACGAGGCGGCACTGCTTGACGGCTGCACTTGGCCGCAGGTTTTCGTACACGTCGCCCTCCCTCTACTTCGGCCAGCTCTCTCGACCGTCGCGGTGCTCACGGGTGTGGCGATTTGGAACGACTTCTTTGGCCAGCTCGTCTTCCTGTTGGGCTCGGGTAATGAGACCTTGCCCATCACGATCTACACGTTCTCGAGTCAGTACGCATCGCAGTACCACCTACTTACAGCCGGCTTGGTCATTGCGCTTGTCCCGATCGTGATCTTCTACATCCTTCTTCAGCGACGTATTGTGGAGGGTTTCTCGGCCGGTATTCGTGGGTAGCAACGTTTCCGAAAAACAGCTGAATTCCTCTGCATGAGGGCAACCTGCGTGCATGACCAGTTGTCCATTCGCAATCTCAAGGACTTCTTCGAGCCCTCGAAAGAGGATCCAGAACTTTCTCGACGCGCGTCTAGAGGCTATGGCGTCCACAGGGAAGAGGTCCAGCTTTGGGTACGCACGCGGGGTCTGATGCTGGCTACAAGGTTGCTCTCATCGATCTTGCGTGTCCAGTCCGCCGCTGTGTTTGTTCACGGTGGCGGCGGAATTGCGGGGTCGTGCTTCACGTAACCACCGTCCGACGTTCGGCTGGTCTCCCGGGTAGGACGTGTCGTGTATTCGCTTGAGTGTCGATTGGCGCCGAACCAGCCCTATCCCAGCGCCGTGGAGGACATTGAGGACGCTGTGTCTACAAACTTCATGCGCACCTCGGCCGCGCACTGCCGGATTGCGCGGATTGGTGTCCGTGTAGGTCGAGAGATCGCGTGCAGTGCGGTTGCTTCGCTGCCCGGCTCGGATCGAACGTCTACGGTCGGCCTCAGTCTCTGAGCGCCGGTCCTATCCGCTTCACCGATGCTACGGCCAACGGATCCCGTTGAGGAGCAAACATGGTCGGTGCGCGAGAACACGCGCGCCTAGTGAGTGCACTGCCGCGACCTTCTTCGCCTCAATGACAACAAGATTCCAGAAGTTAGCTTGAGAACTGTTTTTTCCCGCAGATGTGTAAAGAAAGCTGCTCAAATGCCATGTTCTTGCGGCCAGCGCAAGCCTTCGCAACCATGCTGGTCTTCCGCAGGGCTCACATACAGAGTTTCTGGTCGTCGACCGAGCCGTTCATGGATTCGACTATCTGGATCCAAACTCGGCGAACGTGATTCGAGCCGCGGCTTATCGGGCTCGATGGCAAAAGCGATTGCGGTCCTGACCAGTCGGTCACGGGCCTCAGTTGTGGATCATGCCTCACGAGTCGGGCAATGAGTAGACCCCCGGACTTCGTGACTTCAAGACAAGGTCGTGACGGGAAGCCGACAGCTCGACGGTTGTTCCATCGGCGGTGACGATCTTAATGGGCTTGCTCGGGGTGATCGAATAGTGGAGAAGTCCCTCCGCGCCTCGTTGCCACTCGATCTCGGCAAAGACTCCAGCGGTGACGCCCAAGATGCCACCTGCTTGATTGTGCCGTCCCGGCCGGACCGCTAAGGAGACGGCCGAACCCCCGTTATGCCACGTCGCGTCGACTCCCAGTAGCGAACGCGAGAGTTGCCACGTTGGAGCGCCTGTCCAGTAGTGGCATTGGCTCCAACGATCATCGAAGACTTCCCACCAGGTGCGTGCTCCTCGATCGAGCATCCATCCCCATCCGGCCCTCCATATGTCCTCTGCCGTTTCGACCCCGAGCTGCTCGATGATGAGCCTCATTGAATAGTTGGTGAAGTAGGGGGTCGACGCGTCCTCGGAGACCTCCGTGCAATCTCGAAGCCTGGCCCCCTCGACATCGAACGGGAAAGACGAACGAATATGCCGTAGAGAGATCTCCGCCGCCTCTAGACGATCGCCAAGTCCGGCGAATACCCCGAGCACGCGAGAGTGGTACGCGAGTGCATCCCGCTGGTAGCTCCCACTCTTGAGAGTTGCCGTGATGATCGCACGAACGCGATCCTCGCCCGGAAGCGTCTCCGCAGAGTGGCCCAGCCTCTCTTGCCACGTCCTCCATGCGTCAACAGCACGGAGGACATGAGCCAACACGGCCCTATCCGGCCCGGTCACCGGTCGGCGATATCCCCAGTCAACGAACGGCCACGGCAGCGATGTCGTGCCGTCTTCGTTGATCGCCTCGATAAGTGCGGCCGTGTTGGCCCTCCCGCTCTCTTCTAACTCGTGCAATAGCGAGGTAGAGCCTTCGAGTTCGGCGCACCGAACCACGGCGTTGTTCCATTGAGCGGCGTAGGTACCTAGGTACAGAAGTTCACCGGGTCCGCACCCTGCCACCAGGCCGTCCGCACGCGCCCCAGCGGCGCCATGAATAAGGGCACGACGAACGTGATCTACTCGAGCCCACCCAACGATGGAGAGTTCCATGCCGGCGGTGACCACATCACCAACCCACTCTCCGCGCTCTCTGACACTGTCGACCAGGGAGTCTTCCGCGGACGCGCGCAGGGTATCCAACCCCACCGACCAAATCTTCTCGAGTCGGCGGTCTCCGATGCTTAGTGCCGCGCCCGGTTCTCCTAGGTAGTCCCGTTCACGAAACACAACGCGCTTGAGTCTGGCGTTCATCTCACCGGACAGTCGAACCTCGAGGTATCGGGCTCCCAGCGGTTGCAGTGGCTCGATGACCGCGTGTTGAGCGTCGACGGTGTAGTGCTGAATGAATCGTGTTGCGCCGGCCGACAGCGCGACGATCGGTGAGACATGGCCGTCCGGCCCGACTCGCTCGCCATAGCCGATCGTTACTTCTGTCCTCCCCTCACATTCGATTTCAAGTTCGAGCGCGCCGATCCGGATTCTCTCGAGATCGAACACCCAATAGGTTCCGTCGGCATCGTCATCCAAACGCGGGGATCGATCTGCGAGGAGGAATTGCGGGCCCGGATCATCCCAGCGATAGCCAGGAAATGTCTCGCGATACAACCCGCTGTCAATCAGTCGCGGTTGGATCAGCGGGAGCTGGTCTGGTAGCGGGGTATCGGCCATCGTCGGGTGACCAAGCACCCCGCGCAACTCCTCGACTGAGCAGGCTTCGATCCAGTCGTCGCCCGCAGGACCGTCATTGATCCAAGAGCGATCAAACGGGCGGTCCTGCCACTCCATCCAGCCTTGCAGTGGGCTGACCCGAAGTGAAGTCCGACTGAACTCCGCAAGCACCCGGCAACGCCAACTGATCGGGAGCGATTCCCCAGTTGCTGTGTTCTCAAGGGTTGCGAAAAGGAATGGCGGAACGGCCGCTGATATCCGTGTATTGAGCCCGTCCGACGCAACGTGTGCGGCGATGCGGTGAGGCCCAGCATGTAGCTCCGCTTCTATCCACGCGATTTCAGGTAAGGCCGGGGCGTAGCGGAAGGGCCCCCAAGCGATCAAGGATCCATCGATCCACAAGCGAAAACTAGCGGTTGCTTGGATTGCAATTCTGTAGCGGCCGGATTCGGAGACGAAGAACTGCCCGGAAAAGCCAACGTGGGTGTCTGGCAAAGTCGCGGCCGGATGCCAAATGGCGTTAATCCAAAGAGGTGCCTCTCGAGCCCGTCGTATCTCCCCGGCTGGCGAGCCGGCTGTGCCGGGAACACCGAATGCTTCAATCTGTGCTTCGCTCCCGAATTCGGCATCAGTACCTCGGATGCTATCCGTGCTCATGGCCCCTCCTGAATCGATTCATTCGATCATAGTCACATGCACCTCCAAGTGGGCGCCGGGAGTCCTCACTCTCCCCTGAACGTGCGCTCCCCGATCTTGACCAGGCGCCGTGATGCCTGTTTACTGAACATCATGAAACGATTCACAACGGACGGGAGCGTCGCGGAATCCCTATCGCAGCCAGTTCGCGTGTGCTTCACGCTCCGTGTTCGACCGGCAATGCTCGATGAGTATCGACGCCGCCATCAATCGGTATGGCCAGAGATGCTTCGAGCGCTCCGGGAGACGGGCTGGCACAACTACTCGCTTTTCCTCGACGACGACGGTTTCTTGGTGGGGTACCTGGAGACCGACGACTTTTCTGCAGCCCAAACCGCGATGGCGGCTCATGAAGTGAATGCTCGATGGCAGGTCGAGATGGCCCCCTTCTTTGATGAGTTGCAGGGACGCCCGGACGAAAACATGCGCGTCCTGCCTCTCGTTTTCAATCTCGAGCAGCAGCTGGCCGCAGTTAATGCCGCGGAATCCCGAAAGATCGAACAATGAAATTACGTTTTCCCGACGTCGCGCCGCACCTTGAGCGCCAGGCCATTGAGCTTCCGAGCTGGGCCTTTGGCAACTCCGGCACCCGGTTTCGCGTCTTTGGCACGCCCGGCACACCGCGTGACCCCTTCGAGAAGATTGCGGATGCGGCCCAGGTTCATGCCCACACGGGCCTTGCCCCGTCGGTAGCGCTACACATTCCGTGGGACACGGTCGACGACTATACGGCCCTGCGAACGCACGCTGAGAGCCTCGGCGTTGCTCTGGGCACGATCAACTCGAACACGTTCCAAGACGAGGAATACAAGTTCGGATCGCTCGCCGCGTCTGACCCCGCGGCACGCCAACGCGCGATCGATCACCACGTTGAGTGCATCGACATCATGCACCAGACGGGCTCGCGCGACCTCAAGATCTGGCTCGCCGACGGTACGAACTACCCCGGACAAGACGACATGCGTCGTCGGCAAGACGCGCTCGCCGAGAGCCTCGCGACGATCTACGCCCGGCTCGGTGACGAGCAACGTCTCGTGCTCGAGTACAAGTTCTTTGAGCCAGCGTTCTATCACACCGATGTTCCCGACTGGGGAACGGCCTATGCGCAGGTTGCCGCGTTGGGAGACCGCGCGATGGTCTGCCTCGACACCGGGCATCACGCGCCGGGCACCAACATCGAGTTCATCGCCATGCAACTGCAGCGTCTTGGCAAGCTCGGTTCGTTCGACTTCAATTCTCGCTTCTACGCCGACGATGACCTCATCGTGGGGGCCGCCGATCCGTTCCAGCTCTTCCGCATCATGGTCGAGGTGGTTCGCGGTGGTGGCTATGACGAGGGCAGCGATGTCGGCTTCATGCTCGACCAGTGCCACAACATCGAAGAAAAGATTCCCGGCCAGATTCGCAGCGTACTCAACGTGCAAGAGATGACCGCGCGAGCTCTGCTGATCGATCGCGAGGCCCTGAACTCCGCGCAGCGCGCCAACGACGTGCTGGCGGCGAACGGCATCCTCATGGACGCCTTCTACACGGATGTTCGCGCTGACCTCGCCGCCTGGCGCGAGTCGCGCGGCCTGCCGCCCGACCCGATGGCCGCCTACGCGGCCAGTGGATACCGTGATCGCATCGTCGCCGAACGAGTCGGCGGCACCCAAGCGGGATGGGGAGCCTGATGACTGACATTTCGACACTGTTGAGCCCGAAGGTTCGGCGGAAGACGCGCATTGGCCTGGTCGCTGGCGGTCTGGGAACCTACTGGCCCCAGTTCCCCACGCTGTTGCCTCAGTTGCAAGAGAGCTCACGGTACGTCTCGCAGCAGTTCCAAGCAATGGACGCTGACGTGATCGACGTGGGCTTCATCTCTGATGCTCAAGAAGGAGCAGCGGCAGCCGAGAAACTGCGCGCCGCCGACTGCGATCTCATCGTCATGTTCCTCACGACCTACTTGACGTCGTCGATGGTGCTTCCGATTGCTCAGCGCTCGAACACTCCCGTGCTCGTAATCGACATGCAACCGTCAGAGAAAATGGATCACGCGAACTTCGACACGGGTGCGTGGCTTGCCTACTGCGGTCAGTGCTCGGTGCCCGAAGTGGGCAATGTCTTCCGTCGGGCGGGCATCCCGTTCCGCTCGGTTTCGGGTCACCTCACGCACGAACCCGCGTGGCGACGCATCGAGCAGTGGATCAATGCGGCGCACGTTCGCGCGACACTGCGTCACGCCCGCCACGGACTGATGGGTCACGTCTACCCGGGCATGCTCGACGTCTCGACTGACCTCACGCTGTTGCCCGTGACGTTCGGTTCGCACGTTGAGGTTCTCGAATTCGATGACTTGCGCGTTCGCGTAGAGAAGGTCACCGAGGCAGAGACACGGGCGCGCATGGACCTCGCCCGCGAGATCTTCACGCTCGATGACACGGTTGTCGAAGAGGACTTTGCCTGGGGCGCCCAAGTGTCGGTCGGACTTGACCGACTGGTGGACGACTTCGAGCTCGACAGCCTGGCGTACTACCACCGGGGTCTCGACGGCGAGCAACACGAGCGACTCGGTGCCGGCATGATCTTGGGCGCATCGCTTCTCACGGCACGCGGCATCCCGGCCACCGGTGAATACGAGCTGCGCACGACCGTGGCGCAGCTCGCGACCCAAGTGGTTGGTGCTGGCGGATCGTTCTGCGAGATCCAGGCGCTCAACTTCGAAGACGGTGTCGTCGAAATGGGCCACGATGGCCCGGCGCACCTCGCGGTCAGTTCGCGCGACCCCCTGCTTCGTGGTCTGGGAGTCTTCCACGGCAAGCGTGGGTGGGGTGTGAGCGTCGAGTTCGACGTTCAGCAGGGCCCCGTCACGCTCTTGGGTCTCGGTCAAGATCGCGATGGTGGGCTCTCGTTCATTGCCTCCGAAGGCACGGTGGTACCGGGCCCACTGTTGGCAATCGGCAACACGACGAGCCGCGTCGACTTCGGGCGTGACCCGGGCGAGTGGGTTGACGAGTGGAGCGCCACGGGAATCGGCCACCACTGGTCGCTCTCGATCGGCCACCGTGCGGCCGACTACAAAGCCGCAGCAAGCCTGCTTGGCATCGATTTCCGCCAGGTGTGATCGGTGTCACTTGTTGTCGTCGCGGTGTTGACCGCGAAACCCGGCAAGGGCCCGCAGGTCATTGAGTCGTTTCGTGAGGTCTCTCCGCTCGTGCACAACGAAGCGGGGTGCGAGCTCTACGCGGCTCACCTCGAACAGGGTGGCGACACGGTCGTCATGGTCGAGCGGTGGACGACTCGCGCGGACCTCGACGCCCATGCGGCGGGCGCCCCGCTGGCGCGCTTGAACGAACTCAACGCTGACCTTCTCGAACGACCCTACGACGTCTGGTTTCTGGACCCGGTTGTGCTCGGCCAGCCCGCACAGGGCGCCATTCCTCTTGCTCCGTAACCCGTAGTGACTTCAGAAAAGTGACGTAATGACCACCCAGAACGACCTCATCGCCCGCAGCAACCGTCTTGGCGCCGAGCCCCACATCACGAACTACGCGGGGGGCAACACCTCGGCGAAGGGCAGCGCGACCGACCCCGTCACCGGCGAGCCTGTGGAGCTGCTGTGGGTCAAGGGATCGGGGGGCGACCTCGGCACGCTCACCGAGCGCGGGCTCGCGGTGCTACGCCTCGACCGCATGCGCGCTCTCGTGAACGTCTACCCCGGCCTCGACCGAGAAGACGAGATGGTCGCCGCGTTCGACTACTGCTTGCACGGCACCGGCGGCGCGGCACCCAGCATCGACACCGCCATGCACGGCCTCGTGGATGCGGCCCACGTCGACCACCTGCACCCCGACGCCGGCATCGCCATTGCGACGGCGAAAGACGGCGAGAAGCTCACCACGAAGATCTTCGGCGACAAGGTCGTCTGGGTGCCGTGGCGCCGACCGGGCTTTCAGCTCGGCCTCGACATCGCCGCCATCAAGGCCGCGAACCCGCAGGCGATCGGCTGCATTCTCGGCGGGCACGGCATCACCGCGTGGGCCGAGACGAGCGCCGAGTGCGAGAAGAACAGCCGGTGGATCATCGACACCGCGCAGGCCTACCTCGACGCGAAGGGAGCGAAGGCGCCGTTCGGAAAGCCGCGCGCGAAGTTTGCGGCGCTGCCGGCCGAGGAGCGCCGCGCGAAGGCCGCGGCCCTCGCGCCCACGATTCGCGGCCTCGCGAGCCACGACCGCCCCATGGTCGGGCACTTCACCGACGACGCGCGGGTGCTCGACTTCATTGCCTCGACGAAGGCCCCGGCTTTGGCCGAGCTCGGCACCAGCTGCCCCGACCACTTCTTGCGCACGAAGGTCAAGCCGATGCTGCTCGACCTGCCGGCCGGCGCGAGTGTCGAGGCGAGCATCCAGCGCCTGAAAGAACTGCACGAGACGTACCGCGCCGACTACACGGCCTACTACTCGAAGCACGCGACCCCTGAGTCGCCAGCCATGCGCGGGGCCGACCCGCTCATCGTGCTCGTGCCCGGCGTGGGCATGTTCAGCTTCGGGGCGAACAAGCAGACGGCGCGCGTGGCCGGCGAGTTTTACCTCAACGCCATCAATGTCATGCGCGGCGCCGAGTCGGTCAGCACCTACACGCCCATTAGCGATGCCGAGAAGTTCCGTATCGAGTACTGGGCGCTCGAAGAGGCGAAGCTTCAGCGCATGCCGAAGCCGAAGAGCCACGCCACGCGCGTCGCCTTCGTGACGGGTGCGGCGAGCGGCATCGGCAAGGCCATCGCCACGCGTCTCGCGGCCGAGGGCGCGTGCGTCGTCATCGCCGACCTCGATCTCGCGAAAGCGCAAGCCGCCGCGGCCGAGCTCGGCTCGACCGACGTCGCGATCGGCGTGCAGGTCAACGTGACCGATCAGGCACAGATCGAGCAGGGCATCCAGGATGCCGTGCTCGCGTTCGGCGGCATCGACATCGTCGTCAACAACGCGGGCCTGTCGCTCAGCAAGCCGCTGCTTGAGACGACCGAAGCCGACTGGGACCTGCAGCACGATGTCATGGCCAAGGGTTCGTTCTTGGTGGCGAAAGCAGCCGCGCGCGTGCTCATTGATCAGGGTCTCGGCGGCGACGTCATCTACATCTCGAGCAAGAACTCGGTGTTCGCCGGGCCCAACAACATTGCCTACTCCGCGACGAAGGCCGACCAGGCGCATCAGGTTCGCTTGCTCGCGGTCGAGCTGGGCGAGCACGGAGTGAAGGTCAATGGCATCAACCCCGATGGGGTCGTGCGCGGCTCGGGCATCTTCGCGAGCGGGTGGGGCGCCAATCGTGCTGCGACCTATGGCGTGGCCGAAGACGACCTCGGAAAGTTCTACGCTCAGCGCACGATTCTCAAGCGTGAGGTTCTGCCCGAACACGTGGCGAACGCGGTCGCGGTGCTCACGGGCCCTGACCTCTCGCACACCACCGGCCTGCACATTCCCGTCGACGCGGGTGTTGCGGCGGCGTTTTTGCGGTGACCGAGTATCACGTTGCCGCGGTCGACCTCGGCGCCACGAGCGGTCGGGTCATGCGCGCTGTCGTGGGCCCCGACCGGCTCGAGATCGTCGAGGTGGCACGTTTTCCGAACGGGCCCGTCAAGCGTGCAGGAGGTCTGCATTGGGATATCGAGGCGCTTCGCGGGCACATCATGGCGGGGCTGCGCGCGGCGCTTGCCGAAGACCCGCGCATCACGAGCATCGGCATTGACTCATGGGCGGTCGACTACGCGCTCATGGCGGGCGACCGGATGCTCGGCGCCCCCTTCCACTATCGCGACGACCGCACGGCTCGCGGCGTCGCCGCCGTGCATGCCGTTGTTCCGCCCGACGAGCTCTATGCGGCCTCGGGCCTGCAGCACTTGCCGTTCAACACGGTCTTCCAGCTCGCCGCCGAGGGCGACGCACTCGCGGCCGCCGACCGCTTCCTGCTCATCCCCGACCTCGTCGCGTTCTGGCTCACCGGCCGCTCAGTCGCGGAGGCGACCAATGCCTCCACGACGGGGCTACTCGACCCGCGCTCGGGTGAGTGGAACGACTCCCTCATCGCGCGGGTGGGGCTGCCGCGCCGGGTGTTCCCCGAGCTCGTTCGCCCGGGCGATGATCTCGGGCCGCTGACCCAAGCGATGGGTGCCGACCTGGCCGCGCCTGAGGGAGTGAAGGTCACGGCCGTCGGATCCCACGACACGGCCTCGGCCGTCGTCGGTGTGCCCATGACGCGGCCCGACGCCGCCTACATCAGCTGCGGAACCTGGGGGTTGGTGGGGCTGGAGCTTGAGCATCCGGTGATCACTGATGACAGTCGCGAGGCCAACTTCACCAACGAGGGCGGCGTCGATGGGCGGGTGCGGTTCTTGCACAACGTCATGGGGCTGTGGCTGTTGAGCGAGACCATTCGGTCGTGGGAGGCCGAGTCGGGCCCGGTCGACCTGGGCCGATTGCTCGTGAACGCAGCCGCCGTCAGCGAACCCGTGCCGGTCTTCGATGCCAACGACGAACGCTTTCTGCCGCCGGGTGACATGCCGGGGCGCATTGCTGCGGTGCTCGTCGAACAGGGAGACGCCGTGCCGGCCACGCCCGCCGCGATGGCGCGCTGCATTCTCGAGAGCCTCGCGGCGGCCTTCGCCGAGGCCGTCCGCGACGCCGGCCGCTTGGCCGATCGCGAGGTCGGCGTGATCCACCTCGTCGGTGGCGGGGCACTCAACAGCCTGCTGTGCCAACTGACCGCCGATCGCGCGCGCATGCCCGTGCTCGCCGGACCCGTCGAGGCCACCGCCCTCGGCAACGTGCTCGTGCAGGCGCGCGCCCTCGGGCTGCGCGGCACGCTCGAGCAGCTGCGCGCGCTCGTCGCGGAGGCGTATCCGCCGCTGCGATTCGAGCCGCGCGACTGAGGCTGCTCCTCGCGGCTGCTTACCCCGCGAGGGGATCGCCCACGACGTGGGCCCATGCGAGCTCGCCCGCTCCGATCAACAGGCGTGATGAACCGAGAGCTGC
The DNA here is from genome assembly GCA_943369205.1 of Gulosibacter massiliensis. Classification (GTDB taxonomy): domain Bacteria; phylum Actinomycetota; class Actinomycetes; order Actinomycetales; family Microbacteriaceae; genus Microcella; species Microcella massiliensis_A. Next base: position 35,876 of record CALRMP020000006.1, on the reverse strand, counting down.
CGGTTCAACCCGCACTCCGGCCGCGATCGCGGGCAACGCCTCGGCGAGCACGGTGCGACGGTCATCCGTCGACGCAGCGGCCCACAGCGTGGCGAGATACCCGCCGAGCACGATGAGTTCAGGGTTGACCATCGTGGCGATCGTGCGCAGCGCGATGCGCAGCGCCGCGAACTGGTCAGCCACGATGGGGTCGGTGATCGAGGAATCCGCTGCGCTCAGGGCGGCCTCGAGTTCGGCGTCGTCGGGGTGCTCGAGGCCGAGCGTCGCCACGAGGTGCGCGCGCGACACGACGGCCTCGAGGCACCCGCGGGCACCGCACGCACACACGGGCCCGAGCGGGTCGACGCTGAGGTGGCCGAATTCGCCGGCGTGGCCATCCCGACCCTCGACGAGTTGGCCGCCCATGACGATGCCGCCGCCGATGCCGCTCGCTCCGCCGTTGAGATAGACCAGGGTGCGCGTGCCGAGACCGGCGCCGAAAGCGAGCTCGGCGCGGCAGCCCAGTTGCGCGTCGTTCGCCGCGAAGGCCGGCACGCCGAGCGCGCGCGACAGGGGCTCGGCAAAAGCTTCTTCGCGCCAGCCCAGGTGGGGGGCGAAACGCACGACGCCATCGTCGGTGCGCACGAGTCCGGGAATCGCTGCGCCCGCCGCCACCACACGGGACGACGGATGCTCGCTCGCGAGCTCGCCGACCACCCGCGCCGCAATGCTCACCGCCTGGTCGACCGTGGGCGAGTCGATCACCACCCGCTGCCGCGCGACCACGCGCCCGCCGAGCGCAACGAGGGCGACCTCGACGGAGTCGAGCTCGGGGTTGATCGCCGCGACGAGTCGGTCGGTGCGCGGCACGACGCGCGGGCTCGGCCGGCCGACGCCTTCGCGGGGCGCGTCGTCGACCTCGTCGACCCAGTGCGCTTCGGCGAGGGCCGCGACGAGATCGCCGATCGTCGAGCGGTTGAGCCCGAGCGCGCGGGTGAGGTCGGCGCGGGTGACTCCGCGGTGCTGGTGCACGAACTGCAGCACGGCTGCGAGGTTGTGCTGGCGCACTCGGCTCGCATCCGTCGCTGCTCGAGAGGTCACCATGCGTCCAGTCTGGCGCGACGCGCCGGGCGGTGATACGTTGTGCTTCACAACATATACCTTTCAGCGCAGAAAGAAGACGACCATGGCCCTCACGCCGACCCCCGCCGACCACTTCACCTTCGGCCTCTGGACCGTCGGCTACAACGGCGCCGACCCGTTCGGCGGGCCCACCCGCGCGCCGCTCGACGTCGTGCACGTCGTCGAGAAGCTCACCGAGCTGGGTGCCTACGGCCTCACGTTGCACGACGACGACCTCTTTGCGTTCGGCTCGACCGACGCCGAGCGGCGCACGCAGATTGATCGCTTGCTTGCTGCGTCAGCATCCACGGGACTCAAGGTGCCCATGATCACGACCAACCTGTTCAGCGCGCCCGTATTCAAAGACGGCGGGTTCACGTCGAACGACCGCGCCGTGCGCCGCTTCGCGCTGCGTAAGGTGCTGCGCAACCTCGACCTCGCTGCCGAGCTCGGCGCCCACACCTTCGTCATGTGGGGCGGCCGCGAAGGCGCCGAGTATGACGCCGCGAAAGACGTGCGCTCGGCGATCGCCCGCTACCGCGAGGCCGTCAACCTGCTGACGCAGTACGTGACCGAAAAGGGTTATGGCATTCGCTTTGCGATTGAGCCCAAACCCAACGAGCCGCGCGGCGACATCTTGCTGCCGACCGTCGGCCACGCCATGGCGTTCATCGAGACGCTCGAGCACCCGCACCTCGTCGGCCTCAACCCCGAGGTCGGCCACGAGCAGATGGCGGGTCTCAACTTCACGGCGGGCATCGCCCAGGCGCTCGAGGCCGGAAAGCTCTTCCACATCGACTTGAACGGCCAGCGCGGCATCAAGTACGACCAAGACCTCGTCTTCGGTCACGGTGACCTGCACAACGCGTTCTCGCTCGTTGACCTGCTCGAAAACGGCGGCCCGGGCGGAGGCCGTGCCTACGAGGGCCCGCGCCACTTCGACTACAAGCCCAGCCGCACCGAAGACGAGACCGGGGTCTGGGCGTCGGCTGCTGCGAACATGCGCACCTACCTGCTGCTGAAGGAGCGCGCCAAGGCGTTCCGCGCCGACCCCGAGGTGCAGGCGGCGCTCGCCGCGGCCCGCGTGGACGAGCTTGCGCAGCCGACGCTCGGTGCTGGCGAGACGGTCGACGACCTGCTTGCCGACGCGAGCGCGTACGAGAACTTCGACTCCGGCTCGTACTTCAACGGTCGCGGCTTCGGCTTCGTGCACCTGCAGCAGCTCGCGACCGAGCACCTCATGGGTGCCCGCTGACAATGACGCTTGTCGCGGGCGTCGACACCTCGACGCAGAGCTGCAAGGTGCTGATCGTCGATGCCGCGACGGGGGCGACGGTGCGGGTGGGGCGTGCGCCGCATCCCGATGGCACCGAGGTCGACCCCGCCGCGTGGTGGGCCGCGTTCATTGCCGCGGTTGACCAAGCGGGCGGGCTCGACGACGTGGAGGCCATCTCGATCGGCGGCCAGCAGCACGGGCTCGTCGCGCTCGACGTCGAGGGCCGCGTCGTGCGCGATGCCCTGCTGTGGAACGACACGCGCTCGGCCGGTGCCGCCGCCGACCTCGTGGCCGAGGTGGGCGCGGCCGAGTACGCGCGCCGCACGGGAGTCGTGCCGGTCGCCTCGTTCACGGCGACGAAACTGCGGTGGATGCGCGATCACGAGCCCGCGCTCGCCGCACGCATCGCGGCCGTCGCCTTGCCGCACGACTGGCTGACCTGGCGCCTGCGCGGCTACGGGCCCGTCGGCGAGAGCCCGCTCGGGCCCGTACTCGACGAGCTCATCACCGATGCCTCCGACGCGAGCGGCACGGCCTACTTCTCGGCGACGACGGGCGAGTACGACCTGGGGTTGTTCGAGCTCGCCCTCGGTCGGCCGGCGCGGGTCGCGGGTGCCGATCGTCAGGGTTCAGCAGAAGCGTCAGCGGTGGTGCTGCCCCGCGTGCTCGCTGCGGGCGAGTCGGTGGCGATGGATGCCGTGACTCCCGAGCTGCCGAGGTCGCAGCCCGGCCTCCTCATCGCCGGGGGCGCCGGAGACAATGCCGCGGCCGCGCTCGGGCTCGGGGCGCGCGCGGGTGATGCGGTCGTGTCGATCGGGACGAGTGGAACGGTGTTTGCCGTGAGCGAGCATCCCGTCAGCGACGTCAGTGGCACGGTCGCGGGCTTCGCTGACGCAGCCGGATCGCACTTGCCAATCGTCGTCACGCTCAACGCCGCGCGCGTGCTCGACGCGGGGGCGCGCCTGTTGGGGGTTGACCACGACGAGCTTGCCCGGCTCGCTCTGGCCGCTAAGCCGGGGGCCGCAGGGCTCGTGCTGCGCCCCTACTTCGAGGGCGAACGCACACCGAACCTGCCCGATGCGACGGCGACGCTCAGTGGCATGACGCTCGCGAGCACGACGCGTGAGAATCTCGCCCGCGCCGTCATCGAGGGCATGTTGTGTGGCTTGGCCGACGGGCTCGATGCGACCACCGCGCTCGGGGTGCCCGCCACGCGGGTCGTGCTCATCGGGGGCGCGGCGCGGAACCCCGCGGTGAGCGCGATCGCCGCCCAGGTATTCGGGCTGCCCGTCGTCGTTCCCGAGCCGGGGGAGTACGTCGCCCGCGGTGCCGCCGTGCAGGCCGCGTGGTCGCTGGCCGGCTCGCGGCCGCAGTGGGCTGTGGCCACGCACGCCGAGCTCGCCGCCGACGCACAGCCGCAGATTCGCAGCGCCTACGCCGCCGCTCCCTAGGTGCTTCGGCGCGACCCTCGTACGCTGGGGCCATGGTCGACACCACCGCACGACCCGCCCCGATCGTCACGCTCACGGTCAACCCCGCGCTCGACATCAGTACGACGACCGAGCTCGTGCGCCCCGAACACAAGCTGCGCTGCGGCCCCAGCCGCGTCGACCCGGGCGGCGGGGGTGTCAACGTCAGTCGCGTGATCGAGCGGCTCGGCGGGCACTCGACCGCGATCTACGCGGTGGGCGGCCCCACGGGGCAGGCCTACCGCCAGTTGCTCGAAGCCGAGGGAATCATCGGCCGCGGCATCGCCATCGCTGAGACCACGCGCGAAAACATCACGATCGATGAGACCTCGACCGGCAAGCAGTTTCGCTTCGTGCTGCAGGGGCCGCACATGGCCGAGGCCGAGTGGCAGCGGTGTCTCGACGCGACGGAGGCGGCCATGCACCTTGGCGGCTACGTCGTGCCGAGCGGCTCGCTTGCGCCGGGGATTCCCGACGACTTCTATGCGCGCATCGCCCGTCGCGCGAAGGCGCTGGGCGTGCGGTGCATCGTTGACGCATCGGGTGCGGCGCTCGCCGAGGCGCTCGATGAGGGCGTCTACCTCGTGAAGCCCTCGGGCCGTGAGCTCGGTGAACTCGTCCGTTCGCCCGTGCTGAGCATCGAGGAGAAGACCGCGGCCGCGCAGCAGCTCGTCGGCGAGGGCAAAGCCGAGGTCGTCGCCCTGACGCTCGGCGGCGACGGAGCCGTGCTCGTCACCGCCGACGCTGTGACGCACCTCCAGTCGCCACCGATCGAGGTGCGCTCGACCGTGGGCGCGGGCGACAGCTTCGTGGCGGCACTCGTTTTGCGCCTCGCGCAGGGTCACGCTCTCGCCGCCGCCTTCCGGGCAGGCGTCGCGGCGGGAGCGGCAACAGCCACCACCGAGGCCACCGAGCTGTGCCACCGCGACGTCGTTGAGCGGTTCGAGGTGCAGTTGGCGAAGTCGGCTGCGTGAGCATCCGCGCCCCACGAAACATCGCCGCAACACGCCGCGACTAGGCTGACGCAATGGCCGACCTATTCGACGGGTACGCGGCGTCTGCCGCCCGTTCGGGTTCCGCCGTTGCCTTCGACGAGATGTTCGCTCCCGACAGCGAGGTTCGGCTGCCCTACCGGCAGATCCACGCCGCGCTGGCCCAGATGAGCACCGATGAGTTGCGCGGTCGCACTGAGGCGCTCGCGTCGAGCTACCTCGCGCAAGGCGTGACCTTCGACTTTGCGGGCGAGGAGCGGCCGTTTCCGCTGGATGCTGTTCCGCGCGTCATCGAACGCGCCGAGTGGAGCCACCTCGAGTCGGGGGTTGCCCAGCGCGTGCGAGCGCTCGAGGCGTTCTTGACCGACGTCTACGGAAGCCAGCGCTGCATCGCCGACGGGGTGATTCCCGCGCGTCTCATTTCGAGTTCGAGCCATTATCACCGCGAGGCCGCCGGAATCGAGAGCGCCAACGGCGTACGCATTCAGGTCTCGGGCATTGACTTGATTCGCGATGAGAACGGCGTCTGGCGGGTGCTCGAAGACAACGTGCGCGTGCCGAGCGGCGTGAGCTACGTGATCTCGAACCGGCGCGTCATGGCGCAGACGCTGCCCGAACTGTTTGTGTCGATGCGCGTGCGCCCCGTGGGCGATTACCCGAATCAGTTGCTCAACGCATTGCGGTCATCCGCCCCGAGCGGAGTCGACGACCCCACGGTCGTCGTGCTCACGCCCGGTGTCTACAACTCGGCCTACTTCGAACACACGCTGCTGGCACGCCTCATGGGCGTCGAGCTCGTCGAGGGGCGCGACCTCTATTGCGCGGGCGGACGAGTCTTCATGCGCACGACCGCGGGCCCGCGGCGTGTCGATGTGATCTATCGCCGCGTTGATGACGAGTTTCTCGACCCGCTGACCTTCCGCGCCGACTCGATGCTCGGCACCCCTGGCCTCATGCTCGCCGCTCGGCTGGGCAATGTGACCATCACGAACGCCGTCGGCAACGGGGTCGCCGACGACAAGCTCGTGTACACCTACCTGCCCGACATCGTGCGCTACTTCCTCAACGAAGAGCCCATCATTCCCAACGTCGACACCTGGCGCCTGGAAGACCCGGGCGCTCTCGAGGAAGTGCTCGACCGATTGCACGAACTCGTCGTTAAGCCCGTCGACGGCTCGGGGGGCAAAGGCCTCGTCGTCGGCCCGGCGGCGAGTCGCGACGAGCTCGACGCCTTGCGCGGGCGCCTCGTGGCCGACCCGCGCGGCTGGATCGCTCAGCCGGTCGTACAGCTCTCGACGATTCCGACCTTGGTCGCCGAAGGCGTGCGCCCGCGCCACGCTGACCTGCGCCCCTTTGCCGTCAACGACGGTCGTGACGTCTGGGTGCTGCCCGGTGGGCTCACTCGCGTGGCCTTGCCCGAAGGCGAGCTCGTCGTGAACTCGAGCCAGGGCGGAGGCTCGAAAGACACCTGGGTCGTTGGCCAATTGCCGATGGTGTCTGACAGTCACGACGTGCAGGGCATCGTTGCCGAGCAGGCGACGGTCACCCAGTCGATTCCGATCATCTACGACCAAGTGACGCACGTGCCCGACCACAATCCGGCCGACGACCCGCGTCGCGCGCAAGAACAGCAACAACAGCAATGTACGAGCAATGGCGCTCCCGCAGTTTCGAGGGGGGCCGAATGATGCTGAGCCGAATCGCCGAGAGCTTGTTCTGGATCGGCCGCTATGTCGAGCGATCCGACGGCACTGCGCGCATTCTCGACGTGCATTTGCAGTTGCTCCTCGAAGACCCGTGGATCGACGAAGACACCGCGTGCCGCTCGCTGCTGAGCGTCATGGGCAGCGATGCGCGCCCTGACCACGTGCTCACGCGGGCCGACGTGTTGAGCATTCTCGCGGTCGACCGCTCGCATCCTGCATCGATCGCCTACTCGCTCGGTGCCGCTCGTGAGAACGCCCGGCGCGCGCGCGAAGTCGTCAACACCGAGCTGTGGGAGGTGCTCAACACCACCCGCGCGCGCATGCCCCGCAAGGTCGCACCCGAAAAGGTGCACGAGTTCTTCGGCTGGGTGCGCGAGCGTTCGGCGCTCGCCGTCGGCATCGTCGAGTCGGCGACGAGCCGCGACGAGGCCTACTCGTTCTTCACACTCGGGCGCTCGCTCGAACGCGCCGACATGACCGCGCGCCTGCTCGCCACGCGCTCGCTCACCGAGGCCTCGGGCCCGTCGTGGACCACGATTCTGCGCAGTGTCGGCGCCTACGAGGCCTACTTGCGCACCTACCGCGGGGTTCCGAGCGCGAAGAACGCCGCCGAGTTCTTGCTGCTCGACCGTCTCTTTCCGCGCTCGATTCTCTTCGCGGTCACGCGTGCCGAGAAGTGCCTGCGCGACATCGAACCGCGCTCCGACCGCGCCGGAATCGGTGACGACGCTCTGCGCCAGCTCGGGCAGATTCGCAGTGAGCTCGAGTACCGCCCGATCGGCGACATTCTCGACGACCTGCAGCGCCAGATGGACGCCGTGCAGTCGGCCACAAGCGCCACGAGCGAAGCCGTGCGGCAGCGCTACTTCCCGACCAACGCGGCACCGAGTTGGGTGGCCGAAAAGCTATGAACCGATTGCGTGTTCGGCACATCACGGGCTTTCACTACGAAGGCGAAGTCACCGCGTCGTACAACGAGGCGCGCATGCTGCCGGCGAGCGGCGACGGGCAACTGGTGCTCTACTCGCACCTCGACATCAGCCCGACGTCGTCGCAGCACCACTACGTCGACTACTTCGGCACGCGCGTCACCGCCTTCGAGCAGCTGGCGCACCACCGTGAGTTGAGTCTCACCTCCGACAGTCTTGTCGAGTTGCGCGCTCGCCCCTCCACCACCGGAACCGTGAGTTGGGATGCTCTCGCCGACCTCGTCGAGCGCACCGTGCACCACGTCGAAAGCACGGTGCAGACCCGGCTCACGACCCCGCCCGACGAAGTCGCCGAGCGCGCCCGCGACCTCGCGGGCACGTCGGCCGACCCCGAGTCGGCAGCCCGCGCCATCTGCGACTGGCTGCACGCCGAGGTCGAGTACATGCCCGGAGTCACGGGCGTGCACACCACCGCCGCGGAGGCCTGGCTGCAGAAGCGCGGCGTCTGCCAAGACATCACTCACCTCGCGCTCGGAGCCCTGCGCACCGCGGGAATCCCCGCCCGCTACGTCAGCGGCTACCTGCACCCGGTGCCCGATGCCGAGGTCGGTCAGACCGTCGCGGGCGAGTCGCACGCCTGGGTCGAGTGGTTCGACGGCGCCTGGCACGGCTACGACCCCACCAACGCGATCGAGATTCTCGAGCGCCACGTCATCGTGGGCCGCGGTCGCGACTACCGCGACGTGTCGCCGTTGCGCGGCGTCTACGCCGGCCCCTCAAGCTCGAAGCTTTTCGTAAGGGTCGAGATCACGCGCGAGGCGTAGCGCGGGCTACGACTTACGCGCCCCCGCCTCGATGATCGCGATCTCGGTGGTTGCCGTATCGAGGTCGCGCATTCGGGCCGAGTAGCCATCGCCGTCGTAGCGCAAACGCAGTCGCCACCACGGGTCATCGCCGGGGTGACGACGAATACGCAGATTACGTGTGGCGCGCATCCAGATCACCGCGACGAGTGCCGCGACGAGTCCGGCGAACGCGCCCACACCCACAGCCCAGCGCGGGCCGAATTCGTTGGCGACGAGGCCCAGCAGTGGCGCGCCGATGGGTGTTCCGCCAACGAAGATTGTCAAGTAGAGCGCCATCACGCGACCGCGAATGCTCGAGCGGGTCGTGGTCTGCACATAGCCGTTTGCGCTCGTCATCATCGTGAGCGCAAAGAACCCGACCGGAACCAGCGTGAGGGCGAAGAGCTCGAATGTGGGCATGAGGGCCGCCGCGACCATCGATGCCGCGAAGCCGAGGGCCGCAAGGGCGATTACGCGTAGCCGCGGGCGCTCGCGCCGAGCCGACATGAGTGCACCCGTCACCGAACCAATCGCGAGAATCGACGACAACAACCCGAAGTCGGCCGCCCCTCGGCTGAACTCAACGCGTGCCATTGTGGCGGTGAAGATGGCGAAGTTGAAGCCGAAGGTGCCGACGAGAAAGATCATGGTGAACACCATCACGAGGTCGCCACGATTCGTCACGTACTGGATGCCCGCTCGCAGCTGACCGCGACCGCGGCCCTGCTTTCGCATCGGATACAACTCGTCACCGCGCAGCAGCGCGAGTGCAACGAGCACCGCGGCATAGGTGACGACGTTGATCAAGATGACCCACCCGGCACCGACGAGAACCGTGAGCAGCCCGGCGACAGCGGGACCAATCAGGCGTGCGGTGTTGAACGATGCCGAGTTGAGGGCGACCGCGTTGGGTAGCCCCTCCTTGCTGACCAGCTCGCCGACGAAGGTCTGACGCGCGGGCGCATCGATCGCACTGGCGATGCCGAGCCCGAGGGCGAGCAAGTAGACCGTCCAGAGCTCAGCGACGCCGAGCACAATGATGAGACCGAGCGCGAGGGCCAGCAGCGCTTGCGCGCTCTGCGTCATGGCGATGAGGCGCCGGCCGGGCATGCGGTCGGCGATGATGCCCGCGAAGGGGCCGATCACGAGAGCGGGGCCAAACTGCAGCGCCATCGTGATCCCGACGGCTGCCGCATCATTGTCGGTGAGCTCGGTCAAGACGAACCAGTCTTGGGCGGTGCGCTGCATCCAGGTGCCGATGTTCGAGATCAGTGCCCCGGCGAACCAGATGCGGTAGTTCACACCCGCGAGCGAGCGGAACATCGCACTCACGAGTCGGCCAAGCGATCAAGCACCGGCCGGGCGGCCTCGAGCGCGGCACGCTCAGTCGCGGTCAACTCTTCTAGCCGAGCGTGAAACCATTGGCGCCGCAAGCGGCGCGTTTCGACGATTATGTGATCGCCACTCGGGGTCAGGCTGACGCGCACCTTGCGGGCGTCGTCGTCGCTCGGGTCGCGGCGTACGAAACCGCTTGCCTCCAGCGCATTGAGCGTGCGGTTCATCGAGGGGGCGCTGACGCGTTCGGCCGCCGCGAGTTCACCCGGAGTGCTGGCGCCGTCTTTGCGCAGGCGCCACAGCACGCCCAACTGTGTGTCGCTAATGCTCTCGCCGGCGCGCTCGGCCCGGATTCGACGAGCGAGACGCTGGATGGTCATGCGCAATTGGTCGTCGAGGTCGATACCTTCCGTATTGTCGGCGGGTGAAGTCGTCGTCTTGCTCATGTCATTAGCATAGCTCATGAGCAAGGCTAATGAATGCCTCGCGCCTATGATCGACCCCGGGAGGGCATCCATGCCGAAGATCACCGCCGAGCGTCAGCACCACACCTTCACCGATGAGCACGGAGTTGTCGTGCACTACTACGTGTGGGCACCGGGCAAGCCGAAGGGCATCGTGCAGATCGTCCACGGCCTCGGAGAGCACGCGCTGCGCTACGAGGTGCTCGCTCAAGAGTTGGTTTCCGCGGGCTACGTCGTCTGGGCCGACGACCATCGTGGCCATGGCGCGACGGGCGTGGAGTACTGGAAGGGCGACCTCAGCAAGATCGGCAAGCTCGGCGTCGGCGGCTTGCGCGCAACCCAGAAGAATCTGCTCGAGCTCACCGCGCTGGCGAAGGCTGCGCATCCGGGACTGCCGGTCACCATTCTCGGCCAGTCATGGGGCTCGCTGATGATTCAGAACCTCCTCAGCCAGAGCAGTCATCCCTTTAGCGCCGCGGTGCTCACGGGCACCGCCTATCGCACGCCGCTCGACATGTACGGCGGCGACTTGAACCATCGCCACAAGCACCTCGGCACCACGGGAGCCGAGTGGCTCAGCCGCGACCCTGCGGTTGCCGCGGCGTTCGCCGCCGACCCGCTCACGACCGACGCCAAAGTGCTGCAGCTCTTCGGCCTGGCCGACGGTCTACGCCTTTTCGGCACCCCCCGTCGAGTGCAGCCACCCCTGCCGCTGCTCATCATGGTCGGCGACGACGACCCCTTGGGCGGAGAGAAGAGCGCGAAGAAACTCGCCGACGCCTACCTCCGCAAGGGCGAGCTGAGCGACGTCGAACTCATCGTCTACCCCGGAGCCCGTCACGAGGTCTTCAACGAGACCAACCAGGCCGACGTGCGCGCTGACCTGATCGCCTGGCTCAACAGCCGCCTGTTTGCGGGCGCCTAGGTAGTCGCGGCCAGCGCAATCGCCGTCAGCACGATGACGCTCGGCTCGAGCGCCGTGACGCTGTGCACGCCGTTCGGGATGCGCGCGAGCGTGCCTGCCTCGACCTCGATCGAGCGAGTTGCGTCGGTCAGGCGGATGCGCCCACGCACAACCTGCAGCACGGCCTCGCCCGGATTCTTGTGCTCAGGTAGCTCGCCGCCCTCGGCGAAGCCGATCGCCGTCATGCGCAACTGTTCGTAACCGAGGTCGATACGCTGCGACGCACGTCGCTGAGGACTCTCGGCCGCTTGCGCGAGCAGGTAGTCGGCCATCACAGATAGGTTCAGCGCGATCGGATCCATGTCCGCACCCTACGCTGGTCGCCATGAGCCCCGCCCTCGCCCCCTTCCTCACGGTTGCCGAGTTCGACCGGCTGCGCGCCGGAACCGCGGCGACTGGCACCGGTCCGACCGGCAACGCGCCGACGGGCACCGACAAGGTCATCATCGTCGATACCCGTTGGTACCTCGATGGTCGCTCCGGCGCTGAGGCGCACGCCGCTGGGCATGTGCCGGGCGCCGTGTTCGTCGACCTCGACCGCTGGCTCGCGGGCCCGCCGTCACCCGAGGCAGGCCGGCACCCGTTACCCGAGCCCAGCGTCTTCGCGCGCGGCATGACAGCAGCAGGCATCAGCGACAACTCGACGGTCGTGGTCTACGACGACGCCGGGGGAGTGATCGCCGCGCGACTGGTGTGGATGCTCCGAGCTCTCGGGCTCGACGCCGCCGTACTCGATGGCGGCATCGATGCGTGGCAGCGGGCGCATGCGGGCGAGGCGCTCGAGACCGGCACGGTCGAGGCGGCGACGACCGGCGCCGCGGCGCGCGGCGTGAGCGCAGCATCCTTCACCGAACGCCCGTGGCCCTCCGACGTGCTCGCAACGATCGACGCGACCCAGGCCGCCGCTGCCGATGGCACAGCGCTCGTGCTCGATGCGCGCACCATCGACCGCTATCGCGGCGAGACCGAACCGGTGGATGCTCGCCCTGGCCACATTCCGGGCGCGGCGAGCCTCTCGTGCCGCGACAACCTGGCCGCCGACGGAACGCTGCTCGATGGCCACACTCTGCGCGGTCGCCTGATGGCGCTCGGTGCCGCAGACCGCCCGGTGATCAGCTACTGCGGCTCGGGAGTCACCGCGTGCCACACCCTGCTCGTCCTCGAACAGGTCGGTCTCGCTCCGGGCCGGCTCTACCCCGGCTCGTGGTCGCAGTACGCGGCCGACCCCGATCGGCCGGTCGCCACCGCCAACTAAGGTTGACCTTATGCACAGCGAGGCGATGCACGCTGAATTCAAGGTGCCGGGCGGCAAGCTCGTTGTCGTCGACCTCGCCGAGATCGACGGTCGCATCAGCGGCTTTCGGCTCGCCGGTGACTTCTTCGTCGAGCCCGACGACGCGATTGCGGAGATCGAGTCCGCCGTCAATGGCCTGCCCGTCGACACCGATGGCGCCGCTCTGACGACTGCGATTCGGGATGCCCTTCCGCCCGGCGCCGTTCTCCTCGGCTTCAGCCCCGAAGCCGTCGCCACGGCTCTGCGCCGCGCGCTGGCCCGAGCAACAAGCTTCACCGACTACGACTGGCAACTGCTGCGAGGCCCCGCCCTCGCACCGTTGCAGCAGATGGCCGTTGACCAAGTGCTGTCAGAGGAGGTCGGTGAGGGCCGCCGCGGTGCCACCCTGCGCATCTGGGAGTGGAGCAGCCCCGCCGTTGTCATCGGGTCATTCCAAAGCGTCAAGAACGAAGTCGATGCGGCGAACGCGAAGAAGTATGGCTTCGAGGTGGTTCGGCGCATTTCGGGCGGCGGCGCCATGTTCATCGAACCCGCCTCCGCGATTACCTACTCGCTCTATGCACCCATCGAACTCGTGCAGGGCATGAGTTTTGCCGACTCCTATGCCTTTCTCGATGACTGGGTCATTCAGGGCCTCCGCGGGCTCGGCATCGATGCGAGCTACCAACCCCTCAACGACATCACGAGTCCGCTCGGCAAGATCGGCGGCGCGGCGCAGAAGCGTCTCGGCGCGGGTGCCGTGCTGCACCACGTGACGATGGCCTACGACATGGATGGCGCGCGCATGACCGAGGTGCTGCGCATCGGGCGCGAGAAGCTCAGCGACAAGGGCATCGCGAGTGCCGCGAAGCGGGTTGACCCGCTCAAGTCGCAGACCGGCTTGCCGCGCGACGAGGTCATCGAGCGACTCGTCGCGACCTTCCGCGGGCAGTACGGGCTCACCGACTCCACGCTCACCGCCGACGAACTCGCGCGCGCGGAAGCGCTCGTCGAGTCAAAGTTCTCGACGACCGCGTGGCTCGAGCGAGTGCCGTGAGGCTGGTTCGATGACGTCACGGTCGCGCGCGCTCGCGCTCATCCTCTTGCTCACCGGCCTACTCGTCGGCGGAGTCGTGCTGTCGGCGATCACGGGTCAACTGCCGATCACGCCGACCGAAGTCGCTGGCTCGCTGCTGCGTGCAATGGGCATCGACACGGCGTGGGCACCGACTGACCCCATTGTCGAGAGCACGCTCTGGGTCGTGCGCTTTCCGCGCATCGTGATGGCCCTCTTCGTCGGAGCCGCGCTCGCCGTGGCCGGGGCCGTCATGCAGGCGATCTTTGGCAACCCCCTCGCCGAGCCCGGTGTTGTGGGTGTCTCGTCGGGAGCCGCTCTGGGTGCCGCGACCGCGATCGTGCTTGGCGCATCCGTTCTCGGCGGAGCCGGAATCGCGCTCTTCGCCTTCGCTGGCGGCCTCGTGGCAACCCTGCTCGTTTATGTGGTCTCGCGCGCAGGCGGTCGCACCGAAGTGGTCACCCTGTTGCTCACGGGTATCGCCGTGAATGCGATTGCCCAGGCCGGCATCGCGTTCGTGCTCTTCGTGGCCGACACCGCGAGCCGCGAGCAGATCGTGTTCTGGCAGCTCGGCTCGATCGCTGGCTCGCTGTGGTCGCAAGTGGCGATCGTCGCGAGCGTGACGGTCGTGGGGGTGTTGCTCGCATTCTCGTTCGCGCGTCGGTATGACCTGCTGTCGCTCGGCGAGCGCAACGCGCGGCACCTCGGCGTCAACGTCGAACGGCTGCGGGTGGTCTCGATCGTGCTCGTCGCTTTGCTCACGGGCGTGGCGGTCGCGTTCACGGGCATCATCGCGTTCGTCGGGCTCGTCGTGCCTCACATCATTCGCATGATCATCGGCCCTGCGCACCGCGGCCTGATTCTTGCGAGTGCCGTGGGCGGTGGGGCGCTGCTCGTGCTCGCCGACCTCATGACGCGCACACTCGTGCCGGGCGCCGAGCTGCCGATCGGCATGCTGACCTCGCTCGTCGGTGGCCCCTTCTTCTTCTGGCTGCTCTACCGGCAGCGTCGACGCAGCGGAGGGTGGGCATGAGCGCCGCGCCCGCGTCGGCAATTGTCACGGCACGCGGTGTCGGCGTGCGGCGCGACGATCGCGAGATTCTCAGCGGCATCGACCTCGAGGTGCGAGCGGGCGAGGTGCTCGCGCTCGTCGGCCCGAACGGTGCCGGGAAGTCGACCCTCCTTTCGGTGCTGAGCGGCGACCTCACCCCCGCGGCGGGCACGGTCGAGCTTGACGGTCGACCGATCGGGTCGTACCGCCCGCTCGAACTCGCGCGCCGCCGCGCCGTACTGTCGCAGGCAAACGTCGTGAGTTTTCCGTTCCGCGTGCTCGAGATCGTCCAGATGGGTCGCAGCCCGTGGATCCGCACCGCCGAGCTCGCCGATGATCAAGCCGCCGTGCTCGAGGCGATCGAAGCGACCGACATCGCGCACTTGCTCGGGCGACGGTTCACGACGCTCAGCGGTGGCGAGCAAGCCCGCGTGTCGCTCGCGCGCGTGCTCGCCCAGCGCACCCCCGTCGTCTTTCTCGACGAGCCGACCGCCTCCCTCGACTTGCGGCACCAGGAAGATGTCATGCGCCTCGCGCGTGAGCTCGCGGGGGTCGGCCGCGCGGTCGTCGTTGTGGTGCACGACCTCTCGCTCGCGGGTGCCTACGCCGATCGCATTGCGCTGCTTGACGCCGGTCGGCTCGACGCGGTCGGGTCGCCCGCCGAGGTCATGACGGCCGACCGGGTCGGGCGGGCGTACGGGCTCGAGGTTCAGATTCACCGAGTGGGAGCATCCGATCGCCCCATCGTGCTCCCGCTGCGCGACTGAGCATTCCTCCGCGACCGAGGGTTAGGCTGGACTGATGGAGTGGTGGGGGTGGGCGCTCATCGTGCTCGGCATCGTCGGCCTCGGTGCACTGGCGCAGCGCCGCGGCTGGATCGACCTGCGCGGTGACGCGTCGCGCCGCGGCGGCTCGGGCGGTGGGCTCGTCGGCATCGGCGATGAGGTCTTCAACCCCACGCGGCACGAGGCGGCCCTCGAACTCGACCGACAGACGATGTTGCCCGCCCCAGCGCCGATTCCCGGCGACGGCGACCTCGGCGTCATCCAGACCGAGGGCGATCCGGACGCTGGCGAGGGCTACCAGGGAACGATTCGCCTGTAGGCCTGCGGCCCGCGATCGCGGCGTCGGCGACTAGCGCGTCGTGAGGTCGGCGTATTCGGGATGCCGGCGGATCCACATGACGACGAATCCGCACACCGGCTGAACTCGGTCGGTCGTCGACACCCGCAAGTCGTCGAGAATCGCGCGCACGACCTCGCCGCCCACACCCTTGTTGCGCATCATCGGCGGAACCTCGGCGTGCAGGAGTCGCATCGTTGTGCCGACGCGGTCGTAGACGATCCAGCCCTGTAGCTCGTCGCCGTCGAAAGCGGCGTATCGTTCGGCGTCGGGCTCGTGCGTGACGGTGAGGCTCATGGTCGAACCCTACTCGGTCGCCTTCTGCTCCCAGTGGGGCGGTTCGGCGACGGGCGGGGCCTGCTGTGGTGGTGCGGGCGGTGCGGGGTTGCGACCCGACAGCATCTTCCAGATGGCGAAGCCCGCGCCAATGAGAAGCGCGGCGTCATCGGCCAGGCCTAAGGGCCCAAAGATGACCTCGGGGATGATGTCGATCGGGGAGGCGCCGTAGGCGATCGCGCCGAGCGCGACAAAGATCGAGGCGACGATGGCGCGGCCTTTACTCATGAGACAACGGTAGCGTCAGGCGCTCTCGCGCACGACCACCTCGGTGGGCATGATGTGCCGGTGGGGAACGGATTCTCCGTCGAGCAAGTTCAGCAGAATACGCGCCATGCGTTCGCCCTGTTCGACCGACGGCTGGCGCACGGTGGTCAAGGGAATCTCGCTGGCCAGCGCCGCGGGCGAGTCGTCGAAGCCCATGACGGCAACCTGGTCGGGCACCGCGATGCCGCGTTCGCGCAGCACCGTCACGGTGCCCATGGCCATGAGGTCGCTCGCGACGAAGATCGCGTCGAGGTCGGGGTGGGCGTCGAGCAGCTCGCGCGTGGCGCGAATGCCCCCGGCCAGAGTGAAGTCGCCGTGGGCGATGGCGGTCGACTCGAGCCCCGCATCCGTCAGCGCCAATTCCCACCCGGCGAGCCGGTCGATGCCGGCGGGCATGTCGTCGGGCCCGGCGATCGTGCCGATGCGTCGACGACCGCGCTCAATGAGGAAGCGCGTGCCGTCGGCGGCCGCAATGGCGTTGTCGACGTCGACGTAGTAGCTGTCGGTGGAGGCTGGATTCAGCGGACGGCCACCGAAGACAACGGGGATGCTCGAGCCCAGCTCGGCGAGCACGTGGTCGCCCGAGTGATGCGAGACCACGAGCGCACCGTCCGCGTTGCCGCCCAAGAGGTAGGAGACGGTCTTCTCGAACGAGCCGGTCGAGCTGGCGAGGTGCAGATTGAGAACGTAGTCGGTGCTGTCGAGCACGGTCGAGATGCCTTGCACGATCGCTGCGAAGTAGGGGTCGCCGAAGAAGCGTGTGGTGTCTTCGGGAATCACCAGGGCGATCGCCATCGATCGGCGGTTCGCGAGCGAGCGAGCAGCGCGGTTGGGCGTGTAGTTGAGCTCGGCGATTGCGGCGTTCACCGCGGTGACGGTCTCGACGGTGACGCGCGGCGAGCCGTTGACGACACGCGACACGGTCGCGCGCGAGACTCCCGCCCGCTCGGCAACCATCTCCAGGGTCGCCGCAGGCCGAGTCGTCATCGCGCGCCCTCGACTGCCATGAGGGGAATCCTAGCCAGCGGTTGCCGAGAGGTCGCGCGCTCGGATGATGGCGCGATAGGTCGAACCGCTGGTCTTGACGGTGCGCTGTTGCGTCTCGTAGTCGACGCGCACGAGGCCGAAGCGCTTGTCGTAGCCCCACGCCCACTCGAAGTTGTCCATGAGTGACCAGTAGAAGTAGCCCTTGACGTTCACGCCCTGATCAATCGCATCGGCGACAGCGCTCAGGTGCGCACTCAAGAATGCGGCCCGCTCGACGTCGTCGACCGACCCGTCGTCGGCCACAACGTCTGTGTAGGCTGCACCGTTCTCGGTGACGTAGAGCGTGACGCCCGCAGGCTTCGCGTACTCCTCATCGATCCGCAGAAGCAGCCGCGTGAGGCCCTCGGGTTGAACCTCCCAGCCCATTGCCGTGGTCGGCAGGCCACGCGAATGCGTGTAGATGCCGTCGCCCGCGGGGAAAGGTGACAGCTTCACGCGCTCAGACGGGGCGACCGTCGACGGGGTGTCGCTCGCGGGAGGTCGGGCGCTGATGGCATCGCCGTGGTAGTAGTTGATGCCCAGGGCGTCGATCGGCGTCGAGATGACCGCGAGATCACCATCGAGCACGGGCAGGCGCAACTCCCGAGCGTCGAGGTCGGCGAGCAGGTCGGTCGGGTACGCGCCGCGGAAGATCCCATCGAGGAAGAGCCGGTTGTGCTGCGCGTCGATACGTCGAGCGGCGTCGACGTCAGCAGGGTCGGCGGGGTTCACGGGGTCGGGCACCGTCATGTTGAGCGTGATACCGAGGCTCAGGTCGCGTCCGAGCTCACGCAGCCGCTGGGTGGCGAGACCGTGTCCGAGCAGTAAGTGGTGAGCGGCGTCGAGGGAGGCCTGCGGGTCGTGGAGACCGGGCGCGTGCTCACCGCTCAAGTAGCCGAGAAACGCCGAGCACCAGGGCTCGTTGAGCGTCGTCCAGTTGTCGACACGGTCGCCGAGCGCCGCGTGCACGTCGGCGGCGTAGTCGGCGAATCGCGCAGCGGTGTCGCGCGCAGGCCAGCCGCCCTCGTCTTCGAGCGCTTGCGGAAGATCCCAGTGGTAGAGCGTGAGCCACGGCGTGATGCCAGCCGCGAGCAACTCGTCGACCAGTCGGCTGTAGAAGTCGAGCCCAGCGGGGTTCGCGGTGCGGCCATCCGGCTGCACGCGTGCCCACGACGTGCTGAAGCGATAGACCTGCACGCCCAACTCGTTCATGAGCGCCACGTCATCGCGGTAGCGGTCGTAGTGCTCGCACGCTCGCTCCCCGCTCTCGCCGCCGACGACGGCGCCCGGAACGCGACTGAACGCATCCCAGATCGAGTCGGCGCGACCGTCTCGATGCGTGGCGCCCTCGATTTGGTAGGCGGCGGTCGCCACGCCGAACAAGAAGTCGGCGGGCAGGGGGCGCGCGGAAGAAATCGTCGCGCGCGACGTGGTGGTGTGGGCGGTCATCCCTTGACGGCTCCCTGCATGATGCCGCTCACGAGGTGGCGGCCGGCGGCGACGAACAAGATCAACAGGGGGATCGTGCTCAAGATCACGCCGGCCATCACGACCGAGTAATCAACGAAGTAGTTGCTCTGCAGCAGCGAGAGCGCCACGGGCAACGTGGGGTTCTGCCGGTCGAGCACGATGAAGGGCCAGAAGAAGTTCGTCCAGGTGGCGATAAAGATGAACAGCGCCAGCATCGCGGCAGCAGGCCGAGCGGCGGGCAACGCCACCGACCAGAAGGTGCGGATCATGCTCGCTCCGTCGACCCTCGCCGCCTCGATGAGCTCGTAGGGCAGGGCCTGCGAGAGATACTGCGTCATCCAGAACACGCCGAACGCGCTGACGACCGCGGGCAAGATGACGGCCCAGAGCGTGCCGGCGAGCTGCAACTGGCTCATGGCGATGAAGAGCGGCACGACGCCCAGTTGCGTCGGCACGGCCATCGTGGCGATCACGAAGATCAGGAGCCCGTTGCGACCGCGGAACCGAAGCTTGGCGAACGCAAACCCCGCGAGAGTCGAGAACAGGACGACGGATGCTGACACCACTGTCGAGACAATGATCGAGTTGCCGATCGCACGCCAGAAGTTGACGCTGTCGCTCTCGAGCACGGCCGCGGCGTTGGTCAAGAAGTTGCCCCCCGGCTACCAGACGATGTCTTGCTGGTTGATGGTCGAGGCGTCGCCCGAGCCAATCAGGAAAGACCAGTAGAGGGGAAACATCGACCCGAGCATGATCGCCGTGAGAAAGCCGTAGGCCATCCATCCGGGCCGCTGCCCGTTCTCGAGACCGCGGCGCCGCCGGCGGCGGCCGTTCTCATCAACCCGCCGCTCTGGGCGGCGCTCGAGTAGTCCGGTGCCAGTCATGATGCCTTCGCAATCGTGCGGGTGATGGCTACGTTCAGTAGCCCCACGAGGATGATGATGAGGAAGAGGAGCCAGGCCACGGCGGCGGCTCGGCCGAAGTTCAATTGCCCCCAGCCGAGGTTGTACAGGTAGATCGTGATGGTCATCCACTGGCTGCTCGCGCCGCCCTGGCCGGCCGAGTCGTATAGGCGGGGTTCGTCAAAGATCTGCAAGCCGCCGATCGTCGAGGTAACGATCACGAAGATGAGGGTCGGGCGCAGCTGCGGAATCGTGATGGAGAAGAACTGGCGCACGACGCCCGCCCCATCGATCATGGCGGCTTCGTAGTAGTCGCGCGGGATGGCCTGCATGGCGGCGAGCAAGATGAGGGCCGTGTACCCGGTCCAGCGAAAGTTGACCATGGTGGCGATCGCGATGTGACTCGGCAATACCTCGGAGTGCCAGCCGACGGGCTCCAGGCCGATGTCGGTGAGCAGGTTATTGATGAGCCCGTACTGGTCGCCGAACATGTTGCTGAAGATGAGGGTCACCGCGACGGGGGCGACGACGTAGGGCAGCAGCACACTCATGCGCCAGAACGTCTTGGCGCGAATGTTGCGGTCGAGCACCGCGGCGATGAGCAACGCGAAGGCGATCTGGGGCACGGCCGAGATCAGGAAGATCGAGAACGTGTTGCGGAGTGCGATCCAGAACGGAGGGTTCGAGAGCACGAAGGCGAAATTGTCGAATCCGACGAAGTCACCTTGGCCGCCGATGAGATTCCACTCGTGCACCGAAACCCACGCTGTGTAGATGAGCGGAAAAAGGCCGGTGATCGCGAAGAGGATGAAGAACGGCGAGATGTAGAGGTAGGGCGAGACCTTGACGTCCCAGCGGGAGAGCTTCTGCGACAAGGCGATTCGACGAACCGATCGCTCTTTCGTTCGCGGCGTGGTCGCGCCGGTTTCGGTCTTCGACATGGTGGTTCTCCTGTGAACGACGATGGTCTTCAAGGGTTCGTGTGGCCGGGGCCGCTCGCCTGGAAGAAGGAGAGCGGCCCCGGGTCGTGCAGTGTGTGGCTAGCCGAGCGCCGCGACGTCAGCGACGAATTGCTCCCACGACTCCTCGATGCTCTGCGATGCGTCAACGTCAACGCGGGTCAAGGCGTTCTGCAGCGCGTTGTTGATGGGGAAGTACTTCACGCTCTTGAACGGCGCGACGCCGATCGCCTGCGAGCGCTCGATCAGAATCTCGCCGACCGGTGCGTTGTTGAAGTACTCGTTGGTGGCCGCCTGGAGTTCAGCCGACTCGTACGCCTCGACCTGGCTCGGGAAGGTGCCAGCAGCGGCGAACGCGCTCATCTGCTGCTCGGGTGCGGTGAGCCACGCGGCGAGCTTCGTCGCGGCCTCGATGTTGGCACCCTGGGCCGGAACCGTCAGGTAAGAACCACCCCAGTTGCCGCCGCCGCCGGGGAAGACGTTGGCGACATCCCAACCGGTGACGTCAGGCGCGTTGCCCGAGATCACGCCGAGCATCCAGCCCGGGCAGAGCATCGTCGCGAAGGCGCCGTTCGAGAGACCGGCGAACCAGTCGTCGCTCCACTGGCTCAGGTTGGCCGACAGAGTCGAGCTGGCTTCGAGCACCGACGTGAAGGCTTCTTCGACCTCGGGGTTCTCGGTGGCGATGACGGTTCCGTCAGCCTCTTCGTAGGCGAACACGATCTGGTTCACGACGCCCTGGTAGGTGGCGCCGGCCGAGTCGAACCACGCCCGTCCGGTCGCGTCAACATACTGCTGGCCGACCTCGTAGTAGCGGTCCCAGTCGCCTTCGAGGAGCGTCGCAACCTCGTCGCGGTCGGTCGGCAGGCCGGCGGCCTCAAACAGGTCGGCGCGGTAGCACACGGCCTGGGGGCCGATGTCGGTGCCGTAGGCGACCAAGCGTCCGTCAGCATCCGTCGCCGCTGCGGTCTTCCAGTCGACCCAGCGGTCGGCGACCTCCTCGCTCGACAGGTCGGCGAGCTTGTCGCTGTACTGCATCATCTCGGCGAACCAGTCGACCTCGACGGCCTCGACATCGGCGAGGCCGCTACCGGCGCCGAGCTTGGTGAAGAAGTTGTCGCGGGCGTCGTTCGAGGTCGCCGCACGATTGTGCACGATCGTCACGCCGGGGTTCTCGGCTTCGTACTGCGCGAACATCTCGTCGGTGTAGCCGAAGTCGTTGAAGGTGGCGACCGTGAGGGTGATGTCACCGCCTTCGGCCGGTTCGGTCGAGCTGCTGCAGCCCGAGGCGATGAGGGCAAATGCGGCGGCGCCGGCAAGGGCGGCGGTCGCTGTGCTGCGTCGTGAAAGCTTCACGGTCACTCCTTTGTGTACGGTGGTGGGAGTGAGAGCGCTCTCATGTGGTGGTCGTGAGAGCGCTCTCACGTTGGAGGGAACACTACGCATGATCGGTCTGGAATGTCAAAGCATTTTCCAGACTCGTGTGAAATGGTTGATCAGAGGCACCTTTAGCGCGTGCCGTTTCGGGGCTGGTGACCCCACCGCGACGCCAAGGGCCCTCCCGATTCGCGTTAGGCTCGTGCGGTGACCCGACGCATTCGACTGAGCGCCCTGGCCGCGGTCGCGACCGTCGTGGTGCTGGGCGCCTGTGCGTCTCCCCGTGAACCGATCCCCGTTCCGACGACGCCCAACGCCGCTCCGACTGTCACGTCGTCGCCCACGCCGACGCCGACGCCCACACCGACCTTCGACGCGAGTCGCTATTCGATCGACGACCCGGCCTCGATCTGGGTCGTCGTCAACAAGCTGCGACCGCTCAACCCCGAGTCGTATGCTCCGAACGACATCGTTCGCGTGCCCGTGCCGTTCGCGAACGAACCCTTCTTGCGCAAGGAGGCGGCCGACGCCGCCGTGGCGCTGTTTGCCGCTGCCGAGGCCGAAGCCGGGTTGCGTCTTCAAGCGCAAAGCGCTTACCGCAGCTACAACGTTCAAGTGCGGGTCTACAACGACATTGTCGCCTCGCGCGGGCAAGACTATGCCGACGTGCGCAGTGCCCAGCCAGGTCACAGCGAACACCAGACCGGGCTCGCGATCGACATCAGTTCACTCCCCGCCGTGTGCGCCCTCGACCCGTGTTTCGGCGACACCGATCACGGTCGCTGGCTTGCGGCCAACGCACATCGATTCGGGTTCCACCTTCGCTACCAGCCCGACATGACGGCGATCACCGGCTACAGCTACGAGCCCTGGCACTTCCGCTACGTCGGGGTCGAGCTCGCGACCGAACTGCACGAAACAGGCGTGCGTTCGCTCGAAGAGTTCTTCGGCCTGCCTGCGGCTCCGACCTACGCAGGCTGAGCCGCGCGCACGAGGGCGTCGACCATCTGCTCGACGATCGGCCGCGGGGTGGCGAGAATAAGCCGCACGTGGCCAACGCCGGCAACGCCACACGCTCGCCCGTCGGTCACGGCGAGACCCGCACGCTCACGAATCGTCGTGGCGGGTTTGTCGCCGAGGCCGAGCCGTGACACGTCGAGCCACGCGATGTAGGTGCCTTCGGGCATCCGATAGCTGACCTCGGGCAGTCGATCGGCGAGCAACTCGCCCAGCAGTCGGCGGTTGGCGTCGTAGTACGCCACGGTGGCATCGAGCCACTCGCGACCGTCACGATAGGCAGCCGTGTTGGCGATGACGCCCAGCGTGCTCGCGCCGTGGCTCACACCGGGGCCGAGCGCCTTCCAGGTCTGCTCGTCGGCGTCGTTGGTCGTGATCAGCTGGGCTGCTTTCGCGCCGGGCAGATTCCAGGCTTTCGACGCGCTTGTGGTCGTAATGCTGTGGGCGGATGCTGCCGCGCTGACACTCGCATACGGAACATGCCGCGCCCCCTCAAACACGATCGGCGCATGCACTTCGTCGGCAAACACCCGCGCGCCGTGGCGGTCCACGACCTCGGAGAGCGCCACGAGCTCCGCGCGCTCGAACACCCGCCCTCCCGGGTTGAGCGGGTTGCACAGCACGATCAGCCCGGCCCCCGCCGCGAGCTCGCGGTCAATCGCCTCGAGGTCGAGCGTTTGCCGGCCGTCGTTGAGCGCCATCGGCACTTCGACGACCTCGCGACCGTGGCGCGCGGGCAGGGTCAAGAACGGCATGTAGGCGGGTGTGGGAACGATCACTGCTGACCCGGGCCGCGAGTAGTGCGCGATCGCGGCATCGAGTCCGGCGATGACGTCGCCGACCGGGTGCACGCGACCGGCGGGGATCCGCCAATCGAAGCGGTCGAGCATCCACTCGGCCGTGGCGCGGCCCATCTCGACGCCGAGCGCTCGAGGCAGATACCCCAATTGCCCGTCGTCAATGGCGGCATGCAGCGCGCGCGTGACCGCGGGCGCGGTGCCGAGATCACTCTCGGCGACCCACGCACCGATCGTGTTCGGAAACAGATTCCACTTCAGGCTGCCGCGGGCGCGCAACTCGTCCGGGGTGAGGGCGTCCCACTCCGCGAACAGAGCGGCGTGCTCAGGCGAGAGCGCCATCAACGATCTCCTTCGCCTCGGCTTGCACCTGGCGTAAGTGGTCCTCGCCCGCGAACGACTCGGCGTAGATCTTGTAGACGTTTTCGGTGCCGCTCGGGCGCGCGGCGAACCACGCGCGCTCGGTGACGACCTTCACGCCACCGACCGCGGCACCGTTGCCGGGCGCCTCGCTCAGGCGAGCCGTGATGGCGTCGCCCGCGAGGTGGGTGGCCGTGATGGCCGCGCCGTTGAGCTTGCTGAGCGCTGACTTCTGGGCGGGAGAGGCGGGAGCATCCACGCGCTCATAGGCGGGTGCGCCGAAGCGCTCGGTGAGGTCGCCGTAGAGAGCGGAGGGTGAGCGCCCGGTCACGGCGGTGATCTCGGCGGCGAGCAGGGCCAGCAGAATGCCGTCTTTGTCGGTTGTCCAGACGGTGCCGTCGTGGCGCACGAAGCTTGCCCCCGCGCTCTCTTCGCCGCCGAACGCGACCGAGCCGTCAATGAGCCCGGGCACGAACCACTTGAAGCCGACGGGAACCTCCCACAGCGTTCGCCCGAGCGAGGCGACGACGTGGTCGATCATCGTCGACGACACGAGCGTTTTGCCGATTGCCGCGTCGGGCCGCCAGTCGGGTCGGTGCGTGACGAGGTACTCGATCGCGACGGCGAGATAGTGGTTGGGGTTCATGAGGCCCGCGTCGGGAGTCACGATGCCGTGGCGATCGGCGTCGGCGTCGTTGCCCGTCAGCAGGTCGAAGTCGTGGCGCCGCGCGAGCACACTCGCCATGGCGCTCGGGCTCGATGGGTCCATGCGAATCTTCTCGTCCCAGTCGAGCGTCATGAAGCCCCACTGCGTATCAACGATGGGGTTCACGACCGTCAGGTCGAGCCCGTAACGCTCAGCAATGAGGGCCCAGTAATTGACGCTCGCACCGCCAAGGGGGTCGGCCCCGATGCGTAGCCCGCTCGCCCGAACCGCATCGAGATTCAGGATGCTCGCCAGATCAGCCACGTAGTGCTCGCGGTAGTCGTACCGCTCGGCCGTGAGCTGCGCGTGCCGCCGCACCTCGCGGTTGCCGGCGGCGATGAGCTCGTTCGCGCGCGCGGCGATCGCGTTGGTCGCATCGCTGTCGGCCGGTCCGCCGTGGGGCGGGTTGTACTTGAAGCCGCCATCGCGCGGCGGATTGTGGCTCGGGGTGATGACGATGCCGTCGCTTTGCGCGCGCTTCGCTCGGGGGGATCGCGAAAGCGATCCCGCGGCGCCAGCGCCGAGCGAGCTGCGCTCGCGAGGGTCACTGTTGAACCGGATTACTGCGTGGCTGAGCGCCGGAGTCGGCACGAAGTCGTCGTGCGTATCGATGAGCGCGGTGACTCCGTTCGCGGCAAGCACCTCGAGCGCCGTCTGCATCGCGGGGGCGCTCAGCGCGTGCGTGTCGGCGCCCACGAAGATCGGGCCCCTCGTGCCCTGCGCGGCGCGGTATTCGACGATCGCCTGGGTGATGGCGGCGATGTGCGTGTCGCTGAATGCACCGTCGAGGCTCGAGCCGCGGTGACCGCTCGTGCCGAACACGACGCGCTGTGCGGGGTCGTCGAGGTCGGGCACGCGGTCGGCATACGCCGCGAGCAGTGCGCTCACATCAACGAGGTCGGCGGGCTGGGCGGGTGTTCCGGCGCGGCTCATGTGCCCATCCAACCACCGGGTGATGCGAGCGGGGCGGGTGGATGCTCGGCAATAGACTGCCGAGCATGAGCGCGCATCCCGACTCGAGCCGGGTCTACAGCTACCTAGGCCCGGCCGGAACCTTCACCTGGCACGCACTGGGCCAGGTGCCCGACGCTGCCGGCGCCGAGTGGCGCAGTGTCAGCAACGTCGGCGAAGCGCTCGACGATGTGGTCGCGGGCCGCAGTATCGGCGCGATGATCGCCGTCGAGAACTCGGTCGAGGGCGGGGTGAGTGCGACGCAAGATGCACTCGCGACGATTCCGGGCCTGCGCATCATCGGCGAATACCTGGTGCCCGTGAACTTCGTGCTGGTGGCTCGGCCGGGAACGACTTTGGCCGACGTGCGCGTGATCGCCGCGCATCCCGTCGCCTACGCGCAGTGCCGGCGGCATCTCGAAAGCGCGCTGCCCACGCACGGGCACATTCCGGCCGCGTCGAACGTCGCCGCGCCCGTGAGCTTGCTCGACGCCGACTCGGCCGCCCAAGCGGCGATCGCCCCGCCGGGCATCACCGAGCTGCATGACCTCATCGAGCTCGCCGGGCCGATCGGCGACAACCCCAATGCCGTGACACGCTTCGTGCTCGTGAGCCGCAGCCGTGAGCTGCCCGCGCGCACTGGTGCTGACAAGACGAGCGTGATCGCCGAACTGCCCGACGACGCCCCGGGCCGACTGCTCGAAATGCTCGAGCAGTTCGCCACGCGCGGTGTCAACATGAGCCTCATCGAGTCGCGCCCGATCGGTGACGCCCTCGGCCGCTACCGCTTCGTCATCGACCTCGACGGTCACGTGCACGACGAGCGCGTCGCCGACGCCCTGCTGGGCCTTCGGCGTTTCAGCCCCAACGTCATCTTCCTCGGCTCGTACCCCCGGGCCGATGCCCGCCAGATCGAGGTCGTCTCGCAATACGGCGATGACATCTTCACGGATGCTCGCGACTGGTTGCGCGCGATCCTCACGGGCGAGCCCGAGACGTCGTAGCGCTGCTCGTCGCGACGCAGCCGGTCAGTCGCGCGGCACGCGCACGATGAGCGATGCCGGTGCGACGCGCACGTCGATCGCCGTGACCTGACCCATCGCTTCACCATCGATCTCGAACTCTTCGGGGTTGTCGAAGCGCAGCGTCATGTGCCGGCCCTGGAAGTACCGGAGCGCCCGCACGCGCTTATCGGCCGCCAAGATGTGCCGGCCAACCTTGCTCCTTTGCAGCACGCCGTTCTCCCAGACGACGGCGTAGCTCACGCGCATCCACCCCCACAGGTTGCGGGGGCGCATCGCGACAACATCGAGCAGTCCGTCATCGATCTCGGCTTCGGGCAGCATGAGCACGCCGCCGGGCAACGAGCCGCAGTTGCCGATGAGCAGCGTGTGTACGGTGGCCGAGCGCTCGGCGCTGCTGTCGAGGGTGTAGTGCACGCGCACCGCGTCGATGTCGCGCACAATGCGCGCCGTGGCTTCGACGTAGGCGAGCCAGCCGACCCGCTTCTTGAGTTCGGGGTTGGTGGCCGCGATCATCTTGGCGTCAAGGCCGATTCCGATCATGACGACGAAAGCGTGGCGCTCGGTGCGGCCGTCGTCGCGCGTCAGTTCGGCGATGCCGACGTCGATCGCGTGGTCAACACCCGAGGCGGCGGTGCTCATCGCGTCACCAACTTTGCCCAGTGACAGCCCGAGGTTGCGGGCGAGCAGATTGCCGGTGCCCGACGGGACGAGCACCATCGGAATTCCGGAGTCGAGCATGCCTTCGGCGACAGCCCGCACGGTTCCGTCGCCGCCCGCGGCGATGACGATGCTGACGCGCGCGTCAATCGCGGCTCGAGCCCGCCCTTGCCCGGGGTCATCGACGCTGGTCTCGAGCCACAGCGACGGGCCCCAGCCGGCGTCGACTTCGAGCGCTTCAACCGCGGCGCGCAACGCTGCAACGTCGATCTTGATCGGGTTGACGATGACCGCCGCGCGGTCGCGCTGGGCAGCGACGCCGTCACGCTGCGTCGCCACACCCGGGGTGCTCATGCGGTCAGAGTAGAGCATCGACCCCTGAGGCAGACGAGCCCCTGAGCAAACCGGCGCGTGACAGACTAGAGCCGTGATCGACCCCCAGTTGCTGCGTGATGACCCCGACGTTGTTCGCCGCTCTCAACAGGCTCGGCAGGCGAGTGTCGAGCTCGTCGACGACGCCATCAGTGCCGATGTCTCCCGGCGCGCGGCCATCGCCGCGTTCGAGACGCTGCGCGCCGAGCAGAACGCCTTCGGCAAGACCGTCGCGTCGGCACCGAAAGACGAAAAGGCTGCGCTCGTCGCGCAGGCTCAACAGCTCGCCGCCGACGTCAAGGCAGCTCAGGCCGAGGCCACCGAAGCGGAGGCTCGCTTCGAGCAGGTGGTCGGGAGCATCCAGAACGTCATCATCGACGGCGTGCCGTCGGGGGGCGAAGACGACTTCGTGACGCTGCGCGAAGTGGGCGAGAAGCCCACGTTCGACTTCGAGCCGCGCGATCACCTGGCCATCGGCGAGTTGCTGCAGGCCATTGACATGCCGCGCGGCGTCAAGGTTTCGGGCTCGCGGTTCTACTTCCTGAGCGGCGTCGGCGCTCGGCTCGAGCTCGCGCTCATGAACTACGCGCTCGATACGGCGCTCGATGCGGGCTTCACGCCGCTCATTACTCCCACCCTCGTCAAGCCAGAGATCATGAGCGGCACGGGCTTTCTCGGCGCGCACGCTGACGAGATCTACTACTTACCGGCCGACGAGCTCTACTTGACCGGCACGAGCGAGGTCGCACTCGCGGGGTACCACGCCGATGAGATCATCGACGTCTCGAACGGGCCCCTGCGCTACGCCGGATGGTCGACGTGCTACCGCCGCGAGGCCGGCAGCTATGGCAAAGACACCAAGGGCATCATTCGGGTTCACCAGTTTCAGAAGCTCGAGATGTTCAGCTACATCGACCCCGCTGACGCCGAGGCCGAGCACGAGCGCCTGTTGGCGATGCAAGAAGGCATGCTCACCTCGCTGGGTCTCGCCTACCGCGTCATCGACACGGCCGCCGGCGACCTCGGGTCGAGCGCAGCGCGCAAATTCGACGTCGAGGCCTGGGTGCCCACGCAAGGCGCGTATCGCGAGTTGACGAGCACGAGCAACTGCACGACCTATCAAGCCCGCCGCCTCGACACCCGCCACCGCGGTGAGGGCGGCAAGACCTCGCCCGTGGCCACCCTCAACGGCACGCTTGCGACAACGAGGTGGCTCGTTGCTCTCCTGGAGACTCACCAGCGTGCCGACGGCTCCGTCGTGGTGCCCGAACCATTGCGGCCCTACCTCCGCGGCCTCGAGACCCTTGAGGTGCCGTCGTGAGCTCGCCGCGCAAACTCATCGCCCTCGACATCGATGGCACCGTGCTGCACGAAGACGGCACCCTGCCGCCCGAAGTCGTCACGCACGTGCACCGCTTGCGCGACGCGGGTCATGAAGTGATGCTGTCGACCGGTCGATCGGTCGCCATGACGTTGCCGGTGCTCGACCGGCTCGACATCACTCCGGCCTACGTGGTCTCGTCGAACGGCGCCATTCTCCTCAAGCGCGACCCCGACGCCCCCATGGGCTACCGACGTCACCACGTCGAGACCTTTGACCCCACGGAAGTGCTCACGCGTATCCGGCCGCATTTGAAGCACGCGAACTATGCCGTCGAAGACGAAACAGGCCTCTATCGCTACACCGGGTGGTTTCCTGACGGAGCCCTCGGCGCAGTCAGCGAAGAGGTACCGTTCGAGCAACTGTGTTCCGAGCCCGCGACGCGCGTCGTCGTCATTTCACCCGGTCACGCGATGGACGAGTTCATCGCGGTTGTCGAGCTCATGGGCTTGCACCAGGTGAGCTACAACGTCGGCTGGACCGCCTGGCTCGACATCGCTCCCGATGGCGTCAATAAGTCGACCGCGCTTGAGCGCGTGCGCACGACCCTCGAGATTGCGGGCGAGAACGTCATTTGCGTCGGAGACGGCCGCAACGACATCGAGATGCTCGCTTGGGCTGTGCAGCACGGCGGGCGCGGAATCGCGATGGGGCAGGCCCCTGCTGACGTGCTCGCTGTCGCGTCAGAAGTCACCGCGCGTGACACCGACAACGGGCTCGCCAAGGCACTCGCCACCATTTGATGTGGGATGCTCGCCGCGGTTGTCGGCAGATGCATAGCCGCCCCCGCCAGAGGTTTCACAGACCCGTCGGCTAGGATGGAAGACTGATATCCAAGGAGGGCTGTCCGAGCGGCCGATGGAGCCAGTCTTGAAAACTGGTGGGCAGAAATGTCTCGTGGGTTCGAATCCCACGCCCTCCGCTCGTGGCAGCCTCAGCATGTGCCCTAGGGGGAACGTATGAGCGAACCGATCAGAGATCGGACCACCCGTTCATTGCCGACCGCTCCGGTGCGGCACGGTCGCTTGAAGCGATCGCGCGCCTGGACGACAATTCTTGCGGTACTCGGCGGCACCATGGCGGTTGTTCTGGTGAGTGGCGTCTCGCTCGCGGCCATCACGGTCGCCCAGTTCAACGCCAACATCGATGTCGTCGACCTCGTCGCCGCCGAGGGCGAAGAGCCCCGTGTGATCCCCACGGTGGGTGAGTGGGAGGGCGGCTTCAACGTCTTGCTCGTCGGTATCGACAACGAGCCCGGCCAGGTTGATTCACGCGCTCGTGCGGGCGCGACCCTGAACGACGTCAACATTCTGATCCATGTCGCAGAAGACCAGCAGTCTGCTGTGGCGGTCAGCATTCCTCGCGACATGGTTATCGCCATTCCCTCGTGCCCCGACCCCGAAGGCGGCCGATCTTCCGGGGCTATGTCGGCGCAGCCCATTAACGTCGCGTGGTCGTACGGAGGGCTCAACTGCGTCGTGTTGGCGGTCGAGAAGCTCACGGGTCTCCCTATTCCCTACGCTGGAGCGATCTCGTTCAACGGCGTGGCACAGCTCTCGACAGCGGTAGGCGGTGTCGAGGTCTGCATTGATGGTCCGATCAAAGACCGCTACACCGGCCTCGATTTGCCTTCGGCGGGAAACTGGACACTCGAAGGAGACTCTGCGCTCGCCTTCTTGCGCACGCGACATGGGGTCGGCGATGGCAGCGACCTTGGTCGCATCAGCAACCAACAGGTCTACTTGTCGTCCCTCATGCGCAAGGTGCAGAACGAGGGCGTGCTGACCGACTTCACGAAGCTCTACGGCATCGCGCAGGTCGCCACGTCATCGATGCAACTCTCGTCGAGCCTCGCGAGCCTTGACACGATGGTGTCGATGGCGCAGGCACTCCGCAAGGTTCCTAC
The DNA here is from genome assembly GCA_943369205.1 of Gulosibacter massiliensis. GTDB lineage: Bacteria > Actinomycetota > Actinomycetes > Actinomycetales > Microbacteriaceae > Microcella > Microcella massiliensis_A. Next base: position 4,765 of record CALRMP020000006.1, on the reverse strand, counting down.
CGAGAACATCACCTTCGTGCAGTACCCAAACCGTTACGGCACAGCCGAGCCGTTCTTGGGCAAGGTTCAGCCATTGACTCGCGAGGCCACGGCGCTCTTCGACCGCATTCGTTCGGACGAGCGATTCGCTCTTGAGGCGGGCAACACCGGAGTCGGATCGACGCTTGACCCGAACGCACCGGTCGCGGGCCCGACGCCCGAGCCGGAGCCCGAGGTGCCGTCGAAGTTCGGAAAGGTCGAGCCAGAACCCGAGCCCGAGCCGACGCTGCCCCCGATTGAGGCGGCACCCCTCGAGGTGCTTGATGGTGTTCAAGGTCAGACCGCGGCTGAGTACACCTGCTCGGTCGCCAACTGAGCGCGAGCATCCGTCGCCGGGCGGCTATAGTTGGCATGGCTTCACCAGGAGACGTCGCATAGTCCGGCCGAGTGCACCACCCTGCTAAGGTGGAGACCCCGTTAAGGGGTCCGAGGGTTCAAATCCCTCCGTCTCCGCTCCACGCCCCAGTTCATCGCTGGTAGGCTGGCCAGGTTGCCGAGGCAACCACCGCTGATTTCGGTCAGCAATGCGCCCGTAGCTCAATGGATAGAGCATCTGACTACGGATCAGAAGGTTGGGAGTTCGAGTCTCTCCGGGCGCGCCACAGTTGCGACGGAGATTCGGTCGAGTCGCCCGATACCCTTGGGCGGTGACCACCCTCATGCTCTCGGACGAGGTGGCAGCCGCGCTCGCCGGGCACCGCCCTGTCGTCGCTCTCGAGTCGACCATCATCAGTCACGGGCTGCCGCGACCGCGCAACCACGAAGCGGCCCTCGAGTTCGAGAGCATCTTGCGGGATCAGGGAGTCACGCCGGCGACGATCGCGGTGCTCGACGGGGTGGCTCGCATCGGGCTTGACGCCGAAGGGGTCCGGCGCATCGCCGATGACGACCTTGCCAAGGCGAGCGTACGCGATCTGCCGATTCTTGCCGCGCGTGCCGCGAGTGGCGCCACGACGGTCGCGGCAACCGCTCACCTCGCGGCCAAGGCAGGAATTCGCGTCTTCGCCACCGGGGGTCTCGGAGGCGTGCATCGCGGCGCGAGCGAGACCTTCGACGAGTCAGCCGATCTGTCGACGCTCGCTGTCACACCCATCACCGTTGTGTCGGCGGGAGTCAAGAGCGTGCTCGACATCGGGGCAACTCTCGAGCGGCTTGAAACCTACTCGGTGCCCGTCATCGGCCTCGGCACCACGGTGTTTCCGAGCTTCTGGCTGCGCGAGAGCGACTTCACGCTCGACTGGGCCGTCGAGAGCCCCGAGCAGGTGGCCGACGTCATGGCGGCGCACGACGCGCTCGGCCACCGCCAGGGCATCGTCGTGGCAAACCCCATTCCGGCAGACAAAGCGTGGGAACGCGTGGAGCACGATCGCGTGCTCACGCAGGCGATCGCCGAGGCCGACGTCCAAGGAATCCGTGGCAAGGCCGTCACGCCGTTCTTGCTTGGCCGCATCGTTGAGCTCAGCGAGGGCCGCAGTCTTGAGGTCAACCTCGACTTGGCCCGCAACAACGTGAGCGTCGCGGGCCGCATCGCAACGGCGTGGGCAGCGCGCGGGTAGCGAGAGAATCGGTGGCCTCCTCGCGCGCGGTCGTTGTCGGTGACGTCATCGATGACATCATCGTGGTGCCCGAAGGGCCGGTTCGACCCGACACCGACACGACAGCGCACATCTCTCGGCACGAAGGCGGGTCAGCCGCCAACACCGCGGCGTGGATGGCCTCGCTCGGCGCGGCCGTCGACTTCGTCGGGTGCGTGGGGCCGGGTGATCGCGAGCGTCACGAGGCCGTGCTGCGCGGCGTGGGGGTGATGCCGCACTTGCGCGAGCATCCATCGCTCTCGACCGGCACGATCGTGATCGTCGTCGAGGGGGAGCAGCGCACGATGCTGACCGACCGCGGTGCGAACGCGGGGCTGCACGTCGACGACATCAGCGACGAGATTCTCGCGGGAGCGGGCGTGCTGCACCTCACGGGCTACAGCCTCGTCGATGCGTTCAGCGCCGCCGACCTCGCCGCTCTCATCGAGCGCGCTCATCGGAACGGCGCGATCGTCACGCTCGATCCGGGCTCGGCGGGCTTCATTGCCGACTACGGGGTCGAGGCCTTCCGCGCAGCACTGAGTGGCGTTGACGTGCTGTTGCCGAACCGCGATGAGGGTCGACTCTTGGCCGGGGGTGATGACGCGGATGAGATCGTGGCGTCGCTGTTGGAGATTGCGCCGACGGTTGTTCTCACCCACGGTGCGGGGTCAGTGATCGTTGGTCGCCGTGGCCAGCCAACACGCGAGGTGCCCGTCGCTCCCGTTACCGCGGTCGACCCGACCGGGGCAGGAGACGCCTTCACGGCAGGACTCATCACGGCGATGGCGGGCGGAGACGACGTGCTTGCCGCTGCGAGTGCCGGAGTGCGGGTCGCAGCTCAGGCCGTTATGCGGCCGGGAGCTCGCCCTCCTGCGGCGTGACCGGCGCCCGAGGTGAGGTCGACACGGCACCCGCGCACGCGATGACCACCGCCGCGATGGCCGCGAGCTGCAGGGCTCCGAGGGTCTGGCCGAGCACGAGCAGGCCGGCCAGCGCCGCGACCGCGGGCCCGAGGCTCGAGAGCACGCCGAAGACGCGCGTCGGCATGCGCTTGAGCGCCATGAACTCGAGGGCGTAGGGCACGGCTGATGTCATCACGGCGATGCCAGCAAACACGAGCAGCAAGACCGGGTCGATGACCACGGCCGTGACTGCGGGCGCGGCGCCGAGCGGGACGACGATGAGGGCGGCGACCACCATGGCCATCGCGAGGGCGTCGACTCCGCGAGCGCGCGGCCCGAGGCGCGCTGACGCCACGATGTAGAGCGCCCAGAACGCGGCGGCGCCGAGTGCCGCGAGCACCCCGATGAGAGGAAGCGCCGCGCTCGCATCGCCGCCCGAACCGCTCAACCACAGAGCGACGACGCCGACGCCCGCCAACACCACCCACCCCACATCGCGCCACCGGCGCGTGCCCGCCACCGCGACCGCGAGCGGGCCGAGCAGCTCGATCGTCACGGCAACACCGATCGGGATGCTCGCGATCGCCTGATAGATCAGCAGGTTCATTCCGGCCAAACCCAGACCGAGCATCCCGACCCCCAGCCAGGTGCGGCGATCCCAGTCGCGCACCCGCGGCCGCACGACGATGACGAGAATCAGTGCGGCGAAGCCGAGTCGGAGGGCTGCGGCGCCGAGCGGCCCGACCTGCGCGAAGAGCGACCCGGCGATGGCGTTGCCGAACTGAACCGAGATGATTGCGAGCACCGCCAAGAGAACGGGGTGGGGGCTGCGCACCTCAGTGAGTATGCCGCAGGTGACGCGTCGCTGCCGACAGCGCCGGGCGCACACGACAGCGCCCCGCCCGGTTCAGAGCATGAACCGTGCGGGGCGCGGAGGTCGGCGAGACGTGCCGACCCTGTCGAGAGCTCTAGTCTTCCGAGTCGATGCTCGCCGGGGTGGCGGGCGACACGGGGCTGACCGGCGACGCGGGTGTCGGCGGGGTCGGGGGGGTCTGGGGCGTGACCGGCGAGGCGGTCGACACCGGGGTCACCGGCGACGGCGTCGAGTCAATGCTGCTCGTCGGCGACGGGCTCGGCGAGCTCGAGGGGCCGGTCGAGCTCGTGGGGTCGGGGGTCAGGATACTGTCGCTCGAGACCGAGAAGACCAGTGCGTTGCCCTTGTTGTCGTCAGCCGAGTCGCCGACCAAGATGCCGGGAACGTTGGCGTTGGTCGCGTTGGCAACGAGGGGCAGGGCGTTGGCGGTCGAGACCGCTCCGGCTGCCATGACGCCGAGGCCGAGGGCTGAGGCGGCGCCGATGGCGATCCAGTTCTTTGCGTCCATGAGAGGTTCCTTCCAAGCTGTGATGGAGCCCTGGGCTACGTGCCTCGTGCTCTGCTGATGAGATGACTCTCGCGGGTCTGCATGAGATGACAAGGAGGAGTAGATGAGAGGCTTCTCATCGTCACGCTAGGCCTTCGTGGCCTTCACGGCCTCGTAAGCGGCCAGTGCCTCTGCGCGTGACGCCGCGAGATCGACGATCGGCTCGGGGTAACCGGGGGTGCCTGCCTCCGGAACCCAGCGGTTGACATAGTCGCCTCGAGCGTCAAACTTGCTGGCCTGCAGGGCTGGGTTGAAGACGCGAAAGTAGGGCGCGGCATCGGCGCCCGAGCCGGCGACCCACTGCCAACTCGCGGCGTTGCTCGCCTCATCGGCGTCGACCAAGGTGTCCCAAAACCACTCTTCGCCGACCCGCCAGTCAACGAGCAGGTTCTTCGTGAGGAACGAAGCGACGATCATGCGCACCCGGTTGTGCATCCAGCCGGTGGTCCACAGCTCGCGCATTCCCGCGTCGATGATCGGGATGCCCGTCTGGCCGTGCCGCCACGCCTCCAGCTGTCCGGCATCGGGCGCGCCCCACGGGAATGCGTCGAACTCGCGGCGGAAGTTCACGCGCGCGAGATCGGGCCGCGCAAACAGGATCGTGTACGAGAACTCGCGCCAGCCGATTTCGCTCAAGAACTTCGCGCGATTCGCTGTGGCGTCGGGCGGAAGCGTTCGCTGGACGCGCTCCCACACCTGGTAGGGGCTCAGCTCGCCGAACCGAAGGTGCGGGCTCAGCCGGCTGGTCGCCTCGACTCCTGGCTCATCGCGCCGGTGGTAGAGCGCCAGGCCGTTCTCGACGAAGTGCTCGAGTCGCGGGGGGGGG
>CALRMP020000005.1:0-63952 GCA_943369205.1 Gulosibacter massiliensis | reverse complement strand
CCAAGTTCAACCTGCTCCTCGAGGTGAGCAGGGCGTTAGCGTGAGACACGAAGACCTCCGGTTGCGATGGTGAGTGTGGTAACCCACATCGTTCCGGAGGTCTTCGCTCACCTCATACGTTCACAACGTCCCGAGGAACTACACCTAGTGGGCCAAGCGACCCCCGCGTACTCCTGAAGTGTAGGAGCCGCATGTCAGCGGCCAGAACTCGTCATCGACCAGCCGATCAGCGCGAGGACGACACCCGCGGCGATAAACAGGATCGCGGTGAATCGAACGAGCCGTGGGTTGTAGAGCGCGGTTGGCAAGCCAGCACTTCTCGCTGTGTCTTTGAAGGAATCGGTCGTTTCATTGGGCACTGCGAGCGCGGAGATTCCTAGAACGACTGCGACGACCCCGCCGATGATGACGAGCACGCCCGTCATGCTGGCTCACCGGCACGCCGCAGCCACAGGTTGTAGGCGGTACCGGCGGCGCCGGGAAGCCATGCCAGGCCCAGAACGAGCGCGAGTGGCGCGAGCGATTGCGCCGGGAACAAGAGCGCAACGACGACAAGAGCGAGCCCAGCAATCGCGAGCGACACGCCCAGAACGATGGCAAGCCCTCGGCGCCCTCGCGGATTCTGGTTCACCGGGAGCGTCGCGGCGTGCGCAGCGAATGCCGCGAAGCACCCGACGATCACGAGCAGAAACATGACGGGCATCAAGGCGGGCGTGAACAGGAACGACGTCAACACCGCGGAGAGCACCATTGCAGGCACGAGAGTGAGATTCCAGAGCAACAGCGGCCTCAGCTGAGACCAGAACTGCCCGGAACGCTCGCGCATGCGCCCACCCTAGGCGAGGCCTACAGGTCGAGGAAGTACTCCCGCACCTCCCAGGCTGTGACCTCGCGCGTCGTCGGGTCGGGCACGTCGGCGGTGTAGCGCTCGATCTCGTCGCGCTTCATGACTTCGAAGACGTCGACGAGTTCGCCACCGAGCATCTCGATGAGGGCGCTGTCGGCGCGGAGGGCATCCAGGGCCTCGCCTAGAGACATCGGCAGCACGGCCTGCGACTCGTCTTCGTAGCTGTAGCCGACGGCCGCGGGCGGGGCGGCAAGCTCACGACGGATGCCGTCGAGCCCGGCCGCGAGCAGCGCCGCGGTCATGAGGTACGCGTTGGCCGCGCCATCGCCGAGACGCATTTCGAGGCGGGTTCCGCCGCCGCGCTCCGGCGGAACGCGCAGCATTGCACTGCGGTTGTCGTAGCCCCAGTTGGCGCGGTACGGCGCGAGCGTGTCGGGGCCGAGGCGCTTGAAGGCGTTGATCGTGGGGTTGCAGAAGGCCGTGAGCGCCGCAGCGTGCTCGACGATGCCCGCGATCATGTGCTGGGCGAGGGCGCTGAGCTCGGAGCCCTCGTGCATGAGGTTTTCGCCCTGCGCGTCGACGAGCGACATGTGCAGGTGGAAACCGCTGCCGCCCTCGTCACTCCAGGGCTTGCCCGCGAAGGTGGCAGCCTGGCCCACGCGCGCGATGACGTCTTTCACACCCGCCTTGAGCATGAACGCGCGGTCGCACGCGTCGAGCGCCTCGCCGTGCCAGATGTTGATCTCGTACTGGCTCGGGCTGAACTCGTGGTTGCCCGCGAAGACGCCGATGCGCAACTGGTCGAGCATGCGCAGCAAGTGCAAGAAGGTGCCCTTGGGGTCAACCGTGGCGCCGGTCGTGTAGACGCGGCCGGGCTGCGTCAGAGCGCGCGAGAAGCCACCCTCGGGGTCGCGGTCGGCGATGTAGAACTCGAGCTCGGGGCCCACGAGCGGGGTGTAGCCGAGCTTGGCGTACTCGCCCATCATGCGCTCGAGCAGCACGCGCGGCGAGAGCGGGCTGGGCGTGCCGTCGGGGTTGTTCGCGCCGGCGACAACGAAAGCCACGCCGGGCTCCCACGGCAGAGCGCGCCAGCTGCCCGGAACGATCTGGCTTATGAAGTCTTCGAGCCCATTGCTCAGCACGTCAGCGCCGTCAAGCACGCCACCCTGCGTCGTCGTCACCCAGACGCCCCGGCAGAACGCGGGGCCTCCGTGGCTGATCTTGTCGAGCTCGCTCACGAGCAGGTCTTTCGACCGAACGGTGCCGATGATGTCGGCGTAGATGACGCGCAGCACGTCGATCTTGGCCGAGAGCAGCTCGCTCTGCAGGGAGGAAAGGCTGTGGCTCATGTGCGACTCCTTCGTGGCACTCGGGGGGTTCTCCGGAAAATCGTTCGGACTCAAACGAGATAGTAGACTACCCACACACTCGATGGGGAGGCTCGATGCGCGTTCTGTTCGTGCAACACGATCATGTGAGCCCGCTCGGGCCCGTCGGCGAACGATTCGCCCACCACGGCTTCGAGATCGACACGCACCTCGTTGTGCCTGAGTCTGCCTTCTCGGAGCCCAACATCACCACTGATTTTCCGGATGCGCGCGACTACGACGTGCTCGTTCCCCTCGGCGCCCCGTGGGGCGCGTGGGACGACGCCTGCATCGGCAAATGGCTCGTCCCCGAGATCGCGTGGTTGCGCGACGCTGTCTCCCGCGGGATGCCCGTGCTGGGCATCTGCTTCGGTGGCCAGCTCGTCGCGCGCGCCATGGGCGGCACGGTGGCGCCCGCACCCCGGGCCGAAATCGGCTGGACCTCGATCTGGACGGAACGCCCCGACCTCGTCGGTGAGGGGCCGTGGTTCCAGTTCCACTACGACCGGTGGACGGTGCCGCCCGGCGCCGTCGAGATCGCGCGCACGCCCGCGGCCTCGCAGGCGTTCGTGCTCGAGCGCACGCTCGCGGTGCAGTTTCACCCCGAACTCGATGCTGGGGGGCTGCAGGGGTGGTTTGAGTGGGGCGGAGCATCCAAGGTCCGCGACGACGGGCTCGACCCCGAGATCATGATGGCGCAGACGATCGCGACCGCTTCTGCCGCACGTGATCGCACCTACGCCCTCGTTGACGCCTTCCTGACCGACGTCGCGGGGCTGCTCCCCCGGGCCTGAGCCTCAACCCGCCCCCGGGAAGCCAGCCCTCCCACGGTTGGCCGGCTCGCCCGGCTCGAACCCACGACGACACGCGGGGGGCAGCAATCATCCTCTGTCTCCTTCCACAACGACGGAACGGGTGAAGCTGATTCACGCTCTCCGTCGTTGTGGAAGGGAACCGGAGCGGGTGGGTAGAGGGTTCGCCAAAGGCTACGCCGGGCGAACGAGGCACGGCACGGCGAGCGCAACAGCGCCCGCCTGCACGGAAGCGGGCGCAGCGGGGCACCGCGGGCACCGGAGCCGGCGCAGCGGGGCCAGCGCGACGGGAACAGCGCGGGGTGTTAGACCACTCGCACCGGCATGCGCTTGATTCCGTGCACGAAGTTGCTGCGGAGGTAGTCGATGTCTCCCGTGCGCTCGAGGGTGACGTCGCGCGACAGGAGGTCTTCGAACATGATGCGGAGTTCGATGCGGGCGAGCGCGTTGCCGAGGCACATGTGCGGGCCACCGCGGCCGAACGACATGTGCTCGTTGGGGTTGCGCGTGACGTCGAAGCGGTAGGGGTCGTCGAAGATCGCGGTGTCGCGGTTGCCCGAGGCGAACCAGACGACGAGCTTCTCGCCCTCGCTGAGCTTCGTGTCGGAGAACTCGACGTCGCGCGTGACCGTGCGGCGGAAGTGGTACACCGGTGAGGCGTACCGCAAGAACTCTTCGATCGCCCACGGAATCAGCGAAGGGTCGTCGCGCAGCAGTTGCATTTGTTCGGGGTTGTTGAGCAGGTTGTTCATCGAGTGCGAGATGGTGTGGCGCGTCGTCTCGTTGCCGGCCACCACGAGCAGCAAGAAGTTGGTGTTGAACTCGTGCTCACTCAACGGCACGCCGTCACTGGGCACGCCGTCGGCGAGCAGGGTGATGAGGTCGGAGCCGCCCTTGCCTCGGCGCTCGGCGGCAAGGTGCTTGCCATACTCGTAAACCTCGATCGCGGCCGGCGAGCGGAACGGCACGTGCCGATACTCATCGCTGTCGGCCGAGTCGATCAGAATGTCGGCGTGCTCGGGGTCGGTGTTGCCGACCATGCGGTTTCCCCAGGCGATGAGCTGCCCGGTGTCGCTGTCGGGCACTCCGAGCAGACGCGCCAGCACCCGGATCGGGAAGTCAGCACTCACTTCGTCGACAAAGTCGAACTCCTTCTTCGCGAGCGCAGCATCCACCGTCTTCGCGGTGATGCCGCGCAAGAAGGTCTCGTACTTCGCGACGGCCTGGGGCGTGAACTCGCCCTGCAGCATGCGGCGCAGCGCACGGTGACGCAGCCCGTCGGTCTCGAGCAGCGACCGGCGTTGGTCTTGCAGCTCGGGGTCGACCTCTTCAAGGTTCGTGAACTTGGTCGACGTGAACGTCTCGGTGTCGCGCAGCACACGCACGATGTCGTGGTAGCGCGTTGCCGACCAGAAGCCGCTGTTGGGCGCCTCTTCGGTTGACCAGTGCAAGCCAGGGGTCGCCCGCAACTCGTCGAAGACGCCCCACGGCGCTCCGCTCTGGAACAGATCAAGGTCGGCAAGGGTGAGGTCAGTCGTGGTCGACATGAGCGCCTGCTTTCGTAGGAAGCGATTTGTTCGGATGCTAACGAACTTCGGCGCGCGCGTCGAGTCCTGCGCGCCGTGGGTCGCAATCAGGCGGTTCCCGGCCGTGTGCCGGACTGCACGCCGGGTCGTGCGACCGGAGCGCCGCACGGCACACGACCCCGATGCGCAGATAATGAACACAGGAGGTATCGATGCCTAGCGCACACACGCTCGCCGAGACTGAAGAGCAGGTCGTCAGCAAGCTCGGAACCCTGCCGCTCGACTTCGAGGCCATGGCGGTGGTGTCGAACCTGTTTCGTGCCGCCAACGCCACGCGCAACTACCTCGAGCGCAGCGTGCTCGCCGAGAGCGGCCTGTCGTGGACGGCATTCGTGGTGCTGTGGGTCACCTGGATCTGGGAACCCATCGAGACCCGCCAGATCGCCGAAGAAGGCGGATTCTCGAAAGCAACCCTCACGGGAGTGCTCGGCACCCTCGAGGCCAAGGGCTACCTCGTGCGCGAACGCAGCGAGCGCGACGGCCGCCTGGTCAACGTCTCGATGACGCCCGCGGGGCGCAAGCTCATGGTCACGCTGTTTCCGACCTTCAACAGTCACGAGCAGATGGTCTCGAGCACGATCGACCCGGCCCGCCGTCGCGAGCTTGCCGACATGCTGCGGGCCGTCACGCTCGTGACTGAAGGTCAGCGGTAAGCAGAGCACCGAAGGTCAGCGGTAAGCAGAGCACCGAAGGTCAGCGGCAAGCAGAGCACGGAAGGTCAGCGGTCGGCCGACTGTCGTCGAATGCTCCCATCGTGAGTATTCGCTACCGTTTCGCCCTCTGGTTCGGTTAGTATCGCGACAGTCGTTTGTATCCGAACGACTCGCGACAGCAAAGGAGCCGCCCGCGTGCAGACCGCAGCACACCAGGTCGAACTGGCAGGCCTCACCGTCGACACGCGGCACTACATCGGTGGCGAGCGCGTCGCGAGTGGGTCACAGTTCGAGAGCGTCTCGCCCATCGATGGCGCTGTCATCGCGCACATCGCGCGCGGCGGAGCAGCTGAGGCGGATGCGGCCGTCGCCGCGGCACGAGCAGCCTTTCCCGGGTGGCGCGACCTCGGCCCCCGTGGTCGCGGCGAGATCTTGCACCGACTCGCCGACCTCGTCGAGGCCAACGTCGAAGGGCTCTCGCAGCTCGAGACCCTCGACAACGGTTCGCTCTTGCGCAGCCACCGTCGGGGCGTCATGCCCCGTGTGGCCATGAACATTCGCTTCTTCGCCGACTGGGCGATGAACGAGCTGCACCACCCCGTGTGGCAGACCCGCGGCCACGACAACGTCGTGAGCTGGGACCCGAGCGGTGTTGCCGCGATCATCACGCCGTGGAACGCTCCGCTCATGCTCGCCACCTGGCGCATCGGCCCGGCCCTCGCCGCCGGCGACACCGTGGTGCTCAAGCCCGCCGAGTGGACGCCGCTCAGCGCAAGCTACTTCGCCGACCTGTGCGAGCAGGCGGGAATGCCGCCCGGAGTCTTCAACGTCGTGCAGGGCTTCGGTGCGGAGGTGGGCGCGGCGCTCGTTGCGCATCCCGGAATCGCGCGCATCGCGTTCACGGGCTCGGTGCCGACGGCGAAGACGATCGCGCGCGCGGCCGCCGAGAACCTGACCCCCGTGAGTTTTGAGCTCGGCGGCAAGAGCCCGCTCATCGTCACCGACGACGCCGACCTCGACCTCGCTGTCGACATTGCCGTCGAGCAGTACGACAACGCCGGGCAGGTGTGCCTCTCGGGCACGCGCTTGCTCGTGCACGAAAGCATCGCGGCAGAGTTCTCGGCCCGGTTTGCCGAGAAGGCGGCGGCGATCGTGCAGGGCGACCCGCGCGACGAAGCCACGCAGATCGGCCCGCAGATTCACCAGGTTCACCTCGATCGAGTCGCCGGATTCGTCGAGCGAGCCACCGCCGAGGGCGCCCGCGTGGTCGTGGGGGGCGGCCGCAACGACGCCCTCGGCGGGTTGTACTTCTCACCGACCCTGCTCACCCACGCCAAGCCCGGCAGCGAGATTCTCACCGCCGAGGTCTTCGGCCCCGTGCTCACGATGCAGACGTTCGCGAGCGACGAGGAGGCCGTCGAAGTGGCCAACGCCACCGAGTACGGCCTTGCCGCGGTCGTCGTGTGCGGCAACCGCGAGCGCGCCGAACGCATCACGAAGAACCTCGTCGCGGGCACCATCTGGGTCAACTGCTTCTTTGTGCGCGACCTTGCCGCGCCGTTCGGCGGCAGCAAGAAGAGCGGCATCGGCCGCGAAGGCGGCGTGTGGTCATTCGACTTCTACGCCGACGTCAAGAACACCGTCTACGCACCCGCAGGGTGGAAGGAGTAGGTCATGGGAAAAGTTGTTGGCGCCGCGATCCTCGCGCACGTGCCCACCATCATGTTGCCGCAAGACGTGCGGTACGACCTCAACGGCGGTAAAGAGATCACCCTCGTTCCGGGGCTCAAGCGCTTCCGCACCGAGGTCATGGAAACCCTCGACTACGACACCGTCGTCGTGCTCGACTCGCACTGGGCGACGACCGTCGAGTTCGTCATCACCTCGCAGGCCGAACGCAGCGGCCTCTTCACGAGCGAGGAGCTGCCGCGCGGGATGTCGCAGATTCCCTACGCGTTCCGCGGTGACCCCGAACTCGCGAACGCCGTGGCGAACTACGACGAGAAGAACGGCACCTGGGTCACCCCCATCAGCGACCCGCACCTGCCGATCTTCTACGCGACCGTCAACCTGTGGCACTACCTCGGCCGCGGGCTCGACAAGCGCTGGGTGAGCATGTCGGTCTGCCAGACCGCCACGACCGACGACTTCCTGCGCTCGGGCCGCGCGCTCGGCGAGGCGATTCGCGACAGCGACCGCAAGGTGCTGCTGCTCGCCTCGGGCGCGCTCTCGCACACCTTCCACAAGCTGCGCGACCTGCGCAAGCACGAGGCGAGCGACCCGAAGCACATCTACAGCCCCGAAGCGCGCGAGGCCGACCTTGAGCGCATCGAGTGGATGAAAGCCGGCGACCACAAGCGCATTCTCGACACGATGCCCGAGTTCAAGAAGTACAAGCCCGAAGCAAACTTCAGCCACTGGCTGCAGATGGCGGGCGCTACGGGTGAAGAGGCCAACACCGCGCGCGGCGAGCTGTACTCCGAGTACGAGAACTCGATCGGCACGGGCCAAGTACACATCTACTTCCCCGAGCCCGAGGGCGGCTTCCCGCTGCCGAAAGACGTCACGCTCTCGCGCGACGACTCGGCCGAGGTGGGGGCCGCATGACCGAGTACCGGCGCATTCTGCTCGACGGGTCGGCCGTGCAGGTGGTGCGGCACGGCGACGAGCTGCGAGCATCCGACGGCCGCACCATCGGAGTCGACGAGGCTACTCACTTGCCGCCGAGCGAGCCGACCAAGATCATCGCGGTGCACTTGAACTACCCGAGTCGCAGCGATGAGTTCATGACCAAGCTGCCGCCTGCGCCCACGTACTTTCACAAGCCGATCACGGCGCTCAACAGCCACAAGGGTGCCGTCGTGCGGCCTGCGGGGCTCAAGTGGCTCAACTACGAGGGCGAAATCGTCATCGTCATCGGCCGCACGTGCCGCAACATCTCGCCGGCCGAGGCGGGCGATTACATCGCGGGCTACTCGGTCGGCAACGACTATGGGCTGCACGATTTCCGCGACACGGATGCTGGCTCGATGCTGCGCGTCAAAGGCAGCGACACGCTCGCCCCCGTCGGGCCGGGCCTCGTGACCGATTGGGACTTCCGCGGCAAGACGATTCGCACTCTCGTCAACGGGAAGGTCGTGCAAGAAGACGCGACCGACACGATGGAGTGGGACATGCACTACCTCGTCGCCGACCTCGCCCGCACGATCACGCTCGTGCCGGGCGACATGATCTACTCGGGCACGCCCGCGAACTCGCGGCCCGTGCAGCCCGGCGACGTCGTCGAGGTCGAGGTCGACGGCCTCGGCCGCCTCACCAACACGATCGTCGAAGGGCCCGAGCCGATTCGCACCGATGTCGGCGCGCAGCCGACCTCGAGCGAAGAAGTGGTCTCGACCGCCCTCGGCGGCGACTGGGAGTTCCGCGGCATCCGCACCCCCTCCAACGACCTGTATCCCTCCCGTCTCGAGAAGTAAGGACAATCGCATGATTCGCATCGACGTCGACATGGACAAGTGCCAGCACTACGGCCAGTGCGTGTTCGAGGCCCCCGAGGTCTTTCAGCTGAACGCCGACGACAAGCTCGAATACGTGGCCGAAGCGCCCGACGAGATGCTCGCCGACCTCGAGGCCGCGGCCGACGTCTGCCCCATGCAGGCGATTCTCATCACGCGCGGCTGAGCACGCTGTGGCTGAGCACGACGCGGCTCACTCGCCAGCGGGCGATGCGGGCGGGGCGACGGATGCTCCTCTCCTGATCGTCGGAGCCTCCATGGCGGGCCTCCGCACCGCGGAGGGTGCCCGGCGCGCCGGCTACACGGGCCCGATCACCTTCCTCGGCGCCGAAGCGCACGCGCCCTACAACCGCCCGCCCCTCTCGAAAGAGTTGCTCCAGACCGAGGGGCAGGGTCACGCTGACGTGGCCTTCCCGATCCGTTCAGCTCTCGAGGAGGGGGTCGAGTGGGTGCTCGGGCGCGCGGCCGTCTCCCTCGACGCCGAGCGGCGCGTGGTGGTTGACGATGCCGGGGACGAGCATCCGTACAGCGCGCTGGTGATCGCGACCGGGCTGCGCCCGAAGCCGTTGCCCATCGACGACCACGGGCTGGGCGGCATTCACGTGTTGCGCACGCTCGACGACGCTGTCGCGCTGCGCGATGTGCTGCGGCCCGGCGCGAACGTTGTCATTCTCGGCTCGGGCTTCGTCGGCTGCGAGATCGCCGCGACGGCCGCGAAGAACGGCGCGACGGTGTCGGTCGTGACGCAGAGCCGCGTGCCGCTGCAGCGCGCGCTCGGCTCGTTGCTCGGCGCCGAAATGCGGCGGCGTCATGAAGCCCACGGCGTGCGGTTCTTCACGGGTGAGTCGCTCTTCGGGCTCGTCGGCGACCCGGCCGTTGAGCGCGTGATTCTGACGAGCGGCGTCATGCTCGAGTGCGACGTGCTCGTCGTCGCTGTGGGCAGCGACCCCAACACCGAGTGGCTCGCGTCGTCGGGGCTCGATGTTTCTGATGGTGTGCTCGTCGACGCGGGGCTGCGCGCGGTCGGCGTCGATGGCGTCGTGCGCCCCGACATCTTCGCCGTGGGCGATGTCGCGCGCTATGCCAACCCGCTCTTCGATGACGTCGCCCGCCGCGTCGAGCACTGGAACCTGCCGACTGAAACCGGCAAGCGCGCCGGCCAGCTCATCGCCGCCCACCTCGCGGGCGATGACTGCGAGCCGCTCGCTGCCGCCGGCTTCGCGCCGCTGCCCTCGTTCTGGAGCGACCAGTACGACGCTCACGTGCTCGCGTTCGGCATGACCTACCTGGCCGATCGCAGCGAACTCGTCGCAGGCTCGGTCGACGACGAGTGCGTGGTCGAGTTCTACCGCGGCGACGATCTCGTCGGCGTCTGCGGAATCGGGATGCGCAGCGCCGTGCAGGCCTACCGCACCCGCTTCGCGGCCCCCGCCCCCGAGTAGCTCGGCCACCGCCAACCACGGTCTCGGGCCTGAGCTCGGGGGAGCCCCGCTGAGGCTATGTGCCGCTCGCGGCACATGCCATGCGGGGCACATAGCCTCAGCGACACCGCTCGCACCCGGCGCGGCACGAGGGCGGAGTGCGCCGCGAGCCAAGTCAGCCCACGGCCGCGCGCCAGAGGGTGCGCAACTGCTCGTCGTCGGGCAGCGAGTCGGGGCGCAGCACGGCGTCATCGGCGACGAAGTAGAACGCCGCCGTCACCGCGTCGAGCGGCAAGCCCGCCCAGCGCGCATAGGCGACGCGGTAAAGGGCGAGCTGTAGCTCTTTCGCCGCACGGTCGGCGTCATCGCGCGGCGCTTTGCCGGTCTTCCAGTCGACAATCTCGACGCTGCGGGGCCCACGCCCCACACCGACCGCCTGGCTGCCGCCCGGCGCATGCGCGCGGTCGCGCACAGCGTCGAAGTCGGGGTCGGTCGAGTAGACCGCGTCGATCTTGCACACGAGAATGCGGCCCTCGAAGGGCAAGTGCAACTCGCGCTCGACGTCGATCGGAGTGCGGGTCGCCCACTCGGACCGTTCGAAGGTCTCCTGCAGGGCGTAGAGCGTCGTCGCATCGCTGCCGTCGAGGGCGAGGTCGAGTTCGGTGTCGAGCGCGTCAACCGAGTCGGGTTGGGCACCGATGCCGAAGCGGTTCTCGACCCAGCGGTGAAACACCGTGCCGAGGCGCGTCGCACGAAACGGCCGTTGCGGCATCGGGCGCCGCAGTCGTTCGGCCATGTCGGCCGGTTCAGTGATGAAGTCTTTGAACGATGAGGCGGCCACGCGCAACGGCACGGTGACGCGACCCGTGGCGGCGAGGCGCTCCGCCCGTTCGGCCAGCAACAGGTCGATCTCTCGCTGCCAGCCGCGGCGGTCACCACCGCGCACAGTCGCATCTGCGGCGCGCACGCGCTCGGCCGCCGCGATCACGCTCTGCTGCCGTGCGCCAAAGGGGTCGACGGGCCACCACGGCTCATCGCCGCTGTCGTCGACGATCGGGTTCTCGCCGTTGGCCGGCCCGTCGGGCAGGTCACCGATGATGCCGCGCTCGACGAGCGGCAGCAAGAACGCACTGGGCCCGCGCGGCTTCGTCTGTGTGGCCCAGAACGAGCCCGTGAGCAGCAGTCGGTGGCGCGCACGCGTGACGGCCACGTAGGCGAGCCGGCGTTCTTCGCGCTCGAGGTGCGCCGCGACCTCCTCGCTGTAGGCCTCTCGTCGCTTCAGTAGCTCTTTGCGACTCTCGGCCCCGCGCCACGCGAAGACCGGCAGTTCGGCAGCATCACCCCGCAACTCGTAGGGCAGCACGCCGAGCGAGAGCCACCCGTTCGTGCCGTCGCGCGGCTTACTCGGCAGCTCGTCGGTGACGAAGCGGGGCACGACGACGTGGTCCCACTCGAGACCCTTCGAGCCATGCACGGTGAGCACCTGAACGGTTCCGGGCTCGGGGTCTTCCGAACGCGGGGAGAGGTTGTCGCGCCACTCCGCCTCGCGCAACCAGCCGAGGAAGCCGCCGAGCGTGGCGTGGTCGGCGAGAGCCAGATAGCCGTCGAGCGCCTCGAAGAAGGCCTCGCGCGGTGCGTGCCCCATCGTGCGAGCCGGATTCGACTCCACTTCGATGTCGAGCATGAGTTCGTGCTCGACCGTCAACACGAGGTCGGGCAGATCGAGGGCCGTGCGGGTGCGGAGGGTGGCGAACAGGCGGCCAGCATCCCGCAGCCGTTCGAGGCCGGCGGGGGTGAGCGCTGCCAGCTGCGAGTGACCGTCGGAGGCGGTCGCGACGAAGTCGAGCGCGTCGACGAGCGACACCCCGTCGGTGCGGGCGACGGATGCGCGCAGTTTCGCCTTGACCTCGTCGCTGAAGGCGCGTTGCGCCAGGTCGCGGTCACGCAACCACGAGGCGATGCGGCTGAGGGCGTGCAGGTCAGCGACTCCGATGCGCCACCTGGGGCCGGCGAGCAGGCGCACGAGCTCGGTGCCGGCGGCCGGGTCATCGATGACCGAGAGGGCGCTGACGAGGTCGGCGATCTCGGGCTGTTCGAGCAGCCCTCCGATGCCGAGCACGTGCACGGGCACCTTCGCGTCGCGGAGGGCCGCGAGAAAGACCGGTTGGGTCGTGCGATTGCGCATGAGCAAGGCAGCGCTCGCTCGCAGAGGGCGACCCTCGGCGTCGACCGCGCCGGGCTTCGCGCCGGGCGGCGGCTCAGCGAGGC
This sequence comes from Gulosibacter massiliensis, assembly GCA_943369205.1. Taxonomy (GTDB): domain Bacteria; phylum Actinomycetota; class Actinomycetes; order Actinomycetales; family Microbacteriaceae; genus Microcella; species Microcella massiliensis_A. The sequence goes on along the minus strand of CALRMP020000005.1, from coordinate 51,483 downwards.
GGGCGGCGAGCCACGCGGCAACGGCACGCGCCTCGTCGTGCACGGTTTCCTCGACGACGACGTCGATCGGCTCGGTGCTCGCGACCGTCGAGGGCTGCAGGGTCTCGACGGCGACGCCGCCGCGGGCGTTGAGCGGCTCGACCAAGGCATTGGCCGCCTGCAGAATCACCGTGCCATTGCGCCACGACGTGCTGAGCGAGAAGCGGCCGACGGGCTCGCCGCCGGTGCTCGTGAAGCGGGCGGCGAAGTCGTCGAGGTTCGAGGCGCTCGCGCCGCGCCAGCCGTAGATCGACTGGTGCGGGTCGCCGACCGCCATGACCGGGGTGCCAGCAAAGAGCTCGGCGAGCAGCCAGGTCTGGGCAACGTTGGTGTCTTGATACTCGTCGAGGAGAACGACACGGTAGCGATCGCGCAATTGCTCGGCAACGCCTGCGTGCCGCCGCACGATCGACAGGGCGAGGCTCACTTGGTCGGCGAACTCGACGTAGCCATCGCGCTGCTTGACCTGCTGCAGCTTCTCGACGAGGTCGACGATGGGCAGCGTGGCCCCGAGCTTCAAGAGGGCACTGAACGGCGCGGCGCGCTCGAACTTGTCCCCCAGGGGCAGCTCGGCGACGCCGAGAAACTCGGTGATGACGCGGCGCACATCGGCGATGTCGGCGTCGTGCTCGGCAACGGCGTGGGCGAGTTGCAGCACGCTCGCGGTGATCTTGTCGACGCTCAGATCGAGTTCGGCCAAGCGGTCATCGCGCGACGAGGTCACGAGCTCGCGCGCGAGTTGCCAGGCGCTCGCCTCGCGCAACACGACTCCGTCGGGGTCGCGCCCGATGAGCACGGCGTGATCGCGGTAGAGGCTCGAGGCAAACGAGTTGTAGGTGGCAACGGTTGGCCGCGTGAATGCGTCGACGACGACCTCGGTCGACCCCAACAGCCCCGAAGCACCCAATTGCACGAGCCGCTCGCGAATGCGCGCGGCCAGCTCGCCCGCCGCCTTGCGCGTGAACGTCAAGCCGAGCACCTGGTCGGGCGTGACAAAGCCGTTCGCCACGAGCCACAGCACGCGCGCGGCCATGGTCTCGGTCTTGCCCGAACCGGCGCCCGCCACGACGAGCGCAGGCGCGAACGGCGCCTCGATGATCGCGCGTTGCTCGTCGGTCGGCGTGTGTTGCTTCAGCGCCGCCGCAATGTCGACGGCACTGTGGCGAGCGCCCGTCATCTCACTCATCGCCCGTCACCGGCCCCACGCGATGGATGCGGTGCGCAGCCGCCGAGAAATCGAAGCGGTCGATCGTGCGCACGCCCGTGAGTCGCGCGACCGCGATGGCCGAGACGGCTTGGCGTAAGCGCTCGCGAAACGCGTCGAGCTGCTCCTCATCGAGCGGCTGCTGCACGGCTTCGCGAAAGTCTTTGGCCTTCGTGCCCTCGCGCACAAAGAGCAGTCGTGCGCCTCCGGCCTGATGCGGCAGACCCTCGAGCACGGCGTCGAGCACCTCGTCAAAGGCACCATCGGCGTAGGCCAGTTGGTAGGAACCCAGTTGACCATCCGTCTCGATCTCGGCTGCCGTCTTGTTCGGCTTGCCGGTCTTGAGGTCGATGATGCGCACCGCGCCGTCGGCGTCGACTTCGAGGCGGTCGACGATGCCGCTCACTTTGGCCCGATCGACCGTGACCTCGAAGCGTTGTTCGGCCGCGATCAACCCGCGAGACTCGGCCTCGACCTCGCGCAGATAGGCGGCGACGCCCACGGCGTAGCGCCGAGCGAGCCGGCGCTGCTGCTCGGCGAGCCACGGCGACTCGAAGACGAGCTCGTTCCAGCGGCTTTCGATCGCCTGCCAGACAGCGTCGACATCGGGCGAGGTCGCGGTTTCCATCGCCCAGTGCACGATCGTGCCGATGCCCATCGATGGGCTCGTGTCACCCGGTGCCACGAGATCGAGAAACCAGTCGAGCGGCGACTTCTCGATGGCCTCGAGCTTCGACGGCGACACCTTCACGAACTCGTCGCCCTCGAACAGCTCGGTGTCGCCGCTCGGGGCGAGGAGCCCCCACCACGACTGCGGATTGGCTCCGGGCACGCGCTCGGCCGAGAGCCGCGCGAGAGCGAGCGCCGCCTCAGCGCGATCGCCCTCACGGGCAAGCCGGCCGTCATCGACGAGCTCGCGCCGCAATCGGCCGACGAGCGTGCGCAATGACCGGGCGCGCACGGGGCGCGCGCCGGAGGCAGCGATGGCGGCGTCGAGCGCCGCGAGCTGCTCGTCGGCCGAATCGAGCCCCAGCGTCAGCGCACGCTCACGCCGCGCGTGCTCGCGCACGAGCGCAAAGAGTGCGCTCGGTTGATCGTCGTCGCCCGCCGTGGCCGTCACGACCAGTTGCCGGCGCGCGCGCGACGCAGCAAGCGTGAACATGCGCAGTTCATCGTCGAGCACGATGCGGCGTTCGTCGAGATCGTCGACCGGCAGTCCGCGAGCCAGCCGACTGATGAGCGGGGCACCGAGCAACGACCCACGAATGCGCGTGTTGGGCCAGACGCCCTCGGTCAGCCCGGCGATCACGACGACATCGGCCTCAAGCCCCGTCACGGCCGAGGGCGTCGCGACGAGCACGGCGTCGCCGCCCCGCACGGGAGCCAGCAGGTCGTCGCCGACATCACTGTCGAGCACGCGCGCGAGAAACGATTCGACGGTCGCATCAGGCACGGTGTCGACGATGGTCGCCGCCGCCGTGAACACGGCGACGACGGCGTCGAGCGCGCGATTGGCCTCGGCCGCCGCGACTCCGAACCCGGCCGCATCGCGGCGCCACACCTCGGCCACGTGCGACTCGCTCCACGCGAGCCAGAGCAGCTCGTCAACGGTTGCTCCGGCCGCGTGCCGCTCGCCGATCGACCGCAGGGTGCGGGCCAGCCTCGCCGCGCGGCGGGCGATGCTGTGGTCAATCGTGGCCAGGCGGTCGGGGGCGGTGAGGGCATCCACCAGCAATTCATCGGCGGTGCGGTCGCCGTCGCCGCTGAGTTCTTCCGCGCGCAGCGCACGCCGCAAACGACGCAGCCCGACCCGGTCGAGCCCTCCGAGCGGGCCGAGCAGCAACTCGGTGGCCGTGGCCGCGTCGAGCTCCGATCGCCCGACACCGACATCGACGTGGCGAATGAGCGCCCTGGCCGCGGGATGCTCCCGCAACGGTCGCCCCGCGGCCGTCGACTGCACCGGCACGTCGGCCTGGCCGAGCGCCCGCACGATGCCCGGAACCATGGTTCCGCTGCGCACAATGACGGCCATTCGCCCGTATGGCACCCCGTCAAGCAAGTGTCGCTCGCGCAATAGATCGGCCACGACCGTGCGCTCACGTGTGGGGTTGGGTGCCTCGAGCGCCACAAGCGGACCACCCCACTCGGGGCCGATCGCGCGGGGGTCGTCGTCACTCGGCGGAACGGCGGCCGCACGCCGCTGCGTGCCCGCGGCGGCAGCCCCGATGCGACCCGTGACGTCGGCGATGAGCCCGCGCACGGCGTCACCGTGGCGGTGCACGAAGGGCAGCACAATGGGCTGTGCGGCAGGCCAGCCGAGCAGTGCGGGCAGGTGCGCGAGGGCCTCGGGCTCGGCACCGCGGAAGGTGTTCGCGGCGAGGTCAGGGTCGCCGAGGGCGATCACCGTCGCACCCTGGGCGGCGAGCGCCGCGATGAGGTCGAAGCCGCTCGGGGTGGCATCGTGGGCATCATCGAGCACGACGAGCTGCGGCGCGGGCGGCATGCCTGCCGCTGGGTCGCGCACGAGCCCGACCGCGGCGCGCACGAGTTCGGCGGGGTCGAGCTGGCCCGGGCGCGACGAGCCGAGAATCTGGCGGTATTCGTCGACGAAGTCGGCGACCGCCGCCCACGCCGGCACCCCGCGGTCGTGCGCCGCCGTGCGCAATTGAGCGGTGCTCCAGCCGTGTTCGCTCAGCCGAGCGATGGCATCGCGCAATTCGGTGCGAAACGCGGGCAAGCGTCGAACCTCCGGGCCGAGGTGCTCGGGCCACGCGGGCCCCTCCCCCGCATCGGTGCCGAGAATCTCGGTGAGCAGTTCGCGGTCGAGCAACTCAGCCAGATCGGCATCGTGGTCGGCGCCGCTCAGCAGTCGTGGCTCGGCGAGCCCGTCGAGCCGATGCGATGCCATGAGCACCGAGAACGAGTAGGCAGCGATCGACCGCGCGAGCGGGCCAGGTAGTGCGCGTGCCGTCGTGCCCGCATCGCCGTCGGTCGCTGCCAACCGCACGGCAAGGCGATCACGCAACACCGTCGCCGTGCGGCGCGACGGCGTCAGCACGAGCACGCGCGCGGGGTCGAGCCCGTCGCCGAGCACCGCGGCTGCCACGAGTTCAACGAGCGCCGTGGTCTTTCCCGACCCGGGGGCGCCGAGCACGATCGCGCCGGGCGTTCGACGGGCATCCACCACCCGCTGCTGGTCGGCATCGAGCGTGACCGACTGCGCGTCACCGAAGCGCAGCGCGGCATCGAAGGTTGTCACGATGCCACGCTACCGGCGCGCGCCGACACGCAGGGCGGGGTGCCGGGGGCGCGGTGCGCCCACAGTGAACACAGCGGATGCTCGCTCACGCTCCCGGTACGCTGAGGCTCGTGGACATTCGCATCGGTATTCTCAACAGCCCCCGCGAGCTCAGCTTTGAGAGCGCAGAGTCGGCCGCCGACATTACGGCGACCATCACGGCCGCCGTCGAGAAGGGCGCACCGCTCGTGGCTCTCACCGACAGCAAGGGCAAGCAGTACCTCGTGCCCACGGCCGCGATCGGCTACGTCGAGATCGGCAGCGACTCAGCCCGTCGCGTCGGCTTCGTCGGCTAACGACCGCCGGAAACCACTACGCTCGCAGTCATGGAACTGCTCTTCGTCACCGTCATCGGCGCGGCGTTTGCCCTCGGCGTGCGCTACCTCGTTCCGGGCCGCCAGACTCACGGGCTTCTGCTCGTGCCCATGGTGGGAGCGGCAGCGACCGCCGCGGTGTGGGTGATCTGCGTGTGGCTCGGCCTCACGTTCGACGGTGGCTGGATCTGGGTGATCTCGCTCGTGCTCGGCCCGCTGGCCGCTCTGGCCGTCGCCCTCGTGTTGCCCAAGCGTCGCGCAGCCGCTGATGACGAACTGCTCGAGCGCCTCATGAAGCCAGGCGTCGCCGCGAAGGCTTAGCCGTCGGCAACGGATGCTCGCGCTAGCCCGCGAACGTTCGAACCGCAACGCCCCCGAGGCTCACGAGTGTCACGAGCCCGAGCGCGATCATCATGATCGAGTAGTCGCGCCGCAGAATCACGGCGAGCAGCGACAGCACGACTCCGGCCGTCATGACGATGACGAACGCGACGTCGGGCACGCGCACCGACTCGTCGATGCCCCACGCGGTGGTCGCCCACCTGAGGCCGCCCTGTACGAGGTTGAGGCCGGCACCTGCGGCGAGCATCCCGAAGCCCCACCAGCCCATGCGGGTGCGGGGTAGCGTGCGAAAGCCTCGGTTCGGCGGGGGTGTCGTCGTCATGGGCGCGATTAGGCCGTGAGCCCGAGGCGGTCCATGCGGCGGGTGTGGTCGGCGATCAGCTCGGTGAACACGGGCTCGATCTGCGACTCGTCTTTCGAGCTGTCATCGTGAAGCACAAGGGCCGAGCGGGCTTGCAGCATCGTGTCGCCGACGAGCCGCCGGCACCAGAGGGCGAGGCGCGACGACAATCGCGGGTTCGCGGCGATCGCCCGCTCGATGATGCGGTGCAGGGGCGTGTGCGCGTCACCCGTCGCGAGGGCGAGGGATACGCGCTCACCGAGTTCGCCCGTCACGCCGCCCGACAGGCGGATCCAGAAGTCGGTGAGAAAGCCGATGGTCACGTGCGCGCTCGCGACCTGCTCGTACCACTCGCCGCCCGCGGTGCGGTTCTTGAACTCTTCGACACCCTCGAGGTGCGGCTGCATGACATCGGTCTTGTCGAGCCGCAGGCGCTCGAGTTCGGCGGCGAGCGCCCGATAGCGGTCGAGCACGATGCCGACGACGTGGGCGAGCGCGTCTTTGTCGGCCACGCGCGGCGCGTGTGACATCGCGCTCGTGAGTTGCTCGATGAACGTCAAGTGAAGAGCCGCGCAGTGCCCGAGAAACACCTCGGGGGCGGGAGCAAGTTCACCCAAATCAACCCGCAATGCCGCCACGGCGGTGTCGCGAGGGGTCAGGGTCGGCGCCTCAATGCGAGGTCGTTGCCGTCGAAACCACGATGCCACGCGCTCAGCCTATGGGAACCGGAGGGTTAGGCGGCTCCCGGCCGCTAAACTGGCCACTTATCTCATACAACGACAGGCGACACACCACGTGACTTTCACAGATCTGGGCATTGAGCCCGACATGGTCGAGGCGCTGGCGGCAAAGGGCATTCTGAGCCCCTTTCCGATTCAGGAGCAGACCATTCCCCTGGCCCTCGGCGGCCAAGACATCATCGGCCAGGCCAAGACCGGCACGGGCAAGACGTTCGGCTTCGGCCTTCCCCTCATTCAGCGACTGGGCCTGCACCCCGAGCCCGGGGTCAAGGCCCTCGTCGTCGTGCCCACGCGCGAGCTGTGCGTGCAGGTCACCGAAGACCTCGAACTCGCCGCCTCGAACCGCGACGTCAAGATCGTGTCGATCTATGGCGGCAAGGCCTATGAGGGTCAGATCGAGCAACTCAAGGCGGGTGCGCAGATCGTCATCGGCACGCCCGGCCGCCTTCTCGACCTCGCCAGCCAGCGCCTTCTGAGCCTCGCCAACGTCGAGGTTATGGTGCTCGACGAAGCCGACAAGATGCTCGACCTCGGCTTCTTGAGCGACATCGAGAAGCTCTTCTCGCAAACCAAGCCCACGCGTCACACGATGCTTTTCTCGGCCACCATGCCGGGCCCGATCGTGGCGCTGGCCCGTCGCTTCATGACGCGCCCGATTCACATTCGCGCGACCGACCCCGACGAGGGGCTCACGCAGGCGAACATCAAGCACGTTGTCTACCGCGCGCACGCGCTCGACAAAGACGAGGTCGTCGGCCGCATTCTGCAGGCCGAAGGCCGCGGCAAGACCATCATCTTCACGCGCACGAAGCGCGCGGCCGCCAAGCTCGTCGACGAGCTCAACGACCGCGGCTACAGCGCCGCCGCCGTGCACGGTGACCTCAATCAAGAGCAGCGCGAGCGCGCTATGGCGGCGTTCAAGGCGGGCAAGAAAGACATCTTGATCGCGACCGATGTCGCGGCGCGCGGCATCGACGTCAACGACGTGACGCACGTCATCAACCACACGGTGCCCGACGACCACGACACCTACCTGCACCGAGCCGGCCGCACGGGCCGCGCGGGCAAGACCGGCATCGCCGTGACCTTCGTCGACTGGGCCGACATGCACAAGTGGGCGCTCATCAACCGGGCGCTCGAGATGAACCAGCCCGAACCCGTCGAGACCTATTCGTCGTCACCGCACCTCTACGAAGACCTCAACATTCCGGCCGGGTCGAAGGGCCGCCTCAAGGCCACCCCGATTCCGAACGTCGAGAAAGAGGCTTCGCACCCGCCGCGTTCGCGCAATGGGTCGGGCGGGTCGAGCAGCTCGGGCGGGTCGGGCAGTGGCGGTGGGTCGCGCGGCGGCCAGCGCAGCTCCGGGCCGTCGCGCGAGAGCACGTCGACCTCGAACGACGGGGCAGCCCGCGCCGAAGGCTCGGGCACGCCGCGACGTCGGCGTCGTCGCCGCACGGGGGGCGGGGCATCCGGCGCCGAGGGTTCAGCCGCAGCCCAGTGAGCCTGCCAGCGTCGACGAAGCTCATCATCGGCCTGCTGCTGGGGTCGACCTTCGTCGTCATTCTCAATGAGACGCTCATGGGCGTCGCGATTCCGACGCTCATTGAGGCGCTCGGCATCACGGCGTCGCTCGCCCAGTGGCTGACGACGGCGTTCATGTTGACGCTCGCGGTCGTGATTCCGATCACGGGCTACTTGCTGCAGCGCTTCCAGACCCGGCCGATGTTCTTGCTCGCGATGAGCCTGTTCTTGATCGGCACCGTCATCGGCGCGATCGCCCCCGGCTTCGAGGTGCTGTTGCTGGCGCGCGTCGTGCAGGCGGCGGGCACGGGCATCATTTTCCCGCTGCTGTTCACGACCGTGTTCGGCCTCGTGCCGGCCGACCGTCGGGGCCGAGTCGTGGGGCTCATCTCGACGGTCATCGCCGTCGCGCCGGCTTTCGGCCCCAGCGTGTCGGGCCTCATTCTGAGCTTCGCCGACTGGCGCTGGCTCTTCATCACGATGATTCCCTTCGCCGTTGCGGCGCTTGTCATCGGTGCGCGGAAGGTCGTCAACATCGGCGAACCCCGCCCCGGGCGCCTGGATGTTCTCTCCGTGCTCCTCTCGATCCCCGGTTTCGGCGGCCTCGTGTACGGCCTCTCGCAACTCGGCGAGGCGGGCCGCGCCCCCGCAAGTGAGCGAGCGGATGCAACCACGGCCGCACTCACCGCCCTCGCCGTCGGGCTCGTCGCGCTCGGGCTCTTCGTGTGGCGCCAGTTCGTGCTGCAGCGCACCGACGGCGCCCTGCTCGACTTGCGCACCTTCAGCCACCGGCAGTTCTCGGTGTCGATCGCGATCGTCATGGTCGCGTCGATGGCACTCTTCGGCGCGATCATTCTGATTCCGCTTTACGTGCAAGACGTCGTGGGCGCTTCGGCACTCATCTCCGGGCTCATCATCTTGCCCGGCGCACTGCTGCAGGGCCTCCTCGCCCCGTGGATCGGCCGTCGCTACGACGCCGTCGGCCCAACCTCGCTCGTGCTGCCGGGTGCCGTGTTGCTCTCGGTGTCGCTGTGGGGCATGTCGATGCTGAGTGCCACAACGCCGCTGTGGATCGTCGCTTTCGCCAACATCGGCTTGAGCCTGGGGCTCGCGCTGCTGTTCACCCCCCTGCTCACGAACGGGCTCTCGGCGTTGCCGCCGCAGCTCAACTCGTACGGCAGTGCGATCGTCGGCACGGTGCAGCAGGTCGCGGGTGCGGCGGGCATCGCGCTCTTCATCTCGATCGCGGCCGCGTTCGGCGGCGGCGGGCCCGACGAGGCCTCGGTCACGGGTGAGGGCATTCGCGCCGCGTTCATGGTCGGAGCCGTCATTGCAACCCTGACAATTCCCGCGGTCTTCCTCGTTCGACGCACACCCACGACGGCGCCCGAGCTAGCCTCGATGACGTGATTCTGCCGCGGCCGCTCGCTCTGTCGGCGGTCGCGGCCGTGGTGGTCGTGGGCCTCGCGGGGTGCGCGGGTCTTGAGCTCGCCGTTCCGCCCGCCGAGCGATCACTCGGCGCCGTCGAGACAGACGCGCAACAGCTCACCAAGCTCACGTTGCAGAGCGACGACCTGCTCACGACCTATCTGACCGATGATGCTCCGGGATGCTCCGCCGCCGTCGGCGCACGCGGCGAGGTGCTCTGGGCCGCAGCCGCGGGTCTTGCCGACCTGAGCTCGCGTGCGCCCCTGACGACCGACACGCGGTTCGATGTCGCGTCGATCTCGAAGCAATTCACGGCAACCACAATTCTGCTGCTGCAGCGCGAGGGATCGCTCGCCCTCACCGACCCCGTCTCTCAACACCTCGACGGCCTGCCGCGCTGGGCCACCGAGGTCACCGTCGGCGAACTCATGAACCACACGGCCCGCGTGCCCGATTTCTGGGTCGAGCTTGAAAGGGCCGACATCGGCTTCACTGACCCGGCCGATCAAGGCACCGTGCTCGCCGCGATCGCCCGCGAGCAAGAGCTCGAACCCGGCGAGGGCTTTGCCTACTCGAACGCCCACTATGTGCTGCTCGCCGAGATCGTGGAAGCCGTCACTGGGCAGCCGTTCGCCGAGGTCGTCGAGCAACGCATCTCAGGGCCCCTCGGCCTCGAGCTGCCGATCGCGCCCGGCCTCGTCGCCGGGGATGTCGCAACGCCCTACGACACCGACGGCACCGTGTTGCGCGGTGGCTGGACGGCCTACGGGCACTCCGGCATCATCACGACCCCCACCGAGCTCGTGCGCTGGGGCGACCAGTACCGGCTCGGCGAGCTCGTGCAGGCGGATGCTGTTGCCGGGGCCGTCACGGTGCTCGACGACGACGGCCAGCCGAAGGATGAGCAGTATGCGGCCGGAATCCGCATCGAGCCCGACGGCAGCCTGTACCACTCGGGTCGATGGGGTGGCTACATCTCCGACTTCACCATCACACCCAACCGAGAGACCGTCATCGCGGTGGCGTGCAACGGCCGCGGCGCCCCGCGCTTCGAGCTCGCTGACGGGTTGCGCGAGATCTGGGCGCCGCGAACAGACGGCGAGCGCACCCCGGACGACGAAGGCGCCGACTAAGCCCGCACCGGCTCCACCCCGCTCGTCGCGGCGATGATGCGCTCGAGCGCTTCGGGCGTGGTCGTGTTTTCGGCGAGGCGGTTGGGCTTGCCGTCGCCGTGGTAGTCGCTTGAGCCGGTCGTCACGAGGTCGAACTCTGCCGCGAGTTCGAGCAAGCGCTCACGACCCTCGGGAGTGTTCTCGCGGTGGCCGACCTCGAGGCCGACGAGTCCGGCTTCGACGAGCTGGGCGAGCGACTGCTCGTCGACGACAGCCTCGCGGCCGCGTGTTGCGGGATGAGCAAGCACGGGGGCCCCGCCGGCTGCGGCGATCATCCGTACGCCATCAAGAACTGTGGGGGCCTCGTGCGGCAGGTAGTAACCGCCACTGAAGTGCAGAATCGACTCAAAGGCGGCGCTGCGATTCGGCACGATGCCGCGAGCCACGAGGGCGTCGGCGATGTGCGGGCGACCGATCGTCGTGCCGCCGCTTTGAGCGAGCACGTCGTCCCACGTGATGTCGAAGTCTTCGGCGAGGCGCGTGACCATGCGCTCGGCGCGACCGAGCCGGTCATCGCGCGTGCGACCCATCTCGCCCACGAGCTCGGCGTTGTTCGGGTCGAAGAGGTAGCCCAGCAGGTGAACGCTGCGCCACTCGTGCCGCGTGCTCAACTCGATGCCGCGAATCACCTGCAGGCCCGTGCCCTCGGCGGCGGTGAGCGCTTCGTCCCACCCGGCCGTCGAATCGTGGTCGGTGATGGCAATGGTGTCGAGGCCCGCCGCGAGCGCCGCCCTGATGAGTTGCGTGGGGGTCTCGGTGCCGTCACTGACGCTGCTGTGGGTGTGCAGGTCGATGGGGCCGCGGGGCATGCCTCCATGCTAGGCGTGGCGGGCTGGGTGGCACGCGTCGGCCGCGCTGGGCGGCACCCGTGACGCCCGCTACGACAGAATGCTCTTCGTCGCGAAGCGGCCGTAGGCCAAGCTGCCGAAAATGGCGACGTAGGCCAGCTGCAGCAGCGCATTGCTGCCGAACGACGACCACTCGATGGGCGCGCGCAACAAATCAGCGAAGTCGAGCCAGTAGTAGGTGAGCAGGTAGGGGTGCAGCCACTCCAGCTGCGGCAGGGCGGCAAGAATCTGGCTGACGATCGGAACGATGACGGTCGCCGCCATGGCCCCGACCGGCACATCGGTGAGGGTCGAGATGAAGAGCCCCACGGCCGAGAGGCCCATGAGCGAGACGCTCACGTAGAGCGCGACGAGCAGAGAGCGCAGCAGCGCCTCGGGCACGCCGATGACGTCGCCCGAGAGCAGAGTGACCGGCCCGACCGGAAACAGAATGCTGCCAATGATCGCGCCCGAGAGCATGAGGGTGAACGCGGCGGCGAGCGCCCAGGCGACGGTGCCGGCGAACTTGACGAGCAGCAGCCGCGCACGGCCGGCCGGCGCGACGAGCAAGTAACGCAGGGTGCCGTGAGCGGCTTCGCCCGCGATCGTGTCGCCCGCGACCACTCCGACCGTCAACGGCACGAACAGCGGAAGCCCCACGATCATCGCGGCAAAACCAACGAAGAGGCCGTTCTGCGTCACGCTGTCGAGAAAGGGCGGGCCCTGGCCGGGCTCGATCGTCCGCGTCGACAGCGCGACCGCGACGGCCAACAACACCGGAATCAGCGCGATCGCAACGAGCATGGCAATCGAGCGACGGCGCCGAAAGAGCACCGTGAGCTCAGAGGCCAGCAGATCAAGGCCGACTCGGCGGCGACGGATGCTCGACTCACGCAACGACATCGAAGCCCTCCCCCGTCAGCGCGACGAAGCGGTCTTCGAGCGAGGGCTCGTCGAGCGAGAAGCCGCGCACCCGAACGCCGCCGACGACGAGCGCCGCGACGATCGCATCAGGGTCGATGCGCGACCGATCGACGGCCGCCGTCACGTGATGATCGCCGTGGTCGAGCGCGGTTGCTTCCGGAGACAGCCCTAGGTCACGCAGCACGGCTTGGGCGGCATCAGCGTCGGGCGTGCGCACCGAGACGGTGGTGGCATCGGGGCCACGCAGGTCTTCGAGCGTGCCTTGCGCAACGAGCGACCCCGCGCTCATGACGGCGACGTGACTGCAGAGCTGTTCGATCTCGGCGAGAAGGTGACTCGAGACGAACACCGTCGTGCCGTCGGCAGCGAACGAGCGGATGAGGCTGCGCACTTCGCGCGTGCCCTGCGGGTCGAGGCCGTTGGTCGGCTCATCGAGCACGAGCAACTCGCGGGGGCGCAACAGGGCATTGGCGAGCCCGAGCCGCTGCTTCATGCCGAGCGAGTACGCCTTGACGGGCTTGCCGGCGGCCGGCGAGAGCCCGACGCGGTCGAGGGCGGCGTCGACGCGCGCACGCCGTGTGCGCCTCTCGCTGTCGCGATCGGCCGCGTCGAATCGCATGAGGTTCGCGGCACCCGAGAGGAAGGGGGCAAACGCAGGGCCCTCGACGAGAGCGCCCACGCGGGGTAATACCGACCGCCACGCGCTCGGCATCGACTCGCCCAACACGAGTGATTCGCCCGCGGTCGGCTCGATGAGCCCGAGCAACATGCGAATCGTCGTGGTCTTGCCACTGCCGTTGGGCCCGAGGAAGCCGAAGACCGACCCGCGCGGAACCGCCAGATCGATCTCGGTCACGGCCGACTGCGCGCCGAAACGACGAGTCAGGCCACGCGTCTCGATGGCAAGGTCAACCATGTTGGCTCAGCAGTCGCATCCGGGGCGGGGGTGCGGAAGGCTCAGCGAGCCGCGGCGGCTTGCAGCACGGCCAGGGGCACCGTGCCGACGAGCACGCGACCGTCGTCAGTCATGAAGACCGTCGCGAGTGCGGTGCTCAGCGCGAAACCGCCGTCAACGGGTGCGGCGAACTGCTCGAGCATCGCCGTGTCGAATTCGGCGGGCACAGCGCCCATCGGCAGTTCAACGATCGTCGACCAGCCACTCTGCAGAACCGTCGGTGACGGCATGCCCTCGGCGTCTGCCGGCTCAAGCGCGGCGGCCTCTTCGGCTGTGGGCCACTCGGGCAACGGTGCTTCTTCAACGGTCGCACCCGGGGGCGGCGTAAACGTGAAGAGCGCGGCGTCGGGGGTTGAGAGGTCGAGCTGGGTTATGGCGAGCGAGAAGGCGGGAGCATCCTGCCCGACGGCCTCAACAAGCACACGAAGCGGCAAGCCGGTCTCGGCGTCGACGGCGATCGCGACCGAGCCGATGAGGGTCTCGTCGTCGTCGGGCGTCACGCGCACCTGGTAGGCGGCACGATCAGCGACGCGCACGTTCTCGGCGAGCGAGATGGTCGAGGTGCCCTCGAGCTCATCGAGCACGAACTGCGCCGCCTCGGCCGGGGTCGAGATGTCAGCGGGCAAGCGGCCCTCGAGCTCGGCGAGGCGCTGTTCGAACTCCGCCTTCTGCGCGTCGGTCGGTTCGACGGGCTCGGGCGCGATGATGCGGGTTGCGGTTTTCGTTGATGAGTCGTAGAGCCACGCCTCGTCGGCGTTGACGATGATGTTGCGCTCGTCGAGGCGATCGAGAATCTGCACGCGCATGCCGACCTCGGGGTCGGTCATGATGCGGGCGGTGTGCTCGCCGCTGACGAGTTCGAGCGCTGACGCGAGCATGGCGTCGGACGACGCGGGTGCCTCGGCGTCGGACGACTCGTCACCGTCGGCGGGTGCACCACTCGACAAACCCATGCCCGCGGGCAAGGCAGGAATGCCGAGGTTCGCGACCTTCTCGATCGTCGCCGAGTAGGCGAGGTCGTCGCTCTCGGCGATCATCGCGAGAACCTCAGCGGGAGTCTTCTCAGGCAGCGAGACGGCACCCGCGGCCATCGGCATAATGACGACACCCGCGATGACGAGGGCGGGCACGACGATCGCGGGAGTCCAGGCGGTCAGGGTGCGACGACGGAGCGTTGCGTTCGACATGCTCGAACGGTACGCCTGTGGCATTTGAGCCAGCCGTGAAGTTCGTGATGGTCGAGCCGCTCGCGGGGGCCTCTTGGTCGCGCCCGATAGGCTCGCCCAACCATGATCCGCCGTTTTCTCGCCGCCGTCGTTCTCGTCGGCACCGGTGCGGCGTTGCTCGTCATCGCGTGGCCCAATCTGTTCGGTCTCGCAGGTGCGCCCGTCGTGGCCCAACTGGTTTCGCTGCGGGCACTGAGTGCTGCGCTCGCGATCATTGGGGCGCTCACGCTCGCGCTCATCGCGATGCTCTGGCCAGGCGCTCGACGGTTTCTCGCGAGCCTCGCCCTCATGGCAATCGTCTTCGCGGGTATCAACGTCGCCGTGTTGTCGACGCGCGGCTTCGGCAACGAGTCGTTTCCGACGCGCGCGCCCGGTGAGATCGCCGTGCTGGCCTGGAACACCCTCGGCGATGCCCCCGGCGTCAACCGCATCGCTGAACTCGTCATCGCCGAACAAGCCGACATCGTCGTGCTGCCCGAAACCAGTCAAGAAACCGCCGTCGCGATCGCCGAGCTCACGCGCACCCAGGGCCGGCCCATGTGGGTCTACTCGATCGCGTTCGACTACGTTGCGAAAGCGCGGTCGACGAGCGTGCTCGTCTCGGTCGACCTCGGTCAGCACGTCGTCGACGACTCGGTCGGCAACACCACGGTGCTGCCGAGCATCGTGCTGCGGCCGGTCGACGGCGACGGGCCGACGATCATTGGCGTGCATCCCGTTGCTCCGCTGCCGGGCGCGCTCGCGAGCTGGCGCGCCGATCTCGCCTGGGTCGACGAGGTCTGCCGCGGCGAGAACATCATCATGGCCGGCGACTTCAATGCGACCCCCGACCACTATCGGGTCGTCGACTCGTCGGCCGGCGCCGCCGGACTCGGCATGGGCGACTGCATCGCCGCGAGCCTCACGACCGGCAACGGTGCGGTCGGCACCTGGCCGACGCGCCTTCCTCCCCTGCTCGGCGCACCGATCGACAACGTCATGACCACCCCCGACATCACCGTGACGGGCTACCGCGTCATCACGTCGACCGACGACGCGGGCAGCGACCACCGGCCCGTGGTGGCGCGGCTGATTCTGCCGTAGGGCGAGCGTCGGGCATCCGGTGCCCTCATCGGCGGTCAGTGCCAGAATGGGCGCATGGCCGACTCCACCGCTTCTGGTTCTGCTTCCCTCTCTGAGACGGCGGCGGCTTCGTCGACGGATGCTCCGCGCGCGACCGAGAACCGCTCGACCACCCCGGCGAGCGAGCGCTTTCGCACCTACATTTCGAGCGGCTGGGCTGATCGGCCGACGTCGGGGGCTTCGGAGCGTCCGGTCGCCGCACGCGCCGCCGCACGCCGCACGGCCGTGTCACGGCTCTACCCCGGCGTGCGCCTGGTGATCCCGGCCGGCCCCGCGAAGCAGCGCTCGAACGACACCGACTACCCCTACCGCGCGCACTCGGCCTTTGCGCACCTGACCGGGTGGGGCAGCGATACGGTCGCGGGCAGCGTGCTCGTGCTCGAGCCCGTCGTCTCTGGCCATGAGGCCACGCTCTACTTTCGCGAGGCTGCCGGGCGCGACTCGGACGAGTTCTACGCGAACCCCGAGATCGGCGAGTTTTGGACAGGGCGTCGGCCCTCGCTCGACGAGGTCGCCGTCGACCTTGCTGTGCCGACGGCGGGGCTCAGTGGGCTAGAGACGTTGCTCACGGCGCTCGACGGGGGCACGCACGGCGAGACGCTCGTGGTGCGCGAGGCCGACCCCGCGCTGACCGACCGGCTCGACGGCGGCCGGTTGCTCGCGGGGGCACCCGAAATCGACACCGCGCGCGACGACGAACTCGCGCGCGACCTCAGCGAGCTGCGGCTCGTGAAAGACGACTTCGAGATCGCCGAAATGCGCCGCGCCGTCGAGGCCACCCGTCGCGGCTTCGACGACATCATCGCTGACCTGCCCGCGATCATCGCCCACCCGCGCGGCGAGCGCCTCGTCGAAGGCACGTTCAATCGTCGGGCGCGCGCCGAGGGCAACACGGTCGGCTACGACACGATCGCCGCGAGCGGACCCCACGCGTGCATCCTGCACTGGACCCGCAACGACGGCCCCGTCGTGCCGGGCGACCTCGTGCTCATCGACGCGGGCGTCGAGCTCGACAGCTACTACACCGCCGACATCACCCGCACGCTGCCGGTGTCGGGGCAGTTCACCGACGTGCAACGCCGGGTGTACGAGGCCGTGCGTGAGGCGGCTGACGCGGCGTTCGCGATTGTGCGGCCGGGCATCCGATTCAGAGAAATCCACGCGGCGGCGATGCAGGTCATCGCGGCGAAGACGGCCGAGTGGGGGCTGCTGCCGGTGCCGGCCGATGAGAGCCTCGCGCCTGACGCGGGCTACCACCGCCGCTACATGGTGCACGGAACCTCGCACCACCTCGGCCTCGACGTGCACGACTGCGGGCAGGCGCGGCGCGAGTTCTACATGGACGGCGTGGTTGCGGCCGGCATGGTGTTCACAATCGAGCCTGGGCTGTACTTTCAGCCGGATGACCTCACTGTGCCCGTCGAATACCGCGGCATCGGCGTGCGCATCGAAGACAACATTCTCGTGACTCGTGATGGTGCTGAGAATCTGTCGGCGGGCATTCCGCGCACGGCAGACGCTGTTGAGGAGTGGATGCGGGCGCGCTGACGCTCGCCCGAGGTGGCCCGGCCAGGGCCGCGCGGCCTGCGCGGTGCCCATCCGCGCGCTGCGTCCGCGCCCCACAGCACACCTGCCCGCTCCCGGCGCAGCCCACCGCTCCTCCACAGGCGCGGCGACCAAATACTTATCCCAATATTTCCTCAGACTCTTGATCGAACATACGTTCGATGGAAAAATCGCTGCATGACCACACCCCGCCCGCTCGAGCATCTCGCCACCGTCGTGGCTGAGCTCGAGCGTGCTCCCCTCGACGCCGAAGCGCTCCGCGCGCTCGTCGACGACGACCTCTTGGCAGCGACAGAGCTCGGTGCAACGGCGCGTCGCCTTCTCGATGCCCGCACGGCCCTCATCGCCGGCGAACTCGCCCGCCGCTCGCGCCCCGAACTTGCTCACGCGGGGCTTGCTCAGCGGCTCGGCCACCGCACGGTGGAAGAGCTCGTGCGCGTCACGACCGGAGAGTCGCGCCGCGATGCGGCAACCGCGGTGAATGCCGGGCGCTTGCTGGTCGGCTTCGAGAGCACAGCGAGCGGTGAGTCCGGCGCAGTGACCGACGATGACCGCGGCATTGCAGGCCTCGGCGCGCTCGACGACGGTGGCGCAACTCTTCCCGCCTCGCCGTCGCACCTTACTCCCGCCATCGCTGCAGTTCGCGAAGGGGTGCTCAGCGCATCAGCGCTTGATGCGATCCGGGCCGGGCTTGGCGAGCCGAAAGAGAGAGTCTCGAGTGATGCACTGGCGCAAGCCTGTGAACGGCTCGTCGTGGCCGCCCGACAGCTCGATGTCGATCGGCTGCACAGGCTCGCACGACACCTGCGCGAGGCTCTCGACACCGAAGCGATCACTGAACGTGAGCGCGAGCAGCGTGAGGCTCGGTCGTTTCGGCTCACGGCGCTCCCCGATGGCATGACGCGGGCAACCTGGTTGCTCGACCCAGAGTCGGCCGCTCACGTGCGTGAGCTCGTCGACCGCGCGACCTCCCCGAAACGTCGCGTCGTGCAGTTCACCGACCCTGACGAGCTCGACAAAGCCGCGCGCATTGCCAACGATGACCGAACCCCTGAGCAGTACGCGTCCGACGCTCTCCTCCACCTGCTCATCGCCGGAGCGGACGCCGACTCGAGCATGATGCTCGGCTCGGGGGCTCCGAGTGTTCGGGTGCTCGTTACCGCGCGCGATCTGATGCGTGGCGACGGCTCAGGCTCGCTCGAGCCGGCGGTGGGGCAGCCTGACGGGGTGGTCGTGAGCCTCCCCACCGTGCAACGGCTCTTCTGCGACGCAACCCAGACGCCCATCCTGATCAGCTCGACCGGTCAGCCCCTCGACGTCGGTCGATCACAGCGACTCTTCACGGCCCGCCAGCGCATGGCGCTCGCGGCTCGAGACGGCGGATGTCGATGGCCAGGGTGCGAGCGCCCACCGAGCTGGTGCGAAGCCCACCACATCGACCACTGGCAACGGGATGGTGGCGCAACCGACGTCGACCGAGGAGTCCTGCTGTGCCGACATCATCACCTGTTGCTCCACGACCATGGTTGGCAGATACGTCGGTCAGCCGATGGAGGCGAGTTCGTCCTCGTGCCGCCATCGAGCATCGACGCGCGGCAAGCGCCCCGGCCCATGCCGAGTCGCAGTCGAGAATGGCAGCGCGCGCTCGCGAGCTGACTGGTTTGCTCCAACCGTGCCGAGCCGGTCGGCTAGCGAGGGCTTGCCCCTGGAGTGTCTGAGTTGGAGGGTGCCGAGGGGCTGTCGGTCAGGGCTGGGCTGTCACTGGGGTCGCTCTCGGCCGGAACGCTGTCTGCCGGAACGCTCTCGGCCCGAATGCTGTCGGCCGGAGCACTGCTCGCGGCAGGAGCACTATCAGCCGGAACGCTCTCGGCCGGAACGCTCTCGGCAGGAGCGCTCCCTGCAGGCGCGCTGCTCTCCGCAGGCGCCGTGTCGCCACCCGCACTGTCTGCTGGCATCGCGTCGACCGGCGGCCACGTCGACCCCGACAACACCTGACGAGCACGCGCCGACTGGTTCGGATCAATGATGATGCGATAGCTGCCCGCCAGCACGTGATGCGTCGACGAAAAATCGCGCCTCCGTCGATTGATCGCATACGACACAATGCCGAACGTCATGCCGAAACCCGCTCCGATGAGCGCAGCCGCGAGAATGAACGAGAACTCGGGAGCCGGCGAAAACAGAAACAGCACGAGACCCACGAACAACCCGAGCCACGCACCGCTGCCGCCACCGGCGAGTGCGGCACGCCCGTAGCTGAGGCGTCCGGTCACGCGCTCGACGGTCGTGAGCTCGCTACCCACGATCGCGATGCCCTTGATCGCGAACTCAGCCTTGACCAACCGATCCATCACCGCGAGCGCCTCCTCGTACGAGTCGTACTCGCCGAGCACATCTCCGCGCGGCACGGCCAACTGCGCATTGCCACGACGACCGAACGCACTCTGGTTGCTCACCACGCCATTGTGTCAGCCCGGCGATAAGGTTTAGCCGTGAGCACCTCCCGAGTCTTCGTCGCACGCCTTGCGGGCTGCGCCGTTTTCGACCCGGTGGGCGATCGCGTCGGCCGCGTGCGCGATGTGCTTGTGGTCTATCGCCGCACCGAGTCACCCCGTGTCGTTGGCCTCATTGTCGAAGTGCCAGGCCGTCGACGCGTGTTCCTGTCGATCGGGCGCGTCACCAGCATGGCGAGCGGTCAAGTGATCACGACCGGCCTCATCAACCTCCGCCGCTTCGAGCAGCGCGGCGGCGAAGTGCGCGTGCTCGCCGAGTTGGTGGGGCGGCAAGTAAAGCTGAGCGGAGCATCCGGAGGCCCCGCCGTCATCGAAGATGTCGCCATCACCGAGTCGGGCCCGGGCGAGTGGGCCGTTGACCAACTCTTCGTGCGCAAGCCGCGCACGGTGCCGACGCCGTTCACGAAGGGCCAAACGGCCTTCGTGCGCTGGGTCGACGTCGTCGAAGACGTTCGCGGCGATCAGCCCCAAAGCGCCGAACAGCTCGTGGCCGCGTACAACGACTTGCTTCCGGCCGACCTCGCGACGTCGCTTCTCGAGCTCCCTGAATCACGCCGCATCGAAGTTGCCGAAGAGCTTTCTGACGATCGCCTCGCGGATGCTCTCGAAGAGATGCCCGAGAGTGACCAGGTGCTCTTGCTCTCGCGACTCGACGACGAGCGCGCCGCCGACGTGCTTGACCAGATGGAACCCGACGACGCCGCCGACCTCATCGCTCAGTTGCCCACAACGCGTGGCGAAGCGTTGCTCGATCTCATGGAACCCGAAGAAGCCGATGACGTGCGCTTCCTGCTCTCGTATGACGCCGACACCGCGGGTGGCCTCATGACGACTGAGCCGATCATCGTCTCTGCCGATGCGACCGTCGCCGAGGGGCTCGCCCTCATCCGCCGTCACGAACTCGCGCCAGCCATCGGCGCGGCGATTTGCGTCACGATGCCGCCCTACGAACCACCCACGGGTCGATTCTTGGGGATGGTGCACTTTCAACGGATGCTCCGCTACCCGCCGCACGAACGCCTCGGCACGATTCTCGACCAGAGTGTTGAACCCGTGACACCCGAAACCTCGGCT
Organism: Gulosibacter massiliensis; assembly: GCA_943369205.1. GTDB lineage: Bacteria > Actinomycetota > Actinomycetes > Actinomycetales > Microbacteriaceae > Microcella > Microcella massiliensis_A. Next base: position 30,878 of record CALRMP020000005.1, on the reverse strand, counting down.
GCAGAAGTGTCGAGGCGTCTCGCGAGCTACGACCTTGTCTCGCTCCCCGTCGTTGACGAGACTCATCGCTTGGTCGGCGTCGTCACGATCGATGACGTGCTCGACTACCTGCTGCCCGATGACTGGCGCAGTGCCGACACTGACGCTCCCGCACTGAGCACGGTTCGCCGCCGTGGCTCCGTCGCCGCGCGAAAGGCAGAGCATGGCTCGGCGTGAGGCTCGGCCGGGCCTTCGTCGAAACGAGACTCGGCTCGATGCCCCTAAAGGCCTGCGCACCGGACTCCTTCCGCGCCGGGTTGGCAGTCGTGACCGCATGGGGCGGTTCTCGGAATCGTTCGCTCGCGGCATGGGAACCCCGTGGTTCCTCGTCGGCATGACGGTGTTCGTGACGGTCTGGCTCATGTACAACACGCTCGCACCGCCGTCGGCACAGTTCGACCCGCGGGCGCTGAACTTCACGCTGCTCACGCTCATCCTGTCGTTGCAGGCCTCCTATGCCGCGCCCATGATCCTGCTCGCCCAGAACCGGCAAGACGACCGCGACCGCGTGCAGATCGAGCAAGACCGGCAGCGAGCCGAACGCAACCTCGCCGACACCGAGTACCTCGCCCGTGAAGTCGTCGCGCTGCGCTTGGCCATGAAGGATGTCGCGACCAAAGAGGTGCTCCGCGCTGAACTGCGCGCCCTTCTCGAAGAGCTCGAGCGTCGCGATGACGCTAGCGCCGCCGAAGCGGAGGCCGTCGCGCGCGATGACCTCGACCGCAACGCGCGCGACTGATGACCACTGACGCCATCAGCGCCGGCGAGACACGACCTGGCGCAGAACCCGCGCCCCACGCGCCCGTCACCCCTGCCGCCGCACCTCCGGCAGGCGGCCCCGACGGAGCTCACGACTCCGGAGGCGAACTCGCGCGTGACGTGCGCCGAGCGCTCGCCCGCGTGATCGACCCCGAGATTCGCAAGCCCATCACCGAACTCGACATGGTGCCCCGCGTGAGCGCCGACGGCTCGCACGTCAGCGTCGACCTCCGGCTCACGATCGTTGGCTGCCCAGCCGCGACGGCGATCGAGCGCGACGTGCGGGCTGCAACTTCCGGAGTGCCCGGCGTCGACTCCGTTTCCGTCGACGTCGGCGTCATGGACCCCTCAACGCGCGACGCCCTCATCACACGACTGCGCGGTGACCGCCCCACGGGCCACCCCTTCACGGCCGAGTCGCTCACGCGCGTGATCGCGGTGACGAGCGGCAAGGGCGGCGTCGGCAAATCGACCCTCACCGCTAACCTCGCCGTCGCGCTCGCCCAACGGGGCCTGCGCGTCGGCCTCATCGATGCCGATGTGTTCGGATTCTCGATTCCCGGCCTGCTGGGGCTGACCGACGCCAAACCCACGCGCGTGGGCGAAATGATGATGCCCCCGATCGCCCGAGGCGTCGCCGTGATCTCAATCGGCATGTTTGTGGATGCTCACACCGCGGTCTCGTGGCGCGGCCCCATGCTCCACCGCACGGTGCAGCAGTTTCTCACCGACGTGTACTTCGGCGACCTCGACATTCTGCTGCTCGACCTCCCTCCGGGCACGGGAGACGTGGCGATTTCGCTCGGGCAGTTGCTCCCGCATGCCGAGGTGCTCGTCGTCACGACCCCGCAGGCAGCAGCGGCCGATGTCGCCGAACGGTCAGCACTCGTTGCCCGCCAGACCGGTCAGACGGTCATCGGTGTGATCGAGAACATGTCTGGACTCGCCCAAACCGACGGCACCATTCTCGAGTTGTTCGGCTCGGGCGGTGGAGCGGCAACAGCTGCGCGACTCGAGGTTCCGCTGCTCGCGCAGATTCCCCTCAGCATTGCCCTGCGCGAAGGGGGAGACGCCGGCGAGCCGATCGTGCTCCGGCCGGGAGACGCAGCGGGCGACTCGATCGCGGCCCTGGCCGTCGCGCTCGCCGGGCGCGGACGCGGCCTCGCGGGCCGCAAGCTGGGTCTCAGCCCGCGCTGACGACCTCGCTCCCGCTTCAAGCCCCGCTGCCCGAACCGCCGGTGCCGCGAGTAGCGCAGCGTGGCCCCGGAACCCGAGAACGGCCGCCGGATCCCGCTCTCACCACACAGTGGTGGGAGCGAGGTCCGACGGCCGTTACGCAGAGGCGCCCGTGAGGCGCGGTGCTCAGCGCTGGGTCGCAGGAACGCGACGGTAACCGTCGCGCGAGGCGGTGACGATGGTCGACGCAACAGCAACGACGGCGAGCAGAGCGATGATGATGAGCACGGCGGTCATGACGGGGGTCTCCTTGGTTTCCTGAACACCCCTATTCCATCGCTTCCCAGCCGTTAGCACTATCGATTGTTTCTTCACTGATTGTGTAGCTGTGCTTTAGTATTGCGGCATGGATGTGCGCCGACTCGAACTGCTCCGCGAGCTCGCCGACCGCGGCAGCATCACGGCGGTTGCACGGGCAACGCACCGCACAGCATCCGCGGTATCGCAGCAATTGAAGGTGCTCGAAGCAGAAGCCGGGGTTCCGCTCACCGAACGGCACGGGCGAGGCCTCGTGCTCACGGGCGCAGGCCTCGCGCTGGCCGAAACCGCGCGCAGCATTGCCGTCGCGATCGAGTCGGCGGAGGCCTTGTGGCACGAGTTCAAGCAGAGTCCGCGCGGGTCGGTCTCGGTGAGTGTCTTTCCGACGGCCGGGCAGATGCTGCTGCCGGGCACTCTGCGCGCCCTCCGCGACGAACCCGGGCTCGAGATCGTGCTGACCGACCACGACCTCCCGCTGCCCGACTTCGCGCAGTTGACGGCCGATCATGACGTCGTGGTCGCTGACTCGCAGGGCATTCCGGCGCACTGGAACGAGGGTGGCTTGCGATGCGTGCCGCTCATGACCGAGCCGTTCGATGTGGCGCTGCCCGTAGGGCATCCGCTCGTCGAGAAGACCGTCGTGCGCGGCAGCGACCTCGTCGACGAAAACTGGATCGGAGCCCCCGTCGGCTACCCCTACGACCGCGTGCTCGAACGGCTCGGGGCAGCTGTGGGGCGAGAGCCGCGCATCGTGCAGCGACTCATGGACAACCTGATCATCGAGCGCCTCATCGCGGCGGGCGTGGGGATCGCGATTCTGCCGCGATTCACCACGCGGAGCCACGGCAACGGGATCGTCACGCGACCGATCACGGGCTTGGCGGCCGAACGCCAGATCTCAGCACTCATGCGCGCGGACCGGGCCGAGCGCCCGAGCGTGCGCCGCGTCGTCGAACTGCTGCAGCAAGAAGCAACTCGCGTCGTGCAGGGGTATCGCACGGTCGGCGAGCGCTAGCTGTCGCGACGCACTCCCGCCATTAGGTGGCTTCGCTATCGAACGGCGCCGGCCGACCTTCCCGAATGAGGCGCTGTCGCTGCGCGTACGCCGACTCGCGCGGCTCGGGCGCGACCGCCGCGGCTGCCGCAGTTCCGGCCGCCGGAACATCTTCCGTGAGTGCCTCACGAATGATGCGTCGCGGGTCGTACTGACGCGGGTCGAGCTTCTTCCAGTCGACGTCGTCGTAGTCGGGGCCCATTTCTTCGCGCATGCGGGTCTTGGCACCGCTGGCCATATCGCGCAGCGACCGCACCAGGCGCCCGAACTGCGCCGCATACCCCGGCAAACGATCGGGGCCAATGATGATGACCGCGATGAGGCCGATCAGCAGCAGCTTCTCGAACGTCAGACCCCAGGACACCCCTAGAGAATAGCCCGGTCTGCTGAGGTCTTCGCCCTAGGCTGTCGAAGCAGTAAGGAGCACAGTGGCCAGCAAAGACCTGTCGTGGAAGTTCGTCGAGCAGTCAACCCGCGAACCCGAGGTGATTGCCGCCGCGCGCGCGCAGTCGCTCGAGCTCGGCGTCGAGCCGGTGAGCCCCGCCACGGGCGCTCAACTCGCCGTCATCGCTGCCGCCACGAACGCCCCCGCGATCATCGAAGTCGGCACCGGAATCGGGGTTTCCGGCCTCTGGTTACTGACAGGGGCTCCGGATGCTCAACTCACGTCCATCGACGTCGAAGCCGACTACCACGATGTGGCCCGGCGCTTCTTCACCGAAGCCGGCCACCCCGCAGCCCGCGTGCGCTTGATCACGGGTCGCGCGACCGAGGTGTTGCCGCGCATGAACGAGGCCAGCTACGACGTCGTGCTGATCGACGCCGATGCGAGCATGCTGCTCGACTACGTCGAGCACGGCCTTCGACTCGTGCGCCCCGGGGGTGCCGTGCTGATCGCACACGCACTCTGGCGTGACACGGTCTCTGACCCCGCGCGCCGCGAAACCACGACCTCGCAGTTGCGCGACCTGATCAGTGAACTCGAAGCGTCAGACGCGGTGCACGTAGCGCTTTCGCCCGTCGGTGACGGGCTTCTGCAACTGGTGACGCGTCGGCGCTAGCCGATCGCGGCAGCGAGGGCGTCGTGCAGTTCTTTCGCTTCGTCGTCGTTCACGGAGACCACGAGGCGTCCGCCGCCTTCGAGCGGCACGCGAACGATGATCAGGCGACCCTCCTTGACGGCCTCCATGGGTCCGTCGCCGGTTCTGGGCTTCATGGCCGCCATGTGATCTCCCCTTTCAATGAAAGCTCTTAGCCATTATCTCGCATGGAAGCGCTCCCGCTAAATCGAGGGGAGACTGTTCACCAACCGGTCAGTGTTGTCGGCGCGGCATGGGGGGCCCGTCGCACTCGACAAGGGCAGTCAGCGCCACTCCACCGAGGGCGGCGCACAGCCATCACCGCGATCACGGTGGCGTCCAGTCTTAGCCATCACCGCGATCACGGTGGCGTCCAGTCGTAGCCATCGACCCACCAGCCGACGTGAATCCACGCCACCTGACCAGCGATTCCCAGACCGATGGCGAGCACCGAGAGCACCACGCGAAGCACTCGCGTGGCGCGCGGCGACCAAGCTCCCGCGATGCGGCCCGTTCCCACGCTCGCGATTCCGAGCGCGACGGCTCCGAGCACCGGCACGAGCGGCAGCAGCAACCGGAAGGTACTCGACTGCGGAAAAAACACCGCGAGCAAGTAGAGCGAATACGACACGAGCCACAACCGCAGCTCGATGGGCATGCGACGCATCGCCGGTAGCGCAAACGCGGCGGCAGCGAGTGCGAGCACGATGATGAGGATGATCACGCCGAGCACGTCGCCGAACCACCACTGAGCGCCCTGCACCCACGGCGTAAACGGCACGAGGTGCACATCGCCGATGTACGGCCTGCGCCACGCGAGCTCGGTGTCGGTGTAGCCGAGCAGGTCACCCGTGTTGAGGGCGACGATGCCCGGCCAAGCGAGACCGGCGAGGCCGGCGATCACGGCGGTGAGCGCAAGGTGCAGCCGCTCTCGAAGGGCGAACGCCTCGCGGTCTCTGCGCATCCATCGCCAGATCCAGATGAGGGCGAGCAAGAGCGCAAAGGCGAGACCGCTGGGCCGTGTGAGGGCCATGACGGTCACGACGAGGGCGAGCATGCGCCAGCGGCGGTCGAGCACGAGGATGAACGCCGTGAGCAGCAGCACGAGGTGCAGCGCTTCGGCGTAGGCCACCTGCAGAATCGGCGAGAGCGGCATCGTGCAGAACAGGGTCGTCGCGAGCAAGGCCGTGCCCAGCGTGAGCCAGCGCCGCATGAGCACGAAGAAGAGCACAGCAGCGGCCGCGCTCGAGAGCACCGAGACCGTGACGGCAACAAGCGCGAAGCCCTGCGCCGAGAAGTCGCCGGTGAGCATCATGCCGAGTCGCACGAGGCCGGGGTAGACCGGCATGAACGCCCAGGCATTCTCGCCCGCACGACCCTCATCGTCTCGAGGAATCTCACTCGGATACCCGACGAACGCGATGATGTAGTACCAGTGGCCGTCCCAGAGGCGAGCGAAGTCGAGGTAGCCGGGGCGTGCGCCTGTCCAGGCGTTCTCGCCCTGGCGACTCGCGAACGACAGCATGATGGCCGTCGTCACGACGCGCGAGACGAGCCAGATGGCGAGAACGCTCAGCCACCACGGTGTGCGCCGCACCAGGTCGACAACCTCGGCACGCAGGCCGACGGGCGGCGCGCTGCTCACGACGCCCTCACGCCCCGCTGAGCCATGCGCGCAAGCCCTGCTCGCACGCGAGAATCTGCTCGACCGGCACCCGCTCGTCGTCGGTGTGCGCGAGCGAGGGGTCTCCGGGGCCGTAGTTCACGGCGGGGATGTCGAGCTCGGCGAAGCGGGCAACGTCTGTCCAGCCGTACTTCGCGACCGGCGCCGAGCCGACGGCGGCGACGAAGTGTTGCGCGAGGGGAGCATCCAGCCCCGGACGCGCCCCGCCGGATGCGTCGGTGACCGTCACCCGCAGGTCCGGGGCGACCGACGCGACGAGCTCGCGCACGCGCTGCTCGGCCTCGGCGACGGTCTTGTCGGGCGCGAAGCGGTAGTTGACCGTGAGCACGGCCTCATCGGGAATCACGTTGCCCGCGACTCCCCCGCGCACGCCCACGGCGCTGAGCCCCTCGCGGTAGGCGAGCCCGTCGACGGTGATCGTCTCGGCCTCGAAGCGGGCGAGCAACTCGAGTGCGGGGGCGAGGGCGTGAATCGCGTTGACGCCCATCCACGCTCGGGCCGAATGTGCGCGACGACCGGCGGCGGCAAGCTCGACGCGCAGGGTGCCGTTGCAGCCGCCTTCGATGCCGGCGTTGCTCGGCTCACCGAGAATGGCGAAGTCAGCGGCCAGCAGCTCGGGGTGCGTGCGGGCAAGCCGGCCCAGGCCGTTGAGACTCGCCTCGACCTCTTCGTGGTCGTACCAGATGTAGGTCACGTCGTACACGGGCGCCTCGACCGAGACGGCGAGCGCAAGCATGACGGCGCACCCGCCCTTCATGTCGACCGTGCCCCGACCGTGCAGCGTGCCGGTGCTGGCGTCGCCGTTCTCACCGGGCACGAGCCGACTCGGCAGGTTGTTGTTGATCGGCACCGTGTCGATGTGGCCTGCGACGATCACGCGCTGCGCGCGGCCAAGGGTCGTGCGGGCGACGATCGCGTCACCGTCGCGCAACACCTCCAGGTGCGGAGCGTGGATGCTCAGAGCGCGCTCGATGGCGTCGGCGAGCATCCGCTCATCGCCCGACACGCTCGCGATGTCGACCATCGCCGCCGTCAACGCGACGACGCCGCCGTCGAGGGGTAGCACGGCGAGGGGCTGCGCATCGTTCGACAGAGCACCGTTCGGCAGCGCCTCGTTCGGCAGCGCGTCGTTCGGTGACGCATCGACGGGCAGCGCTGCGGCGGGCTTTGCGGTCGACTCAGTCACTCGACCAGCGTAATCGGCGGGGCCGGTAGCCTGGAGTCATGTCGAGCTCGCCCACCGATGCCCCCGCGCACTCCACCGATTCTGAGCGCGCGACGCGTCACGCCTGGGGCTACGGCCTCGTCACGCTGCGGCTGTCTGACGGCGAAGAGCTCGACACGTGGTTTCCGCGCCCCGCGCTCGGCACGCTGCCGCACGGGCGCGACCCCTACATTGTTCCTTCCGAGATCGAGCACTTGCAGGGCGATGATCCCCGCCGCGGCGTGCGTCGCGAGGCCCGCACGGTCTCAATCGACCTCGATGCCCCGCCCGCGTCGACTCCCGATGCCTACCTGCGCCTGCACCTGCTCTCGCACAGGCTCGTGCAGCCCAACACGATTTCGTTGGACGGCATCTTCGGCCACCTGCCGATCGTCATGTGGACGACCGCCGGCCCCATGCACCCCGACGACTTCGACGCACGCCGCCCGGCGCTGCAACACGCGGGCATCTCGGCGCTCGGGGTCGACAAGTTTCCGCGACTGCTCGACTACGTCACGCCGCCGCGCGTACGCATCGCCGACGCCTCGCGCGTGCGGCTCGGCGCCTACCTCTCGCCCGGCACGACCGTCATGCACGAGGGCTTCGTCAACTTCAACGCTGGCACGCTCGGCACCTCCATGGTCGAAGGCCGCATCAGCCAGGGCGTCGTCGTCGGCGACGGCAGCGACATCGGCGGCGGAGCCTCGATCATGGGCACGCTCTCGGGCGGCGGTACCCACCGCATCGCGATCGGCGAGCGCGCCCTGCTCGGTGCCAACAGCGGCGTGGGCATCTCGATCGGCGACGACTCGGTCGTCGAAGCGGGCCTCTACGTGACGGCCGGCCAGAAGGTCGTCGTGGTCGACGGCACGGTCGGCGCCGACGGGCAATCCCGCACGGTCAAGGCCGCTGAACTCTCGGGGGTGCCGGGGCTGCTGTTCCGCCGCAGCTCGGTCACGGGAGCCGTCGAGGTGCTGCCGCGCACGGGCGCGGGCGTGCAGCTCAACACGGCCCTGCACGCGTAGCTCGCGGTTGCGGGATGCTCGCGGCGAGCATCCCGCGCCCGCCTAGATCTCCGGCCGCCGCCACCACCACTGCGCGAGCCGCAGGTCGTCCCAGCCAAATCGGCCGGCGTAAGGGAGTGCCGCGCGAATGCTCTCGTCGCTGAAGGGGCTCGACGGGCGAATGTCGGCGGGCACCTCGGGCGCCCAGGGCAGCGGCGCGCTCACGCCCTCGGCGAGCATGCGCGCTTGAGCCTTGGCGACGAGTGGCACCGTCATGGTCCACTCGGTCAGCTGGGCCAGCGCGCGAATCGACCAGACGGGCAGTGGGATGAACAGCGGTGTGCGGCCAGCGACGCGAGCCACGCGACGAACGGCGTCTGACAGCAAGAGCTCTTCCGCACCCATGACCGCGACGGTGGGCTCAGGAATGCGCCCTTCGGCGGCCGCGATCAGCACAGTGACGAAGTCGTCGATCGGAATTGGCCTGACGGTCTTGCCGCGAAACCCGACCGTGCCGAACACGGGCCAGGTCTTCACGGCACGACTGACGTGGTCGACCATGTGGTCTCCGCGCCCGTAGATCATCGATGCCTTGAGAATCGTGTACGGGATGCCCGACTGACGGATGAGCTCCTCAGCCGCCCACTTCGACTCGTGATACGGCGAACCGCAATCGGGGCGGGCCCGCAAGAAGCTGACCATGACGACGCGGCCGACGCCTGCGCGGCGGGCGGCCTCGATCATCGCGCGGGTTCCGTCGACGTGCACGCGCGCGAAGGTTTGGTCACCGATCTCGCGGTTGATGCCCGCGGCGTGCACGACGACGTCGCACCCCGCGAAGGCGGCCGTTAGCGCAGCGACATCATCGATCTCGGTGCCCGTGCGCCGAGACACCACCACCGTGTCGGATGCCGGCAACCGTGCCGCGAGGTTCCGGCCGACAAACCCGGTGCCGCCGGTGATCGCGATGCGCATGAGTGCCTCCGTGTCTCATTAGCTAAATTGCTATGTTCGGCACTCTATCTAGCCTCGGTGCTATATTGCAAAAGTGGTAGATACGGCGAGCGACATCTTTGCGGCGCTCGCTCACCCGACCCGCCGGCAGATTCTTCAAGACCTCAAGGACGGCGAACTCACGGCCGGTGACATCGCCGCGCGGTTCACTTCGTCGGGCCCCACGATCTCGCGGCACCTCGGCGTTTTGCGCCAAGCCGGGCTCATCTCCGAACGCCGAGACGCCAACCGCATCTTCTACTCGCTCGTCAGCGACCGCTTAGCGCTCTCCGTCGGCGACTTCCTGTCGACGGTGTGCCCCGAGCAAATCGTGCTGCGCGAAGTGCGCAAGCGCGTGCTGCCTGGCGAGGGTGCGCCCGAGGCGCCGCGCATCGCCTGACTGTCGCTTTACCGCTGCGGCCAGTCGCGCGCGGGCGAACCGATGTAGAGCTGCTGCGGACGCCCGATCTTCGTGTGAGGGTCGTTGTTCATCTCGCGCCAGTGAGCGATCCAGCCGGGAAGACGGCCGATGGCGAACAGCACCGTGAACATGCGCGTCGGAAAGCCCATGGCCTTGTAGATGACACCCGTGTAGAAGTCGACGTTCGGGTAGAGCTTGCGCTCGATGAAGTAGTCATCAGCAAGAGCGATGGCCTCGAGCTCGCGCGCGATGCTCAGCAGCGGGTCGCTGGCTCCGAGGTCGGCGAGCACAGCATCCACACTCGACTTCACGAGCTTGGCGCGCGGGTCGTAGCTTTTGTAGACCCGGTGGCCGAAGCCCATGAGCTTGATGCCGTCTTCCTTGTTCTTCACGCGTTCGACAAAGCGCTCGACGCTCTCGCCCGAATCGCGAATGCGCGCGAGCATGTCGAGCACGGCCTCGTTGGCTCCGCCGTGGAGGGGGCCCGAGAGCGCGTTGATGCCCGCCGAGATCGAGGCGAAGAGGTTGGCGCCCGTCGAACCCACGAGCCGCACGGTCGAGGTCGACGCGTTCTGCTCGTGGTCTTCGTGCAAGATCAGCAGGCGGTCGAGCGCCCTCACGAGCACCGGGTTGACCTCGTAGGGCTCGGCCATGGTGCCGAAGTTGAGGCGCAAGAAGTTCTCGACGAAGCCGAGCGAGTTGTCGGGGTAGAGGAACGCCTGACCGATGGCCTTCTTGTGGGCATAGGCCGCGATGACGGGCAGCTTCGCGAGCAAGCGAATCGTCGAGATCTCGACCTGCTCGGGGTCGTGCGGGTCGAGCGAGTCGCCGTAGTAGGTCGACAGCGCACTGACCGCGCTCGAGAGCACCGACATGGGGTGCGCCTGGTGCGGCAGCGAATCGAAGAAGCGCTTGAGGTCTTCGTGCAGGAGAGTGTGGTGCCGCACGCGATCGTCAAACGCCGCGAGCTCAGCGGGCGTCGGAAGCTCCCCGTAGATCAGCAACCAGGCGACTTCGAGGAAGGTCGAGTTCTCGGCGATGTCGTCGATCGAATACCCGCGATACCGCAGTTGACCCTGCTCACCGTCGACGTATGTGATGGCGCTCTGGGTCGACGCCGTGTTCACAAAGCCGTAGTCGAGAGCCGTGAGACCGGTCTGCCGCGTGAGCGTCGACATGTCGATGCTCGAGGCCCCATCGACGGCCGACACGATAGGAAACTCGGCGGTGCCGCCGGGGTACTGCAGGGTGACCTTCTGGTCTCCGTCGCTCACTGCGCCTCCTCGCGGGATGTGATCAGGGTGTGATCGGTGTGGGGGCGGGGTCCCGCGAGCCATAGTGGTGGTGGCAACTCGGGAGTGACCCCGTTACAGCCTATGCGCAACCCCGCACCAGTCGCGCACTGGCCAATAGCGGGGCTCAGGCCTTGTCGAGATGCGCCAAACGCGCCGCCGCGGCACCGATGCGTTCGTCGGTGGCGGTGAGGGCGAGTCGCACGTGCTGAGAGCCGTCGCCCTCGTAGAACGTGCCGGGCGCGGCAAGGATTCCGTGGTCGGCGAGCGCCGCAATCGTGGCGAGCGCGGGCTCGCCGCGCGTGCACCACACATAGAGGCCCGCCTCCGAGTGGTCGATGCGAAAGCCCGCGTTCTCGAGCGCTGCCCGCAACACATCGCGCCGCTGCCGGTAACGCTCGCGCTGCTCAGCGACGTGCTGCTCATCACCCAGAGCGGCAATCATGGCGGCCTGCACCGGGGCCGGCGGAATCAGCCCAGCATGCTTGCGCACCTCGAGCACGCGCCGCACGAGCGCCTCATCGCCGGCCATGAACGCCGCCCGATAGCCCGCGAGATTCGACTGTTTGCTGAGCGAGTACACGCTGAGAACGCCCGTGTGGTCGCCATCGGTCACACGCGGGTCCAGGATGCTGGGCACGCGGTCGTCGTCGCCCGAGGTGGGCGGCGCGGAGTCGGCGGGTGCCGGGTTCCAGAGTGCGGGCTGCCACCCCAGTTCGGCGTAGCACTCGTCGTTGACGATCACGGCTCCGAGTTCGCGCGCTCGCGCAACCGCGGCCCGCAAGGCCTCGACGCCGAGCACGGCCCCCGTCGGGTTGCCCGGGCTGTTGAGCCAGACGAGGCGAGTCGATGCGGGCCAGGTGGCCGGGGAATCCTCGGCGACGCCGGTCGTGCGAGCGATCGCCGCCCCGACGGCGTAGGTCGGGTACGCCGTGCGCGGATACACCACGGTGTCGCCCTCACCGAGGCCGAGCAGCAGGGGCAGGAGGGCGACGAGCTCTTTGCTGCCGATGGTGGGGAGCACAGCATCCGTCGACAGCCCCGTCACGCCGCGACGGCGGGCGTACCAGTCGACGATCGCGTCGCGCAGTGCGAGCGTGCCCGACGTGGTCGGGTAAGCGTGTGCGTCGGTCGCGGCCACGAGCGCGTCGCGCACGATCGCGGGAGTCGGGTCAACCGGCGAGCCGACCGAGAGGTCAACGATGCCGTCAGCGTGCTCGCGGGCCCGCGCGGCGAAGGGCGCGAGGGAGTCCCAGGGGAAATCGGGGAGCGCGAGCCCCGCACCAGGGCGAACGCCAATTCCGGCGTTCGCTGCGTCGCCAGCGCCGACGGCCGTCCCGGCCGGCGGGTCACTGGAGTCGATCAACGACTCACGCTTGCTGCGGCGGCACGGCGGCGACGACCGGGTGGTCGCCCGACATCATGCCGACCTTGGCTGCGCCACCGGGCGAACCGATCTCGCTGAAGAACTCGACGTTGGCGGTGTAGTAGTCCGACCACTTTTCGGGCAGGTCGTCTTCGTAGAAGATGGCCTCGACCGGGCAGACCGGCTCGCACGCCCCACAGTCGACACATTCGTCGGGGTGGATGTAGAGCATCCGGTCGCCCTCATAGATGCAGTCGACCGGGCACTCGTCAATGCACGCGCGGTCTTTGAGGTCAACGCACGGAAGGGCGATTACGTAGGTCACGGCAGCGGTTCTCCCCCACTGGTCATCGAGACGTCGTGTCAGTGGGCGACGCGACGTCGGGGTACTGCTCCATCGTATCGGTAGCGCGACGGGGAGCCCGCTGGACGTTCGGCCAGGCGAGCACGAAGAACATGATGGCGGTGATGCCACCGAGCCACGCATAGGCGACCGCGTTGGCGGGCACGAGCACCGATGTGCCCACGACCGTCGCGAGCGGACCAGCGACAATCGCAAGCCCGATCGAGCCCGCTGCGGCGGGGGTGCGCACCCCACCCCAGATGCGCAAGCCAACGATATAGAGGCCGACCGTCACGAGGGCAATGGCAACCCCGAAAGGCGGTAACGACTGGTGCGCGAACGTGCCGATGAACCCGAGGGCGGCACCGCCCCCCAGCCACAACGCGATGACTCCCGCCCGAACGGGCAGAGTCATGCGCGCGAAGTCGTGCTCAGGCATCCAGCCGCAGCATCCACCCGTGCGGGTCGGCGCGCCGGCCGTACTGAATGTCGGTGAGTTCGGCCCGCAGCGACATCGTCAGCTCGCCCGCCTCGGCGTCGGCGCTGCCGATTTCGAAGTCGGCCGCCTTGATCATCGCGATCGGGGTCACGACGGCGGCGGTGCCACACGCGAATGCCTCGACGATGTCACCGGATGCTGCGCCCTCGCGCCACTCGTCGATGCTCACGCGGCGACGCTCGACCGTGTGGCCGCGATCTTCCGCGAGCTGCAGAATCGAGTCGCGCGTGATGCCCTCGAGAATCGAGTCGCTCAAGGGGGTCACGAGCGTGCCGTCTTTGTAGACGAGCACGACGTTCATGCCCCCGAGCTCTTCGAGCCATTTGCCTTCGACCGAGTCGAGGAAGAGCACTTGAGCGCAGCCGTGCTCGGCGGCCTCGGCCTGGGCGACGAGAGACGACGCGTAGTTGCCGCCCGTTTTCGCAGCACCCGTTCCGCCCTTGCCCGCGCGCGAGTACTGCGTCGAGAGCCAGATCGACACGGGCTTGACGCCCCCGTGGAAGTAGGCGCCCGCCGGTGAGGCGATGACGTAGAACGCGACCTTGTGCGCCGGACGCACGCCGAGAAACGCCTCTTTCGCGAACATGAAGGGGCGGAAGTAGAGGCTCGTCTCGGGCGCACTCGGCACCCAGTCGCCGTCGACGGCGATGAGCTGCTTCAGCGCCTCGATGAAGTACTGCTCGGGCAGTTCGGGCAGCGCCAGACGCTTCGCCGAACGCTGCAGGCGACGCGCATTGGCGTCGGGGCGGAACGACCAGATCGAGCCGTCTGCGTGGCGGTAGGCCTTCAGGCCCTCAAAGATCTCTTGGCCGTAGTGCAGCACCGACGCGGCCGGGTCGAGCGAGATCGGTCCGTAGGGCTGCACGCGCGGGCGGTGCCAGCCGCCCATTTCGCTCCAGCAGATGTCGACCATGTGGTCGGTGAAGTGTTTGCCGAAACCGGGGTCGGCGAGAATCGCGTCGCGCTCGGCTGCGGGGCGCGCAGAGTCGTTGCGGGTCACCGACCAGATGAGGTCGCGCGTGGCCATCGGAAGCAGGTTCGTCATCGCTAGTTTCCTCGAGAAGTCGCCGGCGGCCTGAGCCCCGGGAGAGCGTCTCTACAGCGTACTCCGCGCAGGGCGGAGGAGGGCGGGCGGATGCTCGCCCGCGCTCAGGCCAGGCGAGCGAGAATGGCGTCTCCGACCTCGGAGGTTGTGCGCGGCGAACTCGGGCGCTCGGCGAGGTCGGCGAGCACCGCGGCGCGGATCCGTGCCGCGGCATCCGTCAGCGCCTGCTGCTCGAGCAGAATCGCGATCGAGAGAACCGCGGCCGTCGGGTCGGCCTTCTGCTGGCCGGCGATGTCGGGCGCCGAACCGTGCACGGGCTCGACCATGCTCGGAAACGCGCCGTCGGGGTTGAGGTTGCCCGACGCCGCGAGTCCGATGCCGCCGCCGATTGCAGCAGCGAGGTCGGTGAGGATGTCGCCGAACAGGTTGTCGGTGACGATCACGTCGAACCGCGACGGGTCGGTGACCATGAAGATCGTGGCGGCGTCGACGTGAAGGTAGTCGACGGTGACGGAGGCGAACTCGGGCGCAATGCGGTCAACCGTGGTCTGCCACAACGAGCCGGCGTGGACGAGCACGTTGGTCTTGTGGACGAGCGTGAGCTTCTGGCGGCGCGCGACGGCTTGCGCGAACGCGAAACGCACCACGCGCTCGACGCCGAAGGCGGTGTTGAGGGAGACCTCGGTCGCGACCTCGTGCGGCGTGCCCTGGCGGAACCGACCGCCGTTGCCCACGTAGGGGCCCTCGGTGCCCTCGCGGACGACCACGAAGTCGACCGCACCCGGGTCGCGCAGCGGCGACGCGATGCCTGGCGCCAGAAGAGTCGGGCGCAGGTTCACGTAGTGGTCGAACGCGAACCGCAGCTTCAGTAGCAAGCCCCGCTCGATGATGCCGCCGGCGAGGCGAGGGTCGCGGGGGTCACCGCCGACCGCACCAAAGACGATCGCGTCGTGTTTCGAGATGGACTCGAGGGTGGCGTCACTGAGAACCTCGCCCGTGGCGAGGTAGTGCTCGGCACCCAGTTCGTAGGCGGTCTCGCGCACGACCGCGTCGGCACCGACCGCCGCATGCAGCACGCGCAAGGCTTGCGCGGTGACCTCGGGCCCGATGCCATCGCCCCCGATGACGGCGAGATCGAGAGTGCGGGCGCCCTTGCGCGAGTTAGTCACAGTGTCCTCCCAGGTTCATGGCGATCTCCCGGGAACACGGGGATGCACGGCAGTTCTAGGGTAGTGCGGCTCGTCCGGCCCTTTGTCAAGGGGGTGCCTCGCCGCTCGACCAACCATAGAGTCACCAAGGAAGAGAAAAGGAACTCACACAATGAGTATTGGATTCGGAATCCTTCTGCTGGCCCTCGGCGCCATCTTCGCCTTCGCGGTGCAAGTAAGTGTCGAATGGATCGCGCTGACCACCGTTGGCTACATCCTCATGGTCGCCGGCGCCGTCATGATCGTGATCGGAGGCGTGCTGATGGCGCGCAAGCGTTCGTCGGTCACCACGCAGCACACCCAGGTTGACCCTGACAGCGGCGCCAAGGTCACGCGTCGCGAGTCAAGCGCGTCAGACCCCGCGCTCTAGAGCCCTCCGGGCCGGGCGCGCAGTCGGCGGCGCGAGCGTCTCACCTTCACAGGGTGATCGATCGGTGCGCCGGAACGTGGGCGCCCGATACGCTCGGGCCACCAACTGAAGGGGGCGCTCCCATGAGCATCGCATCCGGAATCTTCCTGCTCGCGCTCGGCGCGATTCTCGCCTTTGCCGTGCAGGCCAACCTCACGTGGATCACCATCACGACCGCGGGCTACATTCTCATGGCGGCCGGTCTGCTCGTGACGATCATCTCGATCACGATGTCGGCGATGGCGCGCAAGCGCTCGACGATCATCGTCGAGCACACCGGTGTCGACGCGAACGGCAACACCGTGACCCGTCGCGAGTCGAAGGCGACCGACCCGCGGTAGGAGTCGGCCCAGGCGGGGCGGGGGCGGGGCGCTACTGCTCGATGCCTTACTGCGCGCGACCGCGCGACGCTCGCCTGCGCCCTACTGCTCGACGATCGTGATCTCCCGCATAACGCTCGCGTCGATCGCCGTCCGCACGCGCTCGAGCAGATCGTCAGGCACGCGTGAGTCGACGGTCAAGACGCTCAGCGCCTGACCGCCGGCCGTACGCCGCGCGATCTGCATACCCGCGATGTTGATCGAGGCTTCGCCGAACTCCTTGCCGTAGATCGCCACGATGCCGGGGCGGTCGGTATAGATCATGACGATGAAGTGCTCAGCCATCGGCACCTCAACGTCGTAGCCGTTGATCTCGACGATCTTCTGCACTTGCTTCGCACCGACGAGCGTGCCCGAAACACTCAACTGCGTGCCGTCGCTCAGCGAGCCGCGAATGGTCAGCAGGTTGCGGTACTCCTCGCTCGCCGCATCGGTGAGCAGGCGCACGGCCACGCCGCGCTGCTCAGCGAGCAACGGCGCGTTGACGTAACTGACCTGCTCGCTCGAGATGCGGCTGAAGATGCCCTTGAGCGCTGCGAGCTTGAGCACATTGACGTCGTGCGTCACGATCTCACCGCGCACCTCAACGTCGATGCTCGCGAACGACGCATCGGCGAGCGCCGCGAAGACCTGGCCGAGCTTCTCCATGAGCGGGATTCCCGGGCGCACGCTCGGGTCGATCACGCCACCCGCGACGTTGACGGCGTCGGGCACGAGCTCGCCATCGAGTGCGAGACGCACCGACTTCGCGACCGAGACACCCGCCTTCTCTTGCGCCTCATCCGTCGAAGCACCGAGGTGCGGCGTGAGCTGGATGGTCGGCAGCTCGAGCAAGGGCGAGCCCACGGGCGGCTCGTGCACGAAGACGTCAAGGCCAGCGCCGGCGATGCGGCCCGTGACGAGGGCCTCGCGGAGGGCATCCTCGTCGATGATTCCGCCGCGGCTCGCATTGACGATGCGCAAGGAGGGCTTCGCGAGCGCGAACTGGGCCGTGCTGATGAGATTGGTCGTCTCGGGCGTCTTCGGAATGTGGATGGTGATGAAGTCACTGCGCTGCATGAGCTCATCAAGCGTCACGAGGGTGACCCCGAGCTGCTGCGCGCGCGCCGGCGGCACGTAGGGGTCGTAGGCGATGAGGTCGACCCCGAACGCCGCAAGGCGCTGGGCAACGAGCACACCGATGCGACCGAGGCCGACGACCCCGACGGTCTTCTCATAGAGCTCGACGCCCGTGAACTTCGAGCGCTTCCACTCCCCCGCCTTCATCGAGGCGTTCGCGTCGGGCACGTAACGCGCGAGCGACAGAAGGTGCGCGATCGCGAGTTCGGCAGCACTAATGACGTTGCTCGTCGGCGCGTTGACGACCATGACGCCCGCAGTCGTCGCGGCAGGCACGTCGACGTTGTCGAGACCCACGCCGGCGCGCGCGATGACCTTGAGCGAGGTTCCCGCAGCGATGGCCTCAGCATCCAGCTGCGTCGCCGACCGAATCAGAATCGCGTGCGCGTCAGCGAGTGCCTTCAGTAGCGCCACCCGGTCGGTGCCGTCGACGTGACGAATGTCGAAATCGGGCCCGAGGGCATCGACGGTGGCAGGAGACAGCTCTTCGGCGATGAGCACAACCGGTTTGGTCACAGTGACGGGGTCCTAACAGAGGGGAACCAGCAGGGGCGCGGTGGTAGCGGTGGCCAACGCCAGTGGGGGCGACCGGTGTTCACAGGGTATCGCAGCGTTGTCAGGGCTCCGGCCGTACAAGCGTGCCCAGCGAATCCGCCGCAGCAGAGAGGTCGGTCGGTAGAACCCACCGTTCATCGCGCTAGCGTGAGGCTGTGAGCGAGCCACTGACTGTCAACCCCGCCGACCTCCCGGTGCCGCCACCGATCACGGTGGAGCAGCATCGCGACCGCGTGCTGCAGCTCGTGACACCCCTGCCACACGAGTTCGTGGCACTCGACAACGCTGACGGCCGCGTGCTGGCCGGCGACGTGCACGCGCAGACCGCGATTCCGCCGTTCGACAACTCGGCGATGGACGGCTACGCCGTGCGCGCCGCCGACGTGATGTCGGCGAACGACACCGCACCCGTGCCGCTCCGGGTCGTCGGTGAGTCCCGCGCTGGTGGCTCCGACTTGCCTCGCTGCGAGCAGGGTCACGCAGTGCGCATCATGACGGGAGCGGCGATGGTGGCCGGAGCCGATGCGGTGGTTCCGCACGAGGGCACCGACCGCGGGCATCCGATCGTGCTCATTCGGCGAGCGGTTGACGCGGGCGCCCACGTCCGGCGACGCGGGGAAGACCTGCAGGCTGGAGATCTCGTTGTCGCTGCGGGTACTCGACTCACCGCGATGGCCGTCGCTGCGGCAGCGAGCGCAGGCTACGGCTCGCTCCCCGTGCTCGCTCGGCCGCGGGTGGGAATCATCGCGACAGGCGACGAGCTCGTCGAGCCCGGTGCCGGACTGCCTGCCGGGAGCATTCCCGACTCGAACTCCTATCTCGTGGCGGCGGCCGTACGCGCGGCAGGCGGCGAAGCGATGCGGGCGGGCATTGTGGGGGATGCTCCCGCCGACCTCGTCGCGGCCCTCGAGCAGCTCGCACCCCAGGTCGACGTGCTCGTGCTCACGGGTGGGGCGAGCGTCGGCGACCACGACGTGGTCAAAGCAGTGCTCGCGGCAGCCGGCGTGCCGTTCGGCCCCGTGCTCATGCAACCCGGCAAACCGCAGGGCGCCGGGCGCTGGCGCGATGGCACTCCCGTGCTTGCGCTACCCGGCAACCCGGTCAGCGTGGCCGTCTCGGTTGAGCTCTTTGTGCGGCCAATGCTGCGGCGACTGCAGGGCTGTGCCGAGGTGATGCGCCCTACCGAGATCGCTCGCGCCAGCGGGTGGAATTCGCCAGCCGCTCGACGTCAGTACATCCCGGTGACTCTCACGGTCGTCGACGGCGTGCTCGAGGCCCGACCGAGTGCGCACCGGGGCTCGGGCTCACACCTCATCGGCAGCCTCGCACGCGCTGACGGACTCGCGATCGTGCCCGAGCACGTCACTGAAGTAGCGCAGGGTGATCACGTCGAGGTGCTGCGGTGGGAACGCGGGGTCGAACTGCTCGCGTAGAGCGCCTCTCGTAGCTCGGCCGTCGCGACGCCGAGCCGGTCAGCCCACGGGCACAGCAACGCGAGCAGGCTCCACGCGCACGACCACAGCCTTCGACACGGGTGTGTTGCTCACCTCGGCCACGCTCTCGAGCGGCACGAGCACGTTCGCTTCCGGAAAGTAGGCGGCGGCGCATCCGACAGCGGTTGGATACGCGACCACCCGCCACCCCGTGAGGACCCCGTGATCGGCACCGCGCCATTCGCTCGTGATGTCGACGAGGTCACCGTCGGCGAGCCCAAGTTCCGTGAGATCGTCAGGGTTCACGAAGACCACTCTGCGGCCTTTCTTGATGCCGCGATAGCGATCGTCGAGGCCGTAGATCGTGGTGTTGAACTGATCGTGCGAACGCATGGTCTGCAACAGCAAGCGACCCGGCGGGCGCTCGACCGGCTCGAGCTCGTTGACGGTCATGATCGCGCGACCGGTGGCGGTGTCGAACCGGCGCTCATCACGCGGACCGTTCGGCAGCACAAAGCCCTCGGGGAGGCGCGCGCGCGCCGAAAAGTCGTCGAACCCGGGCACGACGCGACTGATGCGATCGCGAATGCGGTCGTAGTCGGCGGCGAACTCGCGCCACGGCACCGACACACGATCACCGAGCACGGCCTCGGCCATGCGGCAGATGATCGCCACCTCCGAGAGCAGGCGATCGTCGACCGGCGCGATCTTGCCCCACGAGGCGTGCACGGCGCAGACGGTGTCTTCTACCGTGACGAACTGCTCGCCGGTGGCTTGAGCGTCGATTTCGGTGCGCCCCAGCGTGGGCAAGATGAGTGCTTCGCGTCCGGTCACGACGTGAGAGCGGTTGAGCTTGGTCGAGATCTGCACCGTCAGCTCGGTGCCGCGCATGGCTGCTTCGGCCGCGACCGTGTCAGAGATCGCCCCGACGAAGTTGCCGCCCAGACTGACCCACGCGCGAATCTCACCGCGTCGCATGGCCTGCACCGCGTGCACCGAGTCAGCCCCCTCGTGGCGCGGCGGTGCGAATCCGAATTCGCGTTCGAGAGCATCCAAGAACCACTCGGGCATTTTTTCCCAGACGCCCATCGTGCGATCGCCCTGCACGTTGCTGTGACCTCGCACAGGGCAGGCTCCGGCACCGGGCTTGCCCATGTTTCCCCGCAACAGCAACAGCGTGACGATTTCACGGATGGTCGCCACGGCCTTCTTCTGCTGCGTGATGCCCATCGCCCACGTGATGATGACCCGATCGGCCGCAAGGTAGCGCGCGGCGAGCTCGTCGATCGCCGCCGAGTCGAGTCCGGTCGCCGCGAGCACCTCAGCCTCATCGACGGCCAGCAGATGTGCCGACGCTTCGGCAAACCCGCTGACGTACTGCTTGATGAATGCGTGGTCGAGCACGGTGCCCGGTGCGGCCGCCTCGGCCTCGAGCACGCGCTTCGACAGCGCTTGCAGCAGCGCCATGTCGCCGCCCGTGCGAATCTGCAGATATTGATCGGCGATGCTCGTGCCGCGCCCCAGAACGCCCCGCGCCGTCTGCGGGTTCTTGTAGCGCTTCAACCCCGCCTCGACGAGCGGGTTGACGGCAACGACCGTGGCCCCGTTGCGCTTGGCATCCTCGAGGGCCGTCAGCATGCGTGGGTGATTCGTGCCGGGGTTCTGCCCCATCACGATGATGAGGTCGGCCTTCTCAAAGTCGTCGTACGCCACGGTCGCCTTGCCGATGCCGAGGGTCTCATTGAGCGCCGCCCCCGTCGACTCATGACACATGTTCGAACAGTCGGGCAGATTGTTGGTGCCGAAGGCGCGCGCAAAAAGCTGATAAACGAATGCCGCTTCGTTGGATGCCCGGCCGCTCGTATAGAACGCCACCTCATCGGGCGACGCCAGCCCTCTCAGTCGCTCGCCAATGATCGCGAAGGCGTCATCCCAGCTGACCGGCTGATAGTGATCGCTGCCCGCCGGCTTGTGAACGGGTTCGACGAGCCGCCCCTGCGAACCCAGCCAGTACTCGTCCTTGTCGAGCAGGTCGGTCAGCGAGTGCTCGGCCCAGAAACTCGACGGCACCGTCAGCGGCGTTGCCTCCCAGGTCACGGCCTTCGCCCCGTTCTCGCAGAACTCGGCGAGCTTGCGGTGCTCGGGGTCAGGCCACGCGCAACTCATGCAGTCAATGCCGTCACGCTGATTGAGCGCCGACAGCAAGCGCAGCGATCGCCCGAAACCCATGCCAGAGAGAGCGGGGGCCATCGCGTGCAGCACACCCGGCACTCCGGCTGCCCAGTCTTTCGGGGGGCCGACAGTGAGCTCGGGCTCGGGGTAAGCGGCTGGTTCGGAGTGCGCGCTGTCGTTGGGGTGCGCGGCCGAATCGGGCTGCGTGCTGTCGTCGGGGTGCGCGGCCGAATCGGGCTGCGTGCTGTCGTCGGGGTGCGTTGTCATGGCGCCACGGCCTCCTCGTTCACGGCGATGCGCTGCGCACCGCTGTAGACCACCATCGACTCCCCGCGCAGAAAGCCCACGAGGGTCATGCCCAGCTCGGTCGCGAGGTCGGCCGCGAGCGACGAGGGTGCCGAGACAGCGGCGAGCATCGGGATGCCCGCCATCGACGCCTTCTGCGTCAACTCGAAGCTCGCGCGCCCCGAGACCATGAGCACGCATCCGCTGAGCGGAAGCCGATCATTGAGCACCGCCCAGCCGACGACCTTGTCGACAGCGTTGTGTCGACCGACATCTTCGCGCAGCACGAGCAGCTCACCCGTGGCGCCATCGACGAGGGCTGCCGCGTGCAGGCCGCCCGTCTTCTCGAACACCGCCTGCTGCTCGCGCAGCCGATCGGGCAACGTCGTGAGCAGGGCAGCGGAGACCACGAGCGGATCATCAGCCACGGGGTGACGCGAAAGCGTGCGAACAGAGTCAATGCTGTCTTTGCCGCAGATTCCGCACGAACTGGTGGTGAAAAATCGACGCGCGAGGCTCGGGTCGGGCGCGGGCACTCCCGGGGCGAGCGCGACGTCGAGAATGTTGAACGTGTTGCCCTCGCCGCTGGCGTCGAGCGCCTCGGTCGGGGCGCAATAGCGGGCACTCGCAAAGTCGTCGCCGTGGGCGATGACCGCCTCCGACACGAGAAAGCCTGCTGCCAGCTCAACGTCGTGACCCGGCGTGCGCATCGTGATCGCGAGCGACAACCCGCCCACTCTGATCTCGAGCGGCTCTTCAGCCGCGAGCACGTCGTCGCGCACGCTCGGGGCCGTGCCGAGCGTGATGCGCGTGACACGGCGGCGCTGCGTGATGCGTCCCACCCCCCGATGCTCGCACACTCGGGGGCACCGGAAGCGACACTGATCGTTCAGCGCATCGTGAGCGCCACGCTGGCTCCGGCAGCGCCGGGTAGCGTGGGGGAATGATCGTCGACGCCGTGATTCTCTGCGGCGGGCGGGGTGCGCGGCTCGGGGGCGAATCCAAGGCCTCACTCACGCTCGCCGGAGTGAGTCTGCTCGATCGAACCGTGGCGGCGTGTGACGGCTCGCGGCGCATCGTGATTGTGGGCGAGGCCGAGGATTGGGCATCCGGTCAGCGCACCCTGAGTGGTGCCAAGGTGCGGGTGACGCGCGAAACGCCACCATTCGGCGGGCCTGTTGCCGCGCTTGCAGCGGGAATGGCAGCGCTGCGCGACGCCCCGCCCGATGCCGTGCTCGTGCTCGCCGTCGACATGCCGCACAGTGCCGCCCTCGTGCCCGTGCTGCTCGGCGCGCTGCGCGAGCGAGATTCAGCCGACGCGATCATGGCACGCGACGCCGAAGGGGTGCAGCAACCTCTCGCCGCGATCTATCGCGCGGCCGCCCTGCGACGCGCACTTGAGAGTCTCGCGGCCGAGAACCCGCAACACGCTTCGCTGACCGATCTGCCGATGCGGGCCGTGACGAGCAGACTGTCTGTCGACACCGTGGCCGCCCCGCCGGGCTCAACGGCCGATGTTGATACGCCCGCCGACGCCGCCGTGCTCGGCATCACCCTCACCGGGAGGTCCGCATGACCGACGATCGAGACGCCGCCGTGACCGCGTGGGCGGCTGACCTTGCCGACGCGCTTGAGGTGCCACGCGAGGTCGTTGACGTCGACGCGCTTCTCGCTCTCGCGGGCCGCGCGGCACACGGGGTCATACGGCCTGCCGCGCCCCTGACGACGTTTCTTGTCGGCTACGCGGCGGGAAAGCGCGCCGCCATGGAGGTCGGAGCCGAACTCGCCGTGGTCGATCGGCTGCTCGCCGAGTGGCCACTGATCGGCGGCAACTCGACCCCGGTGCCCGAGTGAACCCCGATGCGGCGGTCGATCTCGCCCGGGTGATCACGGCCGTGATCTTCATCGCTATCGGGGTGACCCACTTTGTTCCCCCCGTCGTGCGCGGCATGGCCGCGATGGTGCCAGCTGTGTTTCACGGCAGGCCCTACTCCCCCACGGCGTGGGTGTGGGTCACGGGCGTTGCCGAGATCGCGGGCGGCCTGGGCCTACTGTGGCCCCCGACTCAAGCGCTCGCGGGTATCATGCTCGCCATTTTTTTGGTGTGCGTGTTCCCCGCGAATGCCTACGCCGCGCGGCATCGTGACCGCTTCGGCGTGATCGCCGTGCCCTTCTGGCCTCGATTGATCATGCAAGTGGTGCTCATCGCGCTCGTGCTGTGGGTAGGACTGACCTAAGCGCCGCTAGCCGACGACGGAGAGCGTGCCGGTCGCGGCTGCAATGAGGCTCAGCCGCGTGACCGCAATGACCCCGAGGCTCGCGATGAGCACGAGCGCGGCCCGAACGAGCGGCTGCCGGTGGGCAACCACGAGCGCGGCAGAAAAGAACAGCGGAGGCACGACAACACCGATCACGAGCAAGACCCATGGCACGCTGTCGCCGAGGCCCAGTTGCTCGAACAGGGGTGGTACGGCCACGAGATTGCCGATTGCGTCCCAGACAAACCATGCCACGATCACGCCAACAACGGTGACGAGCAGGCCACGGGCGAGACTCGAGCCGCGGTCGTAGGTGCTGGCGGCAGCGTCGGGGGCGTCGGGGGCCTCGCGTGCATCGGGGGCGGCAGCGTCGTTCTGCCTCGGGTCACCGTCATTGGTGCTCACGCGATCACCCCGAGAACTACGGGCCACGGCATCAGCAGAAGCGTGCCGAGAGCCAACCATCCGGCCCGCACCGCAGGCCGGTCACGCGTGAGCACGATCGTCGTCACGACCCACACAAGGCTGGCAATGATCGCGAGGAACTCAGCGAACTGATAGATCACTTCGAGCGCCAGAGTAGGGCCGCTCAGCGGCAGTCGTTCGACTCCGATCACCCACGCAATCGTGTACGTCACGGCAACAACACCACCAACCACGGCGAGCGCGACGGATGCGGCCCGGGTCCGACCCGCCGGGGCCGCGCCCGAATCGCTCGCCTCCGCGGTGCCGCCGGCCAGCATGGGCTCACGCGCCTGACCCTCAAAGGGCCCACCGTCGAGTGGCTCGACATCGACATAGGTTGGGTCATCGAGGTCGTCCCACCGCAGTGCGGCGTCGTCGTCAGAAGCGGGCGAGGGCGTGCGGGGCATGGAGTGAGCCTAGCGACGCGGGCCGAGCGCGGGCTGGGCGGGTTAGCTGGGCTGGGCGGGTTAGCTGGGCTGGACTGGCTGGGCGGGTTAGCCGGGCTGGGCCGGCTGGGCGGGTTAGCTGGGCTGGACTGGCAGGCTAGGCACGGCGGGCCACCCGCTCACGCCGAAGTGAAGCGCCGGACGAAATCGGTGGCGGGCTCGGCGGCGAGCTGGCCGAGGCTCCCGCGCTGCACCGCGCGGCCCTGATCGAGCACGATCACCTCGTCGGCGAGCGCCGCCACGTCGTCGTAGTCATGAGCGACGACGATGCACACTCCGGCGAACGCCCGCACGTGCGTGGCCAACTCCGCGCGCACGGCATCGCGGCTGTTGACATCAAGGGCCGCCAAAGGCTCATCGAGGAGCAGCAGCTCGGGGTCAACGGCGAGCGCCCGCGCGAGCGCCACTCGTTGCGCCTGCCCACCCGAAAGCTGACCGGGCCGCCGCGAGTCAAATCCAACGAGACCAGTGCGGGTGATCCACTCGTCGGCGACGCGTCTACTGTCAACGCGCGCGCGGCCGTGCGCACGAGGGCCGAAGGCGATGTTCTCGCGCACGGTGAGGTGCGGAAACAGCATGGGCTGCGGCAGCATCAGCCCCACACGCCGGCGCTCGGGGCGCGGGTCGGCGGGGCGTCCGCCCAGCGTTACGCCGCCCGACACGAGCGGCACGAAACCCGCGAGCGCGAGAAGCGCTGTCGACTTGCCCGCACCATTGGGCCCAATGAGCGCGACAGTCTGGCCTGCTGACACTGCGAGCGGGAGGTCGAGGGTGAAGTCACCGCGCGAGACCCTCAGGTGAGCATCCAACCCCGTCATCGCGAGATCCCGCCGACCCAACGGTCGCGCAAAGCGAAGAGGACGAGAACCGACACGGCGACGAGCACGAGCGAGAGCGCGATCGCCGCATCGCGATCTCCTGCGGCCAGTTCTCCGTAGATGGCCATCGGCACCGTCTGTGTGATGCCCGGAACACTCGTGGCAAAAGTGACGGTCGCACCGTATTCGCCCATCGCGCGCGCGAAGCTCAGCGCAGCGCCCGCGGCGATGCCGGGAGCAATGAGGGGCAGCGTGACCCGAAAAAGCCGTCGAAGAGGGCTCGCGCCGAGCGAGGCCGCCACAAGGTCGAATCGTCGATCACTCGACAGCACCGCCCCCTCAATGGCGAAAACGAGAAAGGGCATGGCCACAAAGGTTTGCGCCATGATGACGGCACCGGCGCTCGTGGGCGGGGCAAACCCGAACACATCAGCGAGCGGGCGAGAGACAAGCCCGCCAGCGCCGAATAGCGCCACGAGTGCGACTCCGCCCACCACGGGCGGCAACACCACGGGCACGGTCACGAAGGCTCGGACCACGCGGCGTGAGAACGAGGGGGGCTCTCCGTCGCGGTTCGCGAGGGTCAGCGCCAGTGGCACGCCCAGCAGCAGACTCAGGCCCGTTGCGGCAGCAGCGGTGGCGAGCGAGATGCCCAACGCCTGCAGCGAACTCTCGCGCGTCAGCAACTCGAGCATGCGACCCCATGGAGCGGCGACGGCCAGGGCGAGCAGGGGCGCCACGAGAAAGACCATGCCGACGACGGCCAGCACCCGAACGCCGACCGACTGCCGCAGTGGGCGCATGCGCGTAGACGAGCTCATCATGCTCCTCCCCGCGGTGACTGACACAATCACATCATGGTTGACCCGACCCGTCACGCACGCCAACTGGTTCTGCCCGGCTTTGGCGAGACCGCCCAACGCGCCCTGACAACAGCGCGTGTGCTGGTCATTGGCGCGGGCGGGCTCGGCAGCGCCGTGCTGCCACAGCTCGTGGGCGCCGGGGTTGCCACAGCCGAAGGCGGACGCCTTGGCATCATTGACGACGACGTCGTCGCCCTGAGCAACCTGCACCGTCAGCACCTTCACACCACGGCCGACCTCGGGCGTCTCAAAGTCGAATCAGCGGCTGAGCGGATGCTCGCTCTTGACCCTGCCGTGCGCCTCACGCTGTACCGCGACCGCTTTCGGGCTGAGACCGCGCTCGCGCTGCTCGCCGACTATGACCTGCTCGTTGACGGCAGCGACGGCTTTGCCACGCGCTACCTGGCGGCCGACGCGGCGGCACTGCGAGGCATTCCCCTGGTGTGGGGCTCGGTGCTCCAGTTCGACGGCCAGGTGGGCGTGGCTCCCGTCGGCGGGCCGGGCTTTCGCGACCTGTTTCCGCAGCCCCCCACCGGCGAGGTGCTCGACTGCGCCACGGGCGGCGTGCTGCCGGTGGTGTGCGGTGTCATTGGTTCGCTCATGGCCGCCCAGGTAATCGCGCTGATCACGGGTGTGGGCACCCCCCTCATCGGGCGGGTCACCACCTACAACGCGCGTACGGGGCGACTCCGCGAGGTTGCGTATGGTCACGACCCCGAGGCGCGCACCGTGACCGAGCTAACGGATGCTGAGCTCGAGCCGCGCACCGAACCTGACCCCGGGCCCAAGCCGGCAGAGATTCTGCCGCGAGAACTTGCTGCGGTGCTGGAGCGCACCGACGAGAGAGCCGCTCCCCTCCTGCTCGATGTTCGTGAGCCGTGGGAGTTCGAGCTCGTCGCCCTGCCGGGCGCGCAGTTGGCCCCGCTCGGGCAGCTCACCGACATGCTCGATGCGCTGCCGCGTGACCGGACGATCATCGCGTACTGCCACCACGGCATCCGCTCGCAGCACGCCCTGCAGATCCTGCGCGCCGCAGGGTTCGACGCTCGGCACCTCGTCGGCGGCATCGACGCCTGGGCCTCCGAGGTCGATCCGGCAATGCCGCGGTACTAGCCACCACGGCACAGCGATGGCGTCTGCCCGCGCCTACGCCTCGACGTTCACGACGATCGTGTGATACCCCTCAGCCCCATCAGGGGCGACCGGGCGATAGGCCTCCCGCTGAGTGAAGCCCGAGGCATCGGTCGCGCGCACCTCGATGATGTGCCGACCGGCGGTGGCCTGCCAGGGGTAGACCCATTGGCGCCACGTGTCGATGGAGATCGCCTCCGCCAAGGTCGCCTCAGCCCACGCACCGCCGTCGACGCGCACCTCGACGCGCTCAATGCCGGTGTGTTGCGCCCACGCAATGCCCGCGACGGCGACCGGGCCGGCGGTAACGCTGGCGAGGTCGCGGGGCACATCGATGCGACTGTGCGTCTTGACGGGGCCGAGCGCCGACCACCCCCGCGGAGTCCAGTAGCCCTGATCACGATCGAACCGGGTCACGCGCAGTTCAACGACCCACTTGGTCGCCGAGACATAGCCGTAGAGACCGGGCACCACCATGCGCACGGGAAAACCATGTACGAGCGGAAGCGGCTCACCATTCATGCCGATCGCGAGAAGAGCATCCCGATTCGCATCTTGCAAAACCGCCAACGGCGTTCCCGCTGTCCAGCCGTCCTGGCTGACCGAGAGCACCATATCGGCCTCGGGGAGAGGGCGCGCACGGGCCAGGACATCGCGAATCGGATGCCCGAGCCAGAGCGCATTGCCCGTCAGGTTTCCGCCCACATCGTTCGAGACGCACATCAGCGTGACGTATGCCTCGCGCTGCGGGAGCGCGACGAGCTCATCCCAGCTGAGTTCGAACTCCTCCTCGACGAGGCCCGTGACCCGCAAGCGCCACTGCGCGACGTCGATGCGCGGAATCTGCAGTGCCGTGTCGATTCGGTAGAAATCGGCTGTGGGGGTGACCAGGGGCGTCATGCCCGCAACATCGAGCGACGCGCCCGCCGGAATCGGCGCGGCCGGAGGGGAGGCCGCCGGTAGCCGCAGTGCCTCTCGCACGCTCGAGACCACCGTGGTGGCGACGTTCACCGACCGAGCGGCGACCCCTGCGATGGCCGCCGACACGGTGGTCACCGCTAAGGCCCCCAAGAATCCGCGGCGATCGAGACCGATGGTCGCGGCTTCCTCTGTCGACTCCGAGCGCGGCTGACTCCAGCGGGACAATCGCGTAAGGAGGAGACGCAGCGTCAGCACGCCGGCCACGGTGCCGAGGACGATGGGAACCGCCCACACCAGCGTGGCGTCGGCCCGCGTGACAACGGCAAGCACGGCGACGAAGCCGACGACAGCAATCAGGGTTGCGCCGAGCGGGGGGCGTCGAGCTTCCACCACGCTCGACACCACGGCGAGAACGGCGACAAGGAGTCCGACGAGCACCAGCAGAACCGTCTTGTTGTCGGCGCCGAACAGGGCGATGGTGAGCTCTTTCAGCCAGGGCGGGGTCAGATCGATAATGAGAGATCCGACCGCGAGCACGGGGCTGCTGGCTGGTGCAACAAAGAGCGCCGACACCTCGGCAACCGCCAGAGTGACCGCAGCGGCTGCCAGCCCCGATGCCGCCGCGAATATCGTGATGAGCCGAGCGCTGGGGCTATCGGGACTCGGCGCGACCGTGGTCGACCTGCGGGTGGTGGGTGCGACCGTGCTGGGCCCGCCCGCGCCCCGGCGTGCCTGATCGGCCTCGGTCGTCTCACCACCCATGGCCGTCTCGCCGTTCTCGGTCGGTGTCACGGCCTCAGAGTAAGCCGCGCGGCGTCAGTTTCGCCCCCAAGATTCTTACGGATTCCTTACGCCATCAATCGCCGGTGTCTGGGCGCGAGCGGTGACGGCACGCAGCATGACCGGCCATGGCACGATGAGGGGGTGAGTAACGTAACGGGCGCCGGCGGCCTGAGCCACCTTGACAGTGACGGCCGTGCCCGCATGGTCGACGTCGGAGGCAAGCCCGTCACGGCGCGGCGCGCTGTCGCGGGCGCGCGCTTTCGAACGCGCGCGGACGTCATCGACCTGTTGCGCGACGACGCCCTGCCGAAAGCCGATGTGCTGACAACCGCGCGCCTCGCGGGCATTTCGGGCGCGAAAAAGACGAGCGAGCTGATTCCGCTGTGTCACCCTGTGCCGATCGACGCCGTGCACGTTGACTTCACCCTCGAGGTCGACAGCGTCGTCATCACCGCGACAGCCACCACGTCAGGCCGCACGGGCGTTGAGATGGAGGCACTCACAGCAGCGGCCGTCGCCGGTCTCACGCTGCACGACATGATCAAGGCCGTCGACCCGTGTGGCGAGCTCACCGAGGTGCGGCTCCTCAGCAAGAGCGGCGGAAAACGCGGTGACTGGCGGCGCGCGGACGTGTCGAGAGCCGACCTGGCGGGCGCAGACGTGTCGAGCGCCGACCTGCCAGGGGACGCACCGTCCAGCGCTGCCTCACGCCCCTCTCCCCAGCAGCACCAACCCTCAGCGGTACGACCCGGCACGGCGATCGTGCTCGTGGCGTCGACGCGCGGCGCGGCGGGAGCGAGCAGCGACGAGACCGGTCCGACGATCGCGCAGTGGCTGGCCGAACGCGGGTTCGCTGTCGACGCCGTGCGCGTCGTCGCTGACGCCGCCATTGCGGGAGCGGTTCGGGATGCTCTCAGCGAGCATCCCGCAGCCCTCATCATCACCGGCGGAACGGGCGTGAGCCCGGACGACCGCACCCCCGAAGCCGTGCACGCCGTGCTCGACACCGAGTTGCCGGGCATCGCCGAGGCGGTGCGTGCTCGGGGACTCGCCGTTTCTCCCACTGCAGCCCTCAGCCGCGCCGTGGCCGGAGTGGCCAGCGGCACCGTGGTGGTGGCACTGCCCGGATCTCGCGGCGGCGTGCGAGACGGGCTTGCCGTGCTCGACGGTCTGCTCGACCACCTCGTGCAGCAAGTGGCCGGCGAGGGCACGCATGAGTGAGGTCGACGCTGGGCGGCTGGTGTACGACGCGAGTGCGGTGCACGCGGTGGTATCGGCCGAGACCATTGAGGTGGCGGCGCTTGAAGCGTGGGTCTCAACGGCGGCAGACGGCGCGGTCGTGACCTTTCGTGGCGT